>DBFP01000018.1 GCA_002294405.1 Anaerolineales bacterium UBA877 | reverse complement strand
AAGAGTTTAGCAGACGCGTATAATGAACGTATCAGTTGGATAAGACAGGTTTTTGATCACCTAAGATTAATTAAGCCATAAGGAAGGTCCTCGATACTCATGGGTCCGACCATATTGAGCATCTTGTCTGGAATAGGAGGTATGTTCGCATGGGGAATATACGATTTCCTGGGCGGTGTCTTTTCTAAACAGATTGGACCTTACAAATCTTTCTTTTGGTCACAATTGGCCGGCTCAATTTCTGTTCTTCTGCTTGCCCTTGTTTCTGGATTAAGCTTCAATGTTCCTATCCTGGTTATCATTCTGTTCCCAATTGCAGCCATCGTCTATTCTGCGGGGTATTTGTTTTACTTCAAAGGACTTGAGATAGGCAATATATCCATTGTTTCCGCAACCATGAACCTATGGGCTGTCTTTACCATGCTGTTTGCTTTTGTCTTTATGGGACAGCGGCTTTCTCCTATCCAAACTTTGGGCGTCTTGATGATTCTCTCTGGTGTCACTCTGGCATCCTTGAATTGGAGTAATATTAGGAAGAAGAGGTTTCAACTCTCCTCAGGTGTTAAGGAAGCAGTCTTTGGCGCTTTTTTCTTTGGTATCTTCTGGAACATTAGTGAAATCATTTCTAGAGTAGTCGGTTGGCTGCTAGCGACCATATTGGTAAAAGTTGGGATTGTTCTATTCTTACTGCTCTTCTCCTTCCTTGTAAAACGAGAGATGGGCTGGAAGACAGCTGCCAAAGGAACCAAATACGCCGTTTTATTGATGGGAATTATTGAGGCTGGCGCAGTAGCAATAGTTAATTATGGGCTGACCATTGGACACGCAATCTTGATTACGCCGATATCATCTGCTTTATCGATCGTGACCATAACATTGGCTATTTTTTTTCTGAAAGAAAAAATCACCAAACTTCAAGGGCTTGGAATGATCACAGCCATTGTCGGCATAATCGTCACCGCATTTTAGATTCTCGCATTATTTTCTTGGGCAGTTCCTTGCTTAAACCCCATATGAAGGTAGGGGCTTTGGAAGGTAAATGTTTTCATGGCATTGATTATCTTCGACTATGACGGNNAGAAAAGATGATTTAAGTAACCTGGAGGTTATGTCATTTGCATCGTACGGGCGGGCATGTGCAGTTCCTGACCATCTTGTAGATGAATTTGTCCAGATTTGTTTGAAACGCTTCGCCGAGAAGAAATCCCCTCCTGCAATTTTCAAAGGGTTGAAAAAGGTTGTCAGAAGATTAGTTGTTAACAATACGCTTGCCGTTATCACAACCAATTCATCGCAAAATGTAAATGCCTTTCTTATCGAGCACGGTTTGAATGGATGTATTCAAGCTGTGTACGGCGTAGATTCGCCTGGTTCCAAGGCACAGAAAATATCAGTCGCACGGGAACGGTTTTCAGCAGAAAGAAAGAGGGGATTCGTGTTTATGGTGGGAGATTCGTTAAGCGATATTCGCGCAGCAAAAGAGGCTTCAGTAATAAGCATTGTGGTAGCTTGGGGACATCAGAGTTTGAGTCACTTGCTCGCCGGCAGCCCTGATTATGTTGCTCATTCTCCACCCGATCTTATTGAGATTATTGAAGAATAGGATATGCAAGATACATCTTTTCATTTCTTAGGATCCTGTATTTTCCAAGACATGCCTGCTCGTTAATATCTGGGCGAAGAATTGCTATCCGACTAAGGCTAAAATCATAGCCGAATTGGATCAGAGCCTAAATACGCTTGGTCACAGGTCCGAATCCTGCGGGCCCACGAATCGCATGTGGATACGTTTGGTAAGGTGATGGCTCAATTGGAATTGAGTCTGAATACGTTTGATCGTGGATTCACGAAGAGGATTAGCTGCACTGCCCGATTCTCCCCATAGCTTTTCAGGAGCAAGTCCAATGCCTTCGATTTTCTGGACTGGCAGATTAACTATCCCGATGCAGATAATGGTCAACGCCAACAACATGTTGGCTCTTCTTGTAGGAAAAGCCACGAACACTGCGGTAATGAAATCCCGCGTCAGGGGTGGATATGAAGGCAGATTCTCACATCATGTAGAGGAGTATGACCAGCTCGGACTCTCCTTGCAGGAGCGCGCAGCTGGCGTGCAGTTGCAGGGACTCCAACTCGCCGGACAATCTGTAGTAGATATTGGCTGCGGTACTGGAGTGCTGGCACTGAAAGCGCTCCAGGCCGGCGCAAGGAATGCAGTCTGTGGCGACATCGCCATGCTCATGATGGAGCCGGCGAAACACAAGGCGCTGCCGAATCCCGGAACTTTCCGCTTCTCTCAGTTGGATGCAGAAGACCTCCCCTTTGCAGATAGTTCCTTTGATGTTGCGCTCTCAGGCATGACCTTTGGCCTGCTGCCTAATCAACACAAGGCGTTGCAGGAAATGATACGCGTGGTGAAGCCGGGTGGATTGATAAGCATTGGAGCTCATGGCCCCGAGCATTACTGGGAGGCAATCGACGGCTGCTTTCGCGCGGTCAATAAGAGGTATGTCCTTGGCTACCGACTCGAGTTCTGGCCGAGAACAGAAGCCTACTTGCGACAGCTTGCATCCAGGGCAAGGTTGGAGGATATCCATAGCTATAGAGAGGCATGGAAAACGCGCTTCACCAGTGGGGGAGCCATGTATGATTTCTTTGCGGCGATAACAGCCGCGTGGTGGTATTCGAACTTTCCGCCCGAAGAGGTATCACGAGATTCTGAGCGTACAAGAGCATACTTCGATCGGAACGGGAGGGATACGATAACGGATGACGTGATCGCGGTCTGGGGACGGAAGGCGGGGTAGAGGACGATTTGGCCATTGTCGGAGCTGATGGCTATGTGTAAAAAATCTCCCTGAGAGTGACAAATCCCTGGCCGAACTGTATTTGAGCCTGAATACGCTTGGTAGCAGATCCGACTCCTGCCGGGCCCACCTAAACACTCTATACTGAGATAAGGCGGCATATAATTTTTTTAACCACTTTTATAAAACCGACCTGCCCAGGTACCAGGTACTTTAATGGACAGGGCGACGAAGAAAAACCTCATTTTTCATAACGAATTTACTGTTTCCACTCATCATTGATTACCCTGTGCAATATGAAGGAATCGATTGTTGCCACCGTTAATGATAGAATGAACAGACCGGTCCATACAAGCGTACGATTATGAAGTTGGAACGTTCAGATGACCAGGTGTTCCCCTCAGTTATGAAAGGTGTAATGGACGCAATGCATTTTCCGACAGGTTTTTTGTGGGGAGCTGCAACCGCGGCATATCAGATTGAGGGTGCGTGGAACGAGGATCAAAAAGGGGAATCAATTTGGGATCGTTTTAGTCATACGCCTGGAAAAATCATCAACAACGAAACGGGCGATATAGCCTGCGACCATTACCATCGCTACCCGGAAGACATAGCCCTGATGCGCGAGCTCGGACTGAATGCCTACCGTTTTTCCATTTCGTGGACCAGGGTGTTACCGGACGGCTTCGGTCGAATAAATCCTGCAGGAATGGATTTTTATGATCGACTGGTGGATGCCTTGCTGGCAGCCAATATCGAGCCGTTCATCACCCTCCATCATTGGGATTATCCACAGACCCTTCAAGATAGAGGTGGTTGGGTTAATCGTGAAAATCTTCCATATTTCGCTGATTTCGCTGCTCTCATGGTTAAACGCCTGGGGGATCGCGTCCGCAGGTGGGCAACATTTAACGAACCCGACGATATTACCGAGAATGGATATGGCTCCGGCGAACACGCTCCCGGGGTAAGAAACGATTGGAAAACTGTCTACCAGATCGTTCATAACCTGCTTGTGGCACACGGATTGGCTGTGCAAGCCATCCGTGCTATCAACCCTGCACTTGAAACAGGGATTGTGCTTGGGTGTTGGGGTGTGGACCCGGTCAGTGACGATCCGAGCGACATTGCTGCCGCAGACCTGGTTTGGAATAGCCAGCGTATCGGATTCCTGCACCCCATATTCCGCGGCCATTACCATCCCTCGATGATTGATAATGTAGGTGACAATTTCCCGGAAGTCAAACCTGGTGATCTGGCGCTGATTTCGCAGAAACTGGATTTCCTGGGCATTAATTCCTACTCACGCACCCTGGTGGGAGCCCGGGGGATCATTTCACCAGTCCCTGGTGCGGAATATACCGATATGGGCTGGGAGATCTGCGCTCCTGCCTTCCGGCGGATGCTGAACAAGATCCACCATGATTACAAGCTGCCACCCATTTTTATTACCGAGAACGGTGCAGCCTTTCCGGATGAAGTTACGGTGGATGGCAAAATCAACGACGTGCGTCGCCTCGAATATCTGCGCCAGCATATTTCCCAGGTCAGCCTGGCTTTGCAGGATGGAGTAGATGTACGTGGATATTTCGTCTGGTCCTTACTGGATAATTTTGAGTGGGGTCACGGTTTTACAAAGCGGTTCGGGCTCATATATGTTGATTTTAATACGCAAAAAAGAACTATAAAGGATAGCGGTGAGTGGTACCGTCGTGTCATTGCATCCAACTCAATTGACACATAACCGGAGCAAAATTAATTCCCCTAGTGGAATGCCTTCGATGCCAAATCCCTCACCCGTTTCCCGTTCTTCACATCCAGTAACAATCGGGATGCTGACCGCCCGACTCAGTGGTCCTACCGAGATCAACCTGTGGCATGGGGTAGCCGATGGAGCTGAGGAACGGAAGGTCAACCTGATTTGCTTTTCCGGGGGAATGCCACGCGGACCGCAACAGTACGAGGCTCAGAAAAACATTCTCTTCAACATCGCAGGTCAGCCAAACGTAGACGGGCTCCTGGTATGGGCAAATATTCTCAACCATACCCTTGACCCCGCCGAAATGGAAGCATTCTGCCAAAATTATTCTCCCCTGCCGATAATCAGTATGGGGATGGTTCTTTCATCCTTTCCAAGTATCCGCATCGATATGCGCGAGGGGATGCGCAAACTGCTCTCCCACTTAATAGAGGATCATGGAAGGCGAAAGATCGCCTTTATCCGCGGCCCCGAAGTCAGTCAGGATGCGGAAGAGAGGTATGAGGCGTACCTCGAAACGCTCAAGCAATTCGGTTTGCCGTTCCATCCCGACCTGGTTGTTTCGGGTGATTTTCACCGGCATTCCGGGACTGCAGCTGTAGGGCAACTATTCGAGACAGGCAGGATGGGGTTCGATGCGTTAGTCTCGGCAAACGACAATATGGCAATTGGCGCGTTGCAGGCACTCCAGGCACATGGAATGCGCATTCCGGATGATGTCATAGTCACAGGTTTCGACGACATCGAAGAGACACGAGCCGTCACACCGTCTTTAACTACAATCCGAACCCCCTGGCATTTGTTGGGCACTAAAAGCGTCGACCTGGTTTTATCGATGCTGGCCAATGAACCGGTCCCCGAACAAATCCTATTGGAGACAGAAACAATCCGCAGGCAATCTTGCGGATGTCAACAGATGGCGATCGATAACCCGCAATCAGACGAGAGCGGTAATCACGAGGTCCCAACAGAAAAGAAAATCAGGCGCTCTGTCACCCAGGCCAAATACACCGACAATTCCGCTGACTTTTTTCAAGCCCTCTCCAGCCTGGCTCCTGTCCGAGTGCTGGAGACTGGTTTGGCGAAAAAACTTAGAGACGATCTATTCTCCGATATCAAAGCGCATCATGAAGGTTCAAGTGTTTTCATCCAAACTTTGGAAGAGATCCTTGATGCCATCCACGCCGGGACGGAAACCCTCGAGTGGCAGGATGTCCTCAGTTTCATCCGCACGAAAGTTGATTCCTTATTTCAATCCAGGGATGATCTCATCACAGCCCATCATTTACTGGAGACAGGGTTTGCACTGGTAGGGGAAACAGCCCACCGCAGGCAGCTTTATCAACGCCTGGAGGCTATCGAGCAGACCAACCGCTTAAACCACATCGTTCAGACAATGGTGACCACCTATGAGATTGAAACCCTGATGAAGATGCTGGCTCAGGAGCTTCCGGGGTTGGGTATCCAGAGCTGCTTTCTTTCCCTTTATGATGAAAAGGGAGAAACTCCAGCATGGTCGCGCTTGATCCTGGCATATCTAGGCAAGGAACGCCTGCCATTGGATAAGGGCGGAATTCGCTTTCCGACCCGACAGTTGCTGCCTGCTGGCGTGCTCCCGGAGAACCGGAGGACTGCGTTTGACGTTGAAGCCTTGTTCTTTCAAGATGAACAAATCGGATTCGTTCTTTTTGAGATTGGTCCGCGAGATGGAGATGTTTACACCACCCTTCGGGGGCACTTGAGCAGCGCACTCAAGAGTGCCGAACTTGTCCAGATTGCACTCGAAGCCGAAGGAAAGGCAATTAAAAGCGACCAGTTGAAAACTCACCTGCTGGCAAATGTCAGCCACGAATTGCGGACTCCCTTGAATATAATTCTAGGACTCAGCCAGACTGCCCTCTCTGACCCCAACCCGTATGGAATTAAGCTTCCCACCCAGCTCACCAGGGACCTGGGATACATTTATGTCAGTGGAGAGCATCTCATCCGCTTGATTAACGATCTCCTGGACACATCACGGGCGGAGATAGGCGAATTGGACCTTTGCTATGAACCTGTTTCCCCGCGTGCCCTGGTGAAAGAAGTATATGAGACATTCAAAAAGACATCCGCAAGTAAACAGGAGAATGTTGATCTATTGCTGGAGGTCCCGGAGCATCTTCCCATCCTTCACGCTGATCCGGTCCGACTACGCCAGATTCTCATGAATTTATTGAGTAATGCATTTAAATTTACCCAACTGGGAAAGATTATTTTGGGAGCCGAGGTCCAGCTTCCCCATATCCATTTCTGGGTTTCCGATACTGGTCCGGGTATATCCATGGAATTGCAGGAGCGGATTTTCGAGCCTTTTGTTAAAGCCGACCCCCCGGGGCATCGGCGGGAAGGTATCGGATTGGGGTTGAGCATCACGCGCCGCCTGGTGGCTCTCCATGGCGGTTCAATCACATTGGATAGCCTTCCCGGGTCGGGGTCGATATTCCATGTCTATATTCCATTGCCGGGTTTGGACTATGCCTCCGCTAAGGAAGTAAATCCGGAGGGAGCCCAGCCGAATTTATTGTGGCTTTCCAGCCACACGGAAGCAACTCCGGTCATAAAAGCCATCTGCCAAAAGAACGATCTCAGACCATTCTGGCTGGGTAATATTGAAGATATCGAATTAAGTCTCCAGCAAGGGAAACCGGTTGCCCTGGCTTGGGACCTTGAAAATGCCCGGCCAGGAGATTGGTCCATCATACAGAAATTGCGCAGTTACGCCCAATATTGCCAACTGCCTTTACTAATCATCCATGAGAACATTAATGGGATGCTCTCCGGGGGGAGCAGACTGACCAATGTCCTGCTCAAGCCGGCAGGGAAAGAAATGTTGCAGCACGTTTTAAACCTTCTCCCGCAGGCAGTGCAGCGAGGTGAAATCTGGATCATCGATGACGATCCCCAGGCGATTAAATATTACCAGGAGTTGATCAGCGGATCTCTTTCCGAATTTTTAGTGCGAGCCATCCATGGCGGAAGAGAAGCGCTCAGGCTGCTCGAAGAAGAAACCCCTGACATGGTGATGCTGGACTTGATGATGCCGGATATCGATGGTTTCCAGGTTCTTGAGCACTTGCGTAGCAACGTGAAGACCGCATTGATCCCGGTAATTATCATTACCGGGAAAATCCTTTCCTATGAAGATGTTAAACGTCTTGACGCTCCAAAAGTGATGCTTCAGACCAAGGGGGTATTGTCCGACCTGGAAAGCGTGGCAGAAATTCAGAGGGTCCTAACCGGGAGCAATACGGTCCAACAACCGACCAGTATTCTTGTCAAGCAGGCTTTTGCTTATATTCAGCAGAATTACACCAGGTCATTAACATTAATCGAACTGTCTGAAACCATTGGGGTGAGCAAGAGTTACCTGAGCCGGATCTTCAAGATGGAAACAGGGATCTCCCTCTGGGATTACCTGAATCGCTTTCGCATCCAAAAAGCGAAGGAACTACTCCTCCTTTCCGATAAAAGCATCACTGGCATCGCCGCCGACGTTGGCTACGAGGATGTGGGTTATTTCGGGCGCGTTTTTCGGGAAATTACCGGATGTTCGCCAAGAGCCTTTCGATTGCAAGCCTCTCCATCTGTAACGAAATAAGCCATATAAAGGGGCAGGGGGAATCTCTTAAGCACAAACGAGTTTTTATTTGGGGAGCAAACCGCCATAATGGAGTTAAGATCACCCACCAAAGCCAATACGCCGATCGTCATCCTGAACCATTTTGCCAATAACCACCCGGAGATACCGAGAACCGCCTGAGGAGCCCAATCCTTATGAATAACCGGCAACGGATCATAAGAACCGTATTGTGTCAGAAGGTGGACCGATTGCCTTTTGTTTTTTACTTAGGACCGTGGAATGAGACGATTGATAGATGGAGGCAGGAAGGATTAGATCCGCATAAAACCTGGGATGAAAGCTTTGGGTTTGATGAAGGATTTGTACTTGTAAATGTAAACCTCGGGTATTCGCCCGCATTTTCATACGAGGTGATCGAAGAAAAAGCCGATACGCAAATCATAAAAGATTCGTTCGGGGTCATTCTGGAAGTCAGGAAAAGCGGGGTATCCATCCCGAGGTATATTGAATATCCCATAAAGAATATTGCCGACTGGAGAAAGCTGAAGGAAGAAAGGCTGGACCCGGACGACCCGCGCCGGTTTCCGGATAATTGGGAGGAGCTAGTCAATCAATATAATCCCGGCGACAAAATAGTTCAACTGGGCGATTACCCCTATGGACTTTTTGGGACGCTCAGGGATATGCTGGGGGTTGAGACATTATTGGTTTCCTTCTATGATCAGCCTGAGCTTATTCGGGAAATCATGGATTATCTTACTGATTTTTGGCTGAGTATCTATGCCAAGGTGTGCCGGGAGGTAAAAGTGGATGCCATTCACATGTGGGAGGATATGTCTGGCAAGAACGGCTCTCTGATTTCCCCCAAAATGGCGAGAGAGTTCATGATGCCGAATTATAAGAAAATCAAGGCTTTTGCCGAGATACAGGGCATAAAAATATTTTCTCTGGACACAGATGGAGACTGTTCCAAGCTAATCCCCCTGTTTATGGAATGCGGCATCAATCTCATTTTCCCATTCGAGGTAGCCGCCGGCTCTGATATTGTCGCTTACCGAAAGCAGTATCCCAATCTCGGTATCATGGGCGGTATTGATAAGCAGGAAATTGCCAAAGGCAAAACGTGTATCGACCGAGAATTGGAAAGAATAGCTGAAATGTTCAAGCACAGCGGGTACATCCCGAGTTTGGACCATCTCATTCATCCGGATATATCCTGGGAAGACTTTAATTATTTCGTCTCCAGGCTCAAAAAAATGATAGGGGTCTGAAGGAATAATCCGGATAACAGAAACACGGTGGCTGGGATTGAGCCATTCAAACATAAGTATAGGAAACCGATCACATAACAAAACAAAACCTTAAAACCAAGAAAAATATAATGGGAAGTTGCCAGGGAGACAAGCTGGGCAAATTAAATGACTGGTGGCCTCTTCGAAGTGGCTTGGGACAGTCTCGCAATGGAGTAGATTGAGGAGCGATAAATGACAACTTTCACTTTAAAGAATGATAACCTTTTTCTGGAATTTAACCGCGTTAATGGAGCACTAGTCGGTCTGAGAGCAATTCATACGGACTGGAAAATCCTCGACAGGCCTTCTCTTGGGCTTTCGTTTCGCTTGTTGCTTCCGCTTTCGGAAGATCGTCGCAATAACCCGGTTTATGGTGAAAAACAGGCACTCAGCACTCTGGAAGTCACCCCGGACCGGCGCTGCGCGACTCTCGGTTGGGATGGCATTACATCAGAGTATGGTGGCAAGCACGATATCAAGCTAACATTGAATGTAACACTGGACGACTGTCAAGCTGTGTTCACCATGACCGTGGAAAACCATTCCGGGTTGGTGGTTGAAAATGTATTCTGTCCTTATCTGGGTGATGTAGCTCATCCCCCGGACGAATCCTGGTTCAAGACCTTTATATTTACTTACGCCTCGGCACAAGAATGGCGCCTTTGGCCCCAGTATGATAGCCTACGAGGGGGATCCTGCACGGATTATCCGGTTCAGCTTCATAATTGGTCTCCATTTGTTGGCGCGCCGATGGTCCCTTTCTTCCTCATGCGCGGCGAGAAGCAAGGCCTTTATACAGGGGTTGCCAGCCCAAGCAGCGAATTGGTAGCCTGGTATACCGAACTGTACCCAGGATATGGCAGCTCAATTGATGCCCGCCCGCCTGAAGAATTAATTATCTCGGAAAAAGCTGTCTCCACTCGCTTCGCGGCCGTGCATGTACCTTATATCCAACCCGGCGAGACCCGTCTTCTGACCCCTGTTGCAATAGAACCATACCAGGGTGGATGGCAGCACGGTGTAGATATCTATAAGCGCTGGCGAAATACCTGGTTCCATTTGCCAAAGGTTCCGGAATGGACCACCGAGCCACATGCCTGGCAACAGATCCATATTAATTCCCCTGAAGACGAGTTACGCGTCCGCTTCACTGATCTGCCCAAAATCGGCGAGGAATGCGCAAAACACGGGGTAAAGGCAATCCAGCTTGTAGGCTGGAACCAGGGCGGTCAGGATCAAAATAACCCATCTCACAATCCCGATGAGCGCCTCGGCACATGGGATGAATTTAAACAAGCCATCGGGAAGATACAGGCTTTGGGAATTAAGATCATTCTCTTCTCTAAATTCACCTGGGCAGACCGGAGTACAGATTGGTTCCGCAACGATCTGAAACGTCTGGCAATTAAAGACCCGTACGGTGATTATTACGTGTATCCGGGCTATCAATACCAGACCGCTACCCAGCTTTTGGATATCAATACCAAGCGCCTGATCCCAATGTGCTTCCTAAGCGAGGAATATCTTGCGCTTTGCGATAAAGAGTTCAAGAAAACCGTGGAGTTGGGAGCAGACGGCATCCTATTCGATGAGTGTCTGCATCACGGCCAGGCTTATCTGTGTTTTGACCCCCATCACGGGCATCGTTACGGTGCGATGGTGTATGCAAATGACTGCAAATTGATCCAGAATTTTAGCAAAATTACGGACAAATCTCACCCAGGTTTTTTGTTTGCCGGGGAAGCCTGCTACGATTGGGAGCTCGAGGTTTATCAGCTCTCATATCACCGCAGCGAGAATAAGCAGCATATCCCGCTCAGTCGTTATATGCAACCGCATGTACAACTCATGACTGCCGTAAACGGCTTCAACGATCGCAATATGATCAACCAGTGCTTGATGTACCGGTATGTCATCAGCTATGAGCCGTACAATTTCAAGGGTCGCCTTGACGATTATCCTCTGACTATGGCTTATGGAAAACAAATGGATGCGTTGCGCACCGAGTTACGCGAATACTTCTGGGATGGCGAGTTCCGTGACACTCTCGGAGCAACCGTTATCTGCGCAGGCAAGGTACACCATCCCTATGCTGTTTTCATCAATGCCAAATCAAGCGAAGTTGGGCTGGTCATCTGCAATTACGAAGAGCATTTACCGGTTACTGTAACAGCCAAACAGGAAAACGGTATGGCATTCAGCCGATACCGTATGGTGGATCACTCTGATTGGAAACCGGTTGAAGATGGGATCATCATTCCACCGCAGTCGGCAGCTGTCGTCATTTAATCCATTTCAATCACGTTGGTTTGGATTTACATTTCTTATTTCTTCCTGAGCAACCCGCCCTGGATCATACTGCATCATGTGGTATGGGACAGTCCATCGCTTTGAACTTTATTCCACAGACGATGAACCTCACAATGAGGCTAGTTGATCATGGTTTAGGATAAAGCCTGCAAGCCAAATCAAACAGGTCAATAAAACTCGCAGGTCAGGATGATCTAACTACGTGGGTCTGGCGCTGGGACGATCTTTTACCCGCAATTTGTTATGAGGGGGAATAAACAATCGATTTATTTACAGGGTGGATCTGATTCCAATAATTAATTTCCCACCAGGCGGTAGGTGCAAGTGTGTGGTATGAACTCAGCGTGAAAACTTTCGAGATGAGTATTCATATACTCCGTCAATGTCAACATCCCAGGCTCTTCTGAGGTTCCGTGATTCACTCGAATGACGGGATGTCTTAAGTCTTCAGCACGTTGAATTTCCGCCCAGTAGAGCGAGCCATCATCACAAACGATCGAGCAGTCACAATCCATCTGTTGAAACGTGGGGATGTCACAACCACATCCAGTCCCGATGCCAATCCGGGAAACAATATGGGAACTGTCACCCGTAACCTGCACCAGCGGTTCCCTGAAGCTTGCACATTTCTTAGCTACAAGGTGGGCAAAGGTTTCCAGAGGCATGGGATCGATGTCGTAGCGGTGCTGGTATCCATCCGCGCCGATGATCACCGGTTTACTCCCCAACCCCAGAAAACCCGCCCAAGCCCATGGAATGCCTACTTCAGGCCAGCGGTCCCAACAGTCGTGGTTACGAAGGATCACGAGGTCATGATCTTGAACGAATTTTAGTTTCTCCTGGATCCCGGCATCATTTACCGGGTGCTTGTCCAAATGATTCCAAAATGTTGGCTCATGACAGACCAGAAGCTGCATTCCCTGTTCGACCATTTGACGAAGCACCTTAAAAGTGGGCATCCAGGTAACCAGGCAACTTCCGACTTCAATCCCGGCATCCCCCACAATAACCCGGTCTACGGTCGTCTCACGATCCACCCAGTCAGCACGTGACAAGAAATGCTCAAGAATATCGTTGACTTTCATGAATGCATTTTATCATTTCAATGCAATACAACACAAATCAGGAAATGTCCAAATGACGATAATCTATAGCCGCATACTGCGCTGCTCTCCCCTTCCATGGTATGAATCTGTTACAATCCAAATCTTGAAGACGACTTGCTCGAAAACAACCCCCAGCCCGGCGTATTGAAGTCTAGACCAATCCCGGACACCTCAATAGAACGTTTCACTCTCCTGCTGGTTGAAGCCCAGCATCTAAAAACCTCTCCATTCTTTGGCACGCCGTGATTCTAAAGCCGAAAGATCCAGATCAAAGAGGTCAACATTCCGGTTTTCCCCAATTGATTTCAGACAATAAAATCCAGATATAAGATAATTCTCTCCAAGACCTGCACGTCATTGTATGCTACTCTTGAAAATAGCGGATACGACTGCATCTTCACATATGATTTTATGTAAAGGAACCGGAAATAATGGACCGCACAATCGTTATTTTGGATCGTGATTTTCAGATCGCTCCAGTTGATCCCAGGATCTTCGGCGGGTTCTTGGAGCACATCGGGCGTGCAGTGTACGAAGGTGTTTATGACCCAAATTCCAAACAAGCAGATCTACAAGGCTTTCGGAAGGATGTTTTACGCGGTCTGAAAGACCTGGCATTTTCGGCGATGCGTTATCCGGGTGGTAATTTCGCCTCTGGTTATCATTGGCTGGATGGGGTTGGACCACTTTCCTCCCGTCCGGTAACGAAGGAATTGGCATCGCTGAGCATTGAACCCAACAAGTTTGGGTCTGATGAGTTTATTCAACTGGCTCGAAAAATGAATTGGACCCCGATGATTACGGTAAACCTGGGGACGGGGACTCCAGAAGAAGCCAGCAACTGGGTGGAATACTGCAACAAACCTGTCGGAACAAAATTTTCAAACCTGCGGGCAGAAAATGGCTCGGTGGAACCCTATGGTGTAAAACTATGGGGGTTGGGGAACGAAATGGATGGGCCATGGCAGCAAGGGCATGTGCCTGCAGACCAGTATGCGATCCGTGCTCAACAAGCTGCCAAGCTGATGAAAGATACCGACCCTTCCATTGAACTGGTTGTTTGCGGCTCCGCAGAAATTGGCCTGCCAACATATATGGAATGGGATCGAACAGTGCTCGAATATATGGGCGATTATGCTGATTATATTAGCCTGCATCGATATGTTGGCAATTTAAACGGGGACACTGCCGACTACCTGGCGGTAACTAATTCCATTGACCAACAAATTGAAGTGATGGATGGACTTTGTCGTTATGTTCAAGCCAAAACGCGCAGCAAGAAACGGTATTACCTGGCTTTTGACGAATGGAATGTCTGGTATCGGACCCAAAATGCTGAAAGTGTCAACGGTCACGGTAAATTTGCCCAGCACCTGGTTGAAGAAGAATATAACCTGGAAGACGCATTGATTGTTGCGGGTTTTCTGAACTGTTTCATTCGTCACGCAGACGTCGTAAAAATAGCCAACCTTGCGCAGATTGTGAATGTCATTGCCCCCATCCTTACTCGCGGAGACCAGGTTCTCCTTCAGTCAATTTTTTATCCGCTGAAGCTTTATGCGCAAAGACGCCAAGGCAACGCATTACAAACCGTTGTTAGTGGTCCCGGGTACGAGAGTAAGAATTATGGCTATGTTCACACCATCGATGCCAGTGCCATTCTTGGCAAAGGTGTTCTGCACACTTTCCTGATTAATCGCAGCACCGCTGAACCAGCGATTGTCGAATTAGCTCCTGAAAAGATAACATTGAAATCTGTCCTATCGGCGGAACTGGTCACCGGACCTTCAGCGTCAGCACGCAATACATTCGATGAACCAGGTTTAGTTCACAACCGGAAACTTGGCAAAATCAAATTAACTGACCAAAAAGCGACCATCCAATTACCTTCGCTCAGCATCGCTGCTATTTCCCTCTGTATAGACGATAAAACTTAGTGCACTAACCATTATCGTCACAAACCTCGTGGAGAATCAGTAAATGAAAGCTGAAAGTTACTTCTTGCGCTTGGCCCACCAAACGCCAACCGAGTTTTGGATCAACAATCCCACCCGTGAGCAAGCCGACCTGGCGATCGGGCAAGGCGCGACCGGGTGCACGAATAATCCCTCCTTTTCACAAAAAATGGTCGACCATCCTACCGAGGGATCTTATGCATTGAAAGTTATGGATGAAACAATCCGCGCTGTGAACCAGGCGCAGGATGTGATTGCAGAGTATCAGCGCCGCCTGGTCAAACCAATTTGCGAAAAATTCCTGCCGGTATATCAACGAGGCTCCGAAAGAAAAGGCTTTGTCTCGATCCAGGGGGATCCACTCCACGAAGAAGACCCCGATGTCATCATCCGTGAAGCTTTGGAAAACAGGAAACTTTCACCGAACATTTGCTGCAAAATCCCAACCACTCAATCGGGCTTGCAGGCGATGCAATATCTTGTTGGCAAAGGTGTGCCACTGAATGCCACCGAGATATTTGGAATTCATCAAGCAGTGGTCCTCTGCGAGACTTATCAGGAAGCAAGCCGCAAATATGGGCAGGCGCCGGTTTTATACATTTCTCACATTGCAGGAATATATGACGATTACCTCCAGGAGGTTGTCAGAAAAGATAATATCGACATCCCCCCGGATGTGCTTTGGCAAGCCGGTTTGGCAGTTGCGCGCAAACTATATAAAATTATGGAGGATCGCCACTATCCAGGGATATTTGTGGCCGGTGGTGCCCGCGGCCTTCACCATTTCACGGAAATGGTGGGAGGAAAGGTATGTTGCACCATTAACTGGGAAGGGACGGCTGATCGGCTCATCGAACAGGACCCTCCCGTGGTCTATCGCTTATTTAACCCGGTCCCGCAAAAGGTGATCGATGAATTAATCGAGAAATTACCCGATTTCAAACGCGGCTACGAGGAGGATGGGCTCGCAATTGAAGAGTTTGAGGATTTCGGTCCGGTGCGCCTGTTTCGCAACTCTTTTATTAAAAGCTGGAAGCGGGTTTTAGATCTGATCAATGACCAGCGAATGAAATTATCGGTTTCCTAAAATATGCCAGTTAGAATTCGAAGTTTGCAGGGATTTGCCAATCATTAAGGAACGGGTCTCCGGTGGAATGATGGGACTTGCCTGCATGATGGGAATGCAATAACCTGATGTCCTACCTGGACGATCTCTATCTCCCTTTGCCACGTGAGGAAGTGATCAAGGCTATTGAACGCCGCAAGCCAATCCGAATCCCGTTGGTACAGGCGCGCTGGTGGGGCGAAGGGTTACAGGAACAGCATGGAAAAAGGCTGCTGGCTCTCGAGCATTATCCCGAGGATGCAGCCTTTTTATGGATGGACCTCTCAAATTATTCAACCTGGAATTTACCCTGGAAGATCAAGGATTATGGAGCTCACGATGCCCGCTGCGTACTTGAGAGCTGGGACCAGTTGGATGAATTCATTGCACATATGCCTGATCCAGAAAAGGATTCCCGCTTTGAGGATTTGAAAAGACAGGCGGAACAAGCCCACCGGGATGGACGCTACGTCCTGTATGCCTGTTGGCGCCTATTTTTCGAACGCCCGTGGGAGATTCGGGGCATGCGGACTCTCTTCATGGATTATTGTCTTCATCCGGTTGAAATACATCGATTGAACGAAGCGCTCTGCGGTTTATATTTGGGCTACCTGCGCCGCGCGATAAGGGAATTACATCCCGATGGCTACTGGACGAGCGACGATCTGGGACACCAGAAACATCTATTTATGTCTCTTGAAATGTTCCGGGAACTGCTCAAGCCTTACTACGTGCGTGTCGGAAACTTCCTGCATGAAAACAATATGCATTGGTGGTTGCATTCCTGTGGGAATAATTCAATAGTGCTCGGCGACCTGGTTGATGCGGGGATAAGTGTCTTTCATCCCGTTCAAAAGGGAACGATGGATGAGGTCAAAGTTGCACGGGAATTTGGAGATTCATTGACCTTTCTCGCCGGGGTGGACGTGCAGCATGTGCTGCAGGAAGCTGATCCAGCCGGCGTGCGGGCAGAAGTGCGCAACCTGATCGATGTTTTTGATCGTGCCGAGGGCGGCATGTGTATCGCTGCAGGCAATGGCATTGTTTCAGGGACACCATTGGAGAACATTGAAGCGTTCCTGAACGAGGCTGTTCAGTACGGAACAAAACATCGCGCCTTGTTTGTATAGCCCATTTTTAAAGGGATTAGTGAGGTAAAAAGGCAAACCTTATGATTTTTGATCTATTGACCGGAGCGGAAGGTACGACAATAGCGCCGTTTACCGACTCCGTAATCAGTAAAATAGATAGGGGAATCCTGCGATCGCTTGCATCAAAAGTCCTGGAACTGTCCGAGCGTCCCATTGAGAACGAAAAAAAAGAACTCTGGTATGCACACAATGATCTAATCCCCACCCGCCCCCTTGTATTCTGTGACCCAGAAGGAGGCTGGGACGAAATAATTCCCGCTGACAGCCTGAAATGTAACGGTGATTTAGCCCGGAGATGGGAAAAGTACCTTCGGAAGGAAATATTCTGGGGGGATAGCATGAAAGACGATAAAGTAATCGAACCTTATTTCAACATTCCTTACTTTGCTGCAGAAAGTGACTGGGGCTTGAGCGAGACAACCATCGGCGGACAGAACAAAGGATCTTATATTTGGCAAGCTCCAATTAAGAATTATCAGGAAATGGAAAAGTTGCATACCCCGCTAATTACCGTGGATTTCGACAAAGGCAGGGAGTTACTTGATCAGGCAGAAGATACCTTCAAAGACCTGCTGAAGGTCAGGCAAAAAGGGATTTGGTGGTGGTCATTTGGACTGACATTGACGCTTGGCAAGCTGCGCGGTCTTGAACAGATGATGCTGGACATGTATGATAACCCCGAGGGACTGCATAAGCTCATGGCATTTTTACGAGACAGCACGCTGTGTGAGCTTGATTATCTTGAGCAAAATGGCCTTCTGAGTTTGAATTGCGATAATACACCGGTTGGATCAGGTGGATTCGGCTGGACCCGGCAGTTGCCTCAGAAGGATTCTGACAGCGGGCATGTACGAACCATGGATATGTGGGGATTCGCAGAAAGCCAGGAGACCTCAGGGATATCGCCAAGCATGTTCGCTGAATTTGTTTTTCCTTATCAACTCCCGCTCCTCTCGCGATTCGGCCTCAATTGTTATGGTTGCTGTGAACCACTGAATAATAGATGGGATATCATCAAAAAGATTCCAAACCTGAGAAGAGTTTCTGTATCCCCCTGGGCTGACGTGAGGGATATGGCGGAAAAACTCCAGGATAAATATATTTACTCCCTTAAGCCTCATCCCGGGTTGCTTGCAGTTTCGCCGATCGATGAGGATTTCATTCGAAAGAGCATTGGGGAGGTACTTAAAATTACAAAGGCAAACAATTGTCATGTTGAAATCATCATGAAGGACAATCACACGCTCGCAAACAAGCCTGAAAATGCTGTTCGCTGGAGTCAAATCGCCATGGAAGAATTTTTTACGATTTGATATTAATGATAACCGGATGCATTCCAGGAAGCACAGGCATTTGGTTCGATCTGAAGTTATTAAGAGCAGGAAGCGGGTGCAAAATGTGAACAGCAAACGTTATGAGACTTCGCTGGCACTGGTTTATTACCGGATAAATTTCTGCAGAGGGATTCCGGCGTCACCGCTCAACCAAACTCATGCAACAACAGAATCCTGATTTAGCATAATTCTCTCCAAGAATTTCAAACAGTCTTATGCTATTCTGAAGTGGTGATTTTGCGTCTCAAAATCTAGTTTAGTGTCCGGCATGCCTTGAAAACACTAATCCCCGCCATTATCCTGATTGAAAATGATGATATTACCTTGGAACTCTATCAACGTGAGTTGTGTAAATCCTTCAATGTTTATGCATTTACCCAATTGGAAGGCGTTTTGGAAGTGATGGAGAACCAGGATATCCGGGCAATCGTGATTGAACCAGAAATACATTCCGGAAAAGGATGGGGGCTGATTCATTTGATTTGCACAACTTACCCCGAGCGGTCTGTTCCGGTAATCGTCTGCAGCACACGAGACAGCAATTATACGCGACCTTCTTCGGAAGTCACAAAATATATGACCAAGCCAGTCCTTCCTGGTACTTTACGGGAAACAACCCTAGAAATAATTCATGAGCAGGACATATTAAGGAGAACCTCATGAACGATTCTCCTCTCTATTTGGTCCCAAAACCAAATCCAGAGCGTTATGATACCCATGTGGAAAATCCTTGGGTTTCGGAGAATCAATTCATCTCCATCCCACAAGACTATTCCGATCTGCCATCCCTGACACAAGCCCGGGGGATCCTCCCGGAACCATTCTGGACTACGCACTCTGCAGTCAGCGATTGTTATTGGCGGGCGTGGGAATTAGCTTTCAGCAACCTGAAACAACCAACTCAGAAAAATGATTTTGCCGCCAATTATTGCGATACCGCCTTCAATGGCAACTTGTTCATGTGGGATTCGTCGTTCATTACTTGTTTCGGAGTCTACGGGCGCCGCGCCTTTAATTTTCAAAGGACACTGGATACTTTCTATCGGAAACAGCACAAGGATGGGTTTATTTGCCGAGAAATATCGGAGGTTGATGGGCAGGATACCTATCACCGATTTGACCCTACCAGCACAGGGCCAAATGTAATGGCGTGGGCTGAATGGAACCACTATCTGCAATCTGGTGATAGGAAACGGCTGGAAACTGTCTTTCCGCCCCTTGTGGCCTATCATCAATGGACGCGCAAATATCGTTCCTGGCAGGATGGTTCATATTGGTCTACGGGATGGGGAACAGGGATGGATAACCTGCCCCGAGTGCGGAGCAGCGAACATATCAATTATGACAACGGGCATCTGACCTGGGTGGATGCAACCTTCCAAGCGATCCTGTCGGCGAAAGTCCTGCTGCAGATCGCCACTCTGCTTGGCAAAGAGGCTGAAATCAGTGACCTGGGCGAAGAGGTCGAACAGTTGACCGATTATTCAAACCGCTATCTCTGGAACGAGGCAAGCCAATTCTACTGCGATCGACGCTCTAACGGTGAATTGTTACCCATAAAGCACATCGGGGCTTACTGGGCGTTACTTGCCGGATGCGTTCCCTCCGACCGCCTCCATGGTTTTGTGGCGCACCTGGATAACCCAGCCGAATTCAAACGCGCGCACCGCATACCGGCTCTTTCTGCTGACGACCCGGCTTACGGTCCTATGGGGAATTATTGGTGCGGTGGGGTATGGGCTCCAACGAATTATATGACCCTGAAAGGGCTGGATGCCTGCGGGCAGGATGAACTCGCCCATGAGATCGCAAAAAACCATGTTGATAATGTCGTTCGGGTTTTCGAATCAGACGATACTCCCTGGCTAGGCGCAGACCAGTTCCGTGAGTATTTTCACCTCGCCGATCTTCAATATGACGACAAGCACACCCTCTGGGAGAATTACGCTCCAGATGTGATCAAGCCAGGTGGTCATTCCAGGCCCGGATATGTTGGTTGGACAGGTGTGCCTCCGATCGCGGTCCTGTTGGAAGATGTGTTTGGGCTTTCTCAGGATGCTCTTTTAAATCGCCTTACCTGGCATGTAAGGCTCATCGAAGAACATGGGGTACACCGTTATCCATTTGGTTCGAATGGAGTGTTGGACTTGAAATGCAACCCCCGGAGTTCCCAAGCTGATCGACCGACAATCGAAATCCATTCGAATGTAACCTTCACACTGGAGGTGATCTGGAAAGGAGGAACGGACACATTGAATATTGAGAAAGAATCATAATCAGCTGGAAGTTCTGGAAGAGAGGATAACCGCCGCATATGACATATTCTCAATGCAAACTATAAAAGATCTTAATTTCAACCATCCTGTCAACCCTAAGAAAGGAAAGAGGATAAGATGAACAAAAAATTGATCTCGATGGCAATCTCAATGCTGGTGGTGATTTCAATCGCCCTCACGGCCTGTGGCGGTACCCCGGCAACAACGGCGCCGCCCAATACGGCTGTCCCACCGACAGCTGTACCACCGACTGTGCCTCCACAACCGGTGACACTGACCATCTGGCATAACTGGGGTCCGGATGATACAAAAGGAGCTCCCCTTCAATCCGTTTTCAAGGATTTCATGGCAGCCAATCCCGACATCATCATCAAGGATGAGGTGTACGTGGACGCCGATATCCCCTTGAAAGTGGAAACTGCCTCCACATCCAACCAGGAACCCGATCTGGTCTTCTCGGTGCTTTTTGATGGTGTTCTCAACTGGGCTGACTCCGGTGTAGCCGGTCCAGTTAATGACTATATCCAGCAATGGGGTCTGGATGGCAAATTCACAGATGTCGCCCTGGCAAATTTCACCCAGGCGGATGGCAAGATTCGAGCCTTCCCGCTGGAAGGATTCACCTGGCCGATCTGGTACAACATGAAGCTCTTTAAACAAGCCGGTCTGGATATTCCGACCACAACGGACCAGTTGATCGCGGACGCCAAGGTGTTTCGTGAAAAAGGGATTGGGGGACCAGTCATAGCAAGTGGAATCGATGGTATGGGAGGCGCACTATTCAACCTCATCGTTGAATCCATGATGACTGATGAAGAAACCATTCAGGCGTTTGGAAAGGGTGACTGGACTATCCCAGGCGCCGTCGCCGGTGTCAAATTGTTCGTCCAATTAAGGGACGCGGGGGTCTTTGTGGATGGCGTGGAGGGTGTCGATTATCCCTCGGGGAATTCGCGCTTCTTTGCAGGCACTGTACCCATGTCACATTTTGGGTCATGGAGCTACACTGACCCCGCTGGCGAAGCCCTGGCACCTGATGTTAAGCTCGCAGGCTTCCCATTGGCTACAGGGTCCCCATGGAAACACCCCGTATATTTCTCCGGGTTCACTGCAAAAGGAATTTTCATCACCCCCAATGGTGCAGCCAAGATCGACGCGGTGAAGAGATTTATCCAGTACATGTACCAGCCGGATATCATCGCCCGCTTCGTACCGGCTGGCATGGCACCGCCGCTTAAAGTTGTGAACATCGATAAAAGCACACTCCCGCCGCTCGTCGCTGCAGCCCTCGACCTGCCTTCTATCGGAGATGTGCCCTTGATCCTGGATACAATAATACCCGCGTCAGTTGGTACAGATATAGGACGCATTACCCAGGAAGCATTTGCACCTGGCACGACCGCAGAAAAGATCCTGGCCGACCTGACCGCAGCTTACGCGGCGATCAAGTAGTCTCTTTTTCACTTTTTCAAAAATTGGGGCACGGGAATTTTACTCCCGTGCCCCAATTCCACTGAGGATGGCGATGATCCATTCAGAAAAGAAAATCCCGATTGAAAGAAGGATCTTTTCCAATGCTGAATACGGCCGGCGCAACGCACGGCGGCGGCGGATTACCTTCATCTTCTTGGTAGCCCCAGCCTTGGTTTGGTTTTTGAGCTTTATGCTTTGGCCATTGCTGAATATGTTTTATATCAGCACCACGAGCTGGAACTCATTAAACATGCCCAAGAAGTTCATTTTCCTGGATAACTTCGTGAGGTTGTTTCACGACCCGAAAGTTGCCATCGGGCTGCATAATACCGGGATCTACCTTCTGGCAGGGATCCTCGGAGTTATTCCATTTGCGTTTATGCTCGGTTTTTTTCTAAGCCTGCGCAAACCAGGCTATCGCATTTTTCGGACCATATTTTTCTCCCCGGCGATGCTTTCAATCGCGGCACTGGCGATGATTTTCCTGGGACTTTATCGCCCGGATGGTATGCTGAACACCTTTTTGAACGCGGTTGGGTTGTCTGGACTCACCAAGGTCTGGCTTGGCAATCAAGCCACCGCCCTGGGGGCGTTGATCGCGATTGACATCTGGGGCGGGATTGGTTTTAACAGTGTATTGTTTTTTGCAGCATTAGCCAATCTGCCAGAAGAGTTATATGAGGCAGCCATGTTGGACGGGGCGGGATACTGGACCATCATGTGGAGAATTGCCTTCCCGCTTATGATAGATTTTATCGGTTTGGTAACCATTCTGCAGTTCCTCGGTATTCTCTCGGGGGCAGCTTATCAGATCCTTTTAACGGGAGGCGGACCAGGGACTGCGACTTTTACCCTGGGATTCTATTTGTACGACCAGGCCTTCCTTTCTCACCGGCTGGGATACAGCCAGGCTTTGGGGGTGATGATTTTTATCGTCGGCATCGTTGTGATCGTCCTGATTCGCAGGATTACATCGCGATTGTCAAACTGATGGAGAAACGAGCATGCTTAACTGGTTAATCCGCATCACCAAAAGGATCCAGAGGAGTTCTGATCTCTTCGTAATCGGGGGATACATCTTCTCGATCATCTATGCAGTATTAATCATCCTCCCACTTTACTTTGTCATTGTCTCCGCCTTTAAGAATAATTCACAGATTATATTGACTCCACTGGCCTTACCGGCCGCGTTGGATTTCTCGAAATTCATCCAGGCACAGGTCAACGTCCATCTTTTACGTGCGGGGTTAATCTCCGCAGGGATCACCACTGGGGCAGAGGTGCTGACCCTTCTCCTCGCATTTCCAGCTGCGTATGCCGTCGCTCGCATTCAGACCCGCTTATCTACACTCGTGGAGTCGATTTTCAGCCTTGGGTTCCTCATCCCTGGTCTTGCAATCTTGATGCCAATCTACATGATGACTGCAAAAGCTGGATTGCTTTACCATCCGATCGCCCTGGTGATCCTTTACCCGGCTTTCAACCTGCCAATATCGATGATCCTCCTGTCCGGTTTCATGAGAAAGCTACCACGCGAACTGGAAGAGAGCGCGGTAATGGATGGGGGTAATGTGCTGCAAATCATTATCTATATTTTCTTCCCTCTTTGTTCACCAGGAATACTTACCGTTCTGGTTTTGAATTTTATCGGGATCTGGAATGAATACTTGTTTGCTTTAATCCTGATGGATTCTAACAACCGCACCATCCAGCTCGCTCTGGCACTGCTCCGAGCCAACCAGCGAACAGTTGATTTTGGATTGATCGCTGCAGGTGTCCTAATCAGCATAATCCCGGTTTATGTTGTATTCATCTTTTTCCAGGATAAAATCATGAGCGGCATGCTGGCGGGAGCCATAAAGGAGTAGGCCCTTTGGCTGAAATACATGTCCAGGCAATATTAACTTCCTAAAGGATGCGTTCATGCCCAATCATCATGCTTTCCTGAAGGTAAAGGGGAACCAGATCCAAAACCAGATCGGAAACGTAGTGACCCTCCACGGCATCGGTCTGGGTGGCTGGATGAACATGGAAAACTTTATTACCGGTTTTCCAGCAAATGAGAATGCATTCCGCCAGGTGGTATGTCGTGCCCTGGGGAAGGAGAAAGCAGATTTCTTATTCGAACGCTATCTCGAATATTTCTTTTCGGATGAAGATGCACACTTCATTCAGTCTCTGGGGCTTAACCTAGTTCGCCTGCCGTTCAATTACCGGCACTTTGAAGACGACATGGACCCGATGGTAATTCGTGAAGCCGGTCTGAAACATCTCGACCGGGTGATCAATATCTGCGCTGACCACGAAATATACACCGTCCTCGACCTGCATGCGGCTGCGGGATACCAGAATCAAGATTGGCATTCCGATAATCCCTCGCAACAGGCGTTATTCTGGCAGCATAAACATTTCCAGGACCGCGCAGTCTGGCTCTGGGAAATCATTGCTGATCGTTACAAGGATAATCCATGGGTGGCTGGCTATGACCCGCTTAACGAGCCTTCCGATCCTTCCGGCGAAGTGCTAGACGCGTTTTATCGGCGGGTGGTCGCGGCAATACGGAAGATCGACCCGAATCATATTATCTTCCTTGAAGGGAACCGCTACTCCCAGGATTTTTCTGTACTTGGTCCCCCCTTGCCAAACATCGTGTACACCCTGCATAATTATGCCGTTCCAGGATTTATCGACGGTGGAGAATACCCTGGTTTCTCCCGGGGTGAGTATTTCGATAAAGAGGTCTTGCATGCCAAATTAATGGAGTCCTGCCAATATATGATTGAAAATAAAACCCCAATTTGGGTGGGGGAGTTTGGTCCGGTTTATACCGGAGATCCCAAAAAAGATGGCATGCGCTACCAAATTCTTGAAGATCAACTATCATTTTATAAAGACCTGGGTGCAAACTGGTGTCTTTGGACGTATAAAGACTTGGGACTGCATGGTGTAGTGGGGTTGCTCGCCAATTCAAAATGGGTTCAAAAAATCCAGCCTGTCCTGGATAAGAAAACCTTGTTGGGTGTGGATTCATGGGGAGGGTCGGATGAAAATGTCCGCCATATTATGGAACCCATCGAGCAGACCTTTGCAGAATTTTTCCCGGACTATAAACCTTTTCCTTTCGATGCCCAGTGGCTGATCAATCGGACCGTACGTCACATTCTCCTGGCTGAACCGCTGATAGAGGATTTCTTCCCGCTTCTCCAGGGTCTTGACTTCGATGAGATCGAGGAATTGATGGCAAGCTTTCAGTTTAAAAACTGTTCCCCGCGCCTGCAGTTGGTAAAGATTATCAAAAAAGAACAGCAAATTAATTTAGCCATATAAATAATCCTGCACCAACAATTGAGAGGATTGCATGACCGGTATTGATATTTCGCGCCGTAAGGAATTAAGCGAGGATTTCCCAAAAATTCTGGACGTGCTGACGAATTGCTCGGGGATCGATAAAAGCCTGGCAGTCCCCCCGCAAGAATTTTCCCGTCGCCAATCGTCTGTTTGGCATTCATTGGATCAGGCTGGATTGGACGTCGGTTTTGTTTTCTCCGACGAACATTACGATGGTGACGTACCGTATCTGGGCGGAAACACAAATATCACGATCGAGCAGGTTGCTGGTGCAATCGGTAGGACGGGTTTCCATTTGATTGCTGGCCTGGAGGGCGGGTATGTATCTGAACAGCTTGCTCCACGCGCAAATGCCAAAGTACATAAAGTTGAATTGCTCCAGCTGGCTGATGAAAAATACCCCATCCGGGCAGAGCGGCTGGAGGATGTGCTCGACGAGGCAGCCGGGAGCAAAGTGAAGCAGATCGGACTGCTTACCCCCCGACAGGTGGTCCCTGCTGGAATTGTGGCTGCCCTGGAAAAGATCGTCAGTCCTGAGAATGTGGTCGATGCCCAGGAGCTGTACCAGCGCATCCGCTACGAGAAATCGGACATAGAGATGGCCCTTATCCGGGATGCGGCAATAATCGGAGATACAATGATGCGCGTAATGCTGGCTGTGCTCCGCCCGGGATTGCTGGAAACCCAGGTGGCCGGCTGGGCTTACTGGGTAGCCAAGGAGCTCGGTTCTGAGGAGAATGGCTGGGACGTGATGGTCACTGCCGGTGAGGCCAACCGCACCCTGATCGGCAAGGCGCTCAATCGGCATATCCGCACCGGAGAGTATGTTCATCTGGGCGTAGCCCCTAAGCGCGACGGGTTGAACGCCTGCGTGCGTCGCTCGCTGGTAGCCGTCGATCGACCATCCGAGGTAACGCCGGGTCAACAATACTGGTTCGATTTCCTCGAACAGGCTTACCAGGTTGGCGAGCAGGCTTATAGCCGAGTGGCAAAAGAAGGGCTGCCGGCCAGACTGCAGGAGCAGGCCTTAGTCGAATTCTTTGCCGCGCACAGTGCGGAGGCGTCCAAGCGAACCGGCAAGTCTATTCAGCTGGAAACGCTCAAGCCTTATACCGGTACTCACAACTCCGGTTATACCGAATGCCAGGAGTTTTTCGGCGCCATAACGCTGGACTCAACCGAACCTCTGGGAAACCAGATTGTCACCATGCTGGACGTCGCCCTCCGGGGCATCGGAGACCACTGGAACGAAGTGATCTTACCGGACCTGGATTACCTGGTCATTGAAAACACCCTGGGCAAATTCGGGGACCGGGTTGAGAATTTTAGTTCGCTGCCCCTGAACGTTCAGTCCCTGGTGGGAAGGGGTTTATAAAGATGGACGCCTGGACCCCTGAACTAAAAATCGAGTTGGAGGAAGCCGCTTACCAAATTCGACGGCTTTCGATCGAGATGATCACTTACGCTCGCTGGGGGCATCCAGGCGGATCGTTATCCATGGCTGACATCCTGGCGGTCCTTTATTTCCAGGTGATGGGTATCGATCCAAAAAATCCAAAATGGGAAGGGCGCGACAGGTTGATCCTTTCAAAGGCACATACCTCGCCAGCCCTTTATGCCACCCTTGCATTAAAGGGCTTATATCCCTTGGATCATATTTACACTTATTGTGAGCCTGACGGCCTAGAAGGACACACCGACATGAGGCGCACATCGGGAATCGAATCGTCCGGCGGACCACTAGGGATGGGTCTTTCGGTGGCTGTCGGCTGCGCATATGGACTGCGTCTTAAAGAAAACCCGCGATCCCGGGTCTTCTGCCTGATGGGAGATGGAGAGCTCAACGAGGGCAACGTATGGGAAGCAGCCATGGCGGCGGCGCATTACCACCTCGACAACCTGGTCGCTGTGGTCGATTACAACAAGGTGATGGCCAAAGGATTTGTCTGGAACTTGATGGGTATCGAACCGCTGGTGGATAAATGGGCTGCTTTCGGTTGGGACGTGCTTGAGGTGGATGGTCATGACCTGGAAGCACTTAGCGAGGTATTCTACCGGGCGCGCTGGACCCAGCCGCGCGGCAAACCAATTGTCGTGATCGCCCATACCGTCAAAGGACGCGGCATTGAGATGGCCGAGTTCAATTACAAATGGCACACCCACGCCCCCGAACCGGAGATCGCCGACGCCATGTTGCGCGAACTTTCCCGCCGCTACAACCGACCCGAGCTGGGTTATAGCAAGCTGGGCGATGAGCGGGAGAAGGAGACCTTCTATGGCGGGGAATAATCCAACTCCCTCCCTTGAAATGCGGGATGTTTTTGGTCAGATGCTGGTGCAATTGGGCGGGGAATATCCCCGTATGCTTGTATTGGACGCGGATCTGCACACTTCGTCAAAGGCTGGTTATTTCAAATCCTCCTACCCGGACCGATTCCTCCAGGTGGGTATCGCCGAGCAGAATCTATTCGGGATCAGTGCCGGGCTGGCGTTGGAAGGTTTCGTCCCATTCCCCTGCACCTTCGCAGCATTCGCCACCCGCCGTGCCCTTGACCAGGTCGCCATATCGATTTGCTACCCGGCGCTTAACGTCAAGATCCCCGGGTCGTACGTTGGTCTGCCGACCAGCCGTGCGGGTACCTCCCATAATTGCATCGAGGACATCGCTGTAATGCGCTCGCTGCCGAACATGCGCGTGGCTGACCCAGGCGATAATGCCGATATGCGCGCAATTATGCGCGCGGCAATTGAAACAGAAGGCCCGGTTTATTTCCGGGTTGCCCGCTATACCTTTCCTGACTTGTTTAAATTCGAACACAGCTTCGAATGGGGAAAAGGCGAGATATTAAGACCCGGGAATGATGTAACCCTGTTTGGCACAGGAATGATGACTGCCTTCTGTATAAAGGCAGCCGAGTTGCTTGAGAAACAGGGACTGAATGCTGAAGTCATCCACCTGGCCTCAATCAAGCCGATCGACCGGGAAATGATTGCCAACTCAGTTGACAAGACCGGTTGCGCCGTATCCGCCGAAAATGCCTCAATCATCGGAGGGTTCGGATCGGCAGTTGCCGAGACATTGGCAGAAACTACACCGGTCCCACTCGCCCGAATCGGGGTTCGAGACCGCTTTGTAACCAGCGGAAGCATCGGCGATCTTTTCCGCATCCACGGGATGCTCCCGGAAGACATCGCTAAGGCTGCCCAGATGGTATATGCAAAAAAGACCAGGCGGACGGGATGACCCGAGGGCGGGCAATTAGAAAGAATCCAGACTCCAATCTCTCTGCCGCAGATGCCATCCGGCTTTTTTCTGATTATTTGCGCGTTACCGGTGTAGCCCACACAAACCCAGAGCCACATGGAGACCCGCGCCTGGTGGGGAAGAGGCTTGGATTGCTCAATGGCTCTTCCTGGATCACCTTGTGGGCGAATTACTTCGGGCGCATATACCTGCCTGGGATTCACCTGGTCAACGTCGGCAACGAGGCAGTTCAGATCAATTTTATGCAGGCACATTCTGCCGGGCTGCCGTCCCTGCCTGATGCCAACCTGTCTGCCTTTAAACGCTACGCCATCGACCTGGTGGAACTTGGACAAGTAGATGCCGTCCTGATAACCTGCTCCACCATGAACCGTGCTTACCCGCTTGTCCAGGAAGCGCTCCGCCCTTATGGAGTCCCCGTCTACCAGATCGACCGTCCGATGATGGAACGCGCCCTTGACCACGGGGGGAAGATCCTGGTGGTTGCCACTCATGGTCCGACAGTGGACAGCACAATGGCGCTGCTCGGTGAAGTTGCCCGGGAAACCGGTCACACGGTCAGCATGGAAGGCACCCTGGTCGAGAAAGCCTGGGACTGCCTGGCAAATGCAGATGTTGAGCAGCACAATGCCATCCTGGCGGAGACAATCCGCAAGCATGTTCAGGCTGAAGAACTCGGTTGCGTGGTTCTCGCCCAGCTTTCCATGACGGTTTTCCTGCTGTCCCACCCGGACCCGATAAAAACATTCGGCATCCCGGTTTTTACCAGCGGGCAGTGCGGGTTTGAAGCTATCCGGGATGCCCTGAAATCGATAATTTGAAAAATTGGCGGACCCAATAATATCCCCCGCTTGAGAATAGGAGAAGCTTATGACTCAATCGATCAAGTGCAAAACCCGCTTTTACCGGCTTTTTCCATCCACCGGATATCTTGGTTACGGTTATGAAGATTATGAAGCTGAATACGGTCGTTCCGCTTTTTTGGTCATAGATGTCTACGGTCTTGGGTTCCACCCGGACGATCCAGTACCGGCGTTCAACAAGGATGGTCATGCCAGCGCGGAGCGCCCCGCGTTGGCCTGGCTGAAGAGCTCCGAGCATGAAGACCGCATCATCAAGACTGCCCTGCTGCCCGCCCTGACCGCCGCCCGCGAGATAAATCTTCCTGTGATCTATCTCAATAACAGTGCTCCCAAGATCGGGTTGCGATCTTCCGAATTTAGTAAAGTGTTAAAACGCCAGTTGAATACCGACATGGAGCACATGTTCACCGAGGACGAGATCGATCCCAAAGAGTACCATTACGGCAAATCGGATCATGTCAAAATTTCCAAACTCCTCACCCCGCGCGAGAACGAGTATTTCATCCGGAAACATGTCTACAGCGGTTTTGTCGGTACACGCCTTGACCTGCTGTTGCGCTACTTGGATATCAAGAACCTGTTCGTGGTCGGCTTCTCGGCAGATGCTTGTTTAATGACCACGATTATCGACGCCCTGTGGCGGAACTACAAAACGATTTTGTTGCGCGACTGTACCCTTGCCAACGATTTCCCCGAGGAGCAGGCTGATTTATTGGGTACGCAGCGCATGATTAAGATGATGGAAAGCCTGTACTGTGTCTCTATCACCTCGCAGGAGTTTATCGACGCCGCCAAGGTTTTTTCTACGGAAAGGGAAAAAGCTTAGAATCTGACTTTAACCTTCGCAAGATGGATGTCGTTACATTAGCGCAAGGCGACTATTTGTAACGAAACTTGCTGGCGTATCAATAATGCAGACCCTGGAATATTAATGGTCAGAGATGATATTTCACCAGGGCTGGATTATATTTTCTGGATATAAGGCTGGGCGTTTTTCATTTTTTTGTTTAAGTCACCATTAATTGCCACGACCAGTGGAGAAATGCTATATGCCAAAACAATCCTCTGCCGATAGGTCAACAGTCTTCGTCATCCCACACACACATTGGGACCGGGAATGGTACGCCACATTCCAGCAGTTTCGCGTCCGCCTGGTGCATGTCATGGATGCCCTGCTCGACCTGATGGAGCGCGACCCATCGTACACCCATTTCAATTTAGATGCACAGACAGTCGTCCTTAACGACTACCTTGAGATCCGCCCAGAGAACCATGAGATCCTCCATAAGCTGGTCCAGGAACGCCGCCTTGGCGTTGGACCTTGGTTCGTGTTGCCGGACGAGTTCCTGGTTAGCGGAGAATCCCTGGTTCGAAATCTACTATTGGGGCACCGGATTGCCAATGAGTTCGGACACGTCCAAAAGGTTGGCTACATCCCCGACACGTTTGGGCATATCTCCCAACTGCCGCAGATTTTACAAGGGTTCGGCATACCATTTGCCATGCACTTCCGCGGCCTGGACGAAGCCGATTTAAAATCCGAAGTATGGTGGCAGTCTCCTGACGGAAGCCGTGTTTTGCTGCGCCACCTGCCAACGAACATGGGCTATGGCAATGCATCATCACTTGGGCTGGAAGTCCAACAGGCTGCCGCAGATCTGCACACCTTCGCCCGCTACGAAACCATACGCGCCGGGTCTTCGGTGCTTCTGGCCTTAAATGGCATCGACCATCTCCCCGCCCGTGAAGACCTGCCTGCAATCCTGGAATACGCCAACCGGCTTTTTGAGGATGAATTCCACTTCCGGCAGGCTTCTCTGGAGGACTATTTCAATGAACTCGTGAAGTCTCTTGGAAACCGGTCTTTGAAAACAGTCTCAGGTGAGCTGCGGGATGCAAACCGCACCCCTGACCGGGACAACCGCCTGCTCCCCCATATCCTTTCCTCCCGTATCTACAACAAGATGAAAAACGAGCGGACCCAGTCCTTGCTCGAGCATTGGGCGGAACCATGGTCGGTATTGACCTGGAAACCAGGGGAGGAATATCCCGACGCATTCCTGTGGAAGGCATGGGAGTGGCTGCTCCAGAACCAGCCTCACGATTCGATTGGCGGTTGCAGCATCGACCCGGTCCACGCTCAAATGGAAACCCGTTTTGACTGGTCTTCCGAGATAGCCACTGAAATCCTGGGTGAACGCTTCGAATTGGTGGCTCGCCAGGTGGACCTTTCGAGCCTGAAAGACGACGAGGCAGCCCTGGTGGTCTTTAATGGTCTTCCCTGGCCCATCGAAGGCGGCATCACCGTAGATGTGAATCTGTGGGATTTCTTCCTTAATCGGGTGGCTATGAGTCGCTGGGCTCCACCAGCCATCGTTGCCGAACCCGATCTAGAGAAGGATGCCCCGGCACTCTTGCGCCAGAGAGTACTCGAGCAGTGGTACGGTGACCCGCCCATTCTACCGGACCCGAATTTTCGCGGCTTGCGGATTCGTCCATTGGATGGGACCGGGCTGCTTCCCGTACAGATCGAATCAATTTACCGCTCGCATGTGCTTCGCCCTCTCGTCAGTGGACCAGCTGCTGAAAGGAGAGGTGTATGCGTGCGGGCATCGTTTGAGGCCAGTCTACCTCCCTATGGGTATCAGGTATATGCGGTTGCGCCGACGGTGAACCCCAACAAGCCGGTGATCATCGCCCATCCGCATAATGTTCTCGAAAATGAAACCCTGCGGATTCAGATCGCCACAAATGGTACGATAAGTCTTCAGGATAAAGCGACCGGCCAGGTCTATTGTGACCTGGGCTATTTCGAAGACGGTGGTGACTGCGGGGATGGCTACAATTACTCCTACCCGCTGGAAGATCGGGTGGAAAGTACGCTTGGATCCGCACCTCGCATCAGCCGCCTTGCGGATGGTCCGGTTGTTCAACGCAGTTGCATCGATTATGACTGGCTGCTCCCGGAAGGATTGGATGCTGAGGGGCGAAGGCGCAGCGATTCGAGAGCGGCTTGCCCGCTCAGCGTGACCGTTTCCCTGGTCAATGGATCCCCCCGAATGGACTTGCAGGTGACCTTCGACAATCACGCCCGTGATCATCGTCTGCGGATGATCTTTCCAAGCGATGTGAATACACAGGTTTCCCATTCAAGCGCCCAGTTCGACGTTGTAAGCCATCCGGTCAAGGTCGTGCCGGTTCCGGACGAAGCCTGGGTGGAAGATGCTCCGACGACATTTCCACAGCAAGATTGGGTCGATCTCTCCGACGGGGAGCGAGGATTGTGCCTTATCGTTCAAGGTTTACCCGAATACGAAATCCTGGACACCGATCGCCACGAGGTTGCCGTCACCCTGCTGCGCGCTGTCGGATACCTGGGTGCCGGATACGATATGCGGACTACTACCGTAGGTGCCGGTCCGCACATTGCCACGCCTGAAGCGCAGATCCAGCGTAAATTGACATTTTCACTTTCCATCCTGCCGCATACAGGGACCTGGAACCAGGCGGAGGTCTGGCGGCAGGCGCTGACGTTCAATAACCCGCCGCGCGCCTACACCACCGGACTGGAGAAAAGACCCCCAGCAATTACCGCCGGAACTCAACCTGCCAGGCGTTCCTTTCTGAGTGTAGCTGGCAGGAACGTTGTTTTAAGTTCCGTAAAGAAAGCCGAGACCGGGAATGCCCTGGTACTGCGCTTATACAACCCCTCCCAAGAAATTACCGAAGCCACCATCCTCTTACCTTTCGTCCCGGCAGGTGTTCACTTGGCTGGGATGGATGAGAATCCGCGAGACGCCCTGGGCACCGAGACCGAGCCGGTCCAGGATAATGATGGACGGGTGAAAATTGGTATAGCCCCCAAAAAAGTGGTCACCCTGATGGTGGAACGTAAATGAGCCGTGATATTGAGGCAGTGGTTGCAGGTCATATTTGCCTGGACATCCAACCCGACCTGAGCGGGTCAGGAAAAGAACCGTTTGATAATACTTTTCTCCCTGGTCGACTTGTGGCTGCCGGACCGGTCATTTGTTCCACAGGCGGAGCCGTCTCCAACACTGGACTGGCTCTGGACAAACTGGGAATCGCAACGCGCCTTGTAGGGAAGGTTGGGGATGATCTCTTTGGGCAGGCTATCCGCCAGATCGTAAAAGCTCGCGGTCATGGGTTGACGGACGGAATGATCGTCGACTCCGCTACCAGCACCTCCTATTCAATCATCATTAATTACCCCGGGGTCGATCGCATCTTCCTGCATTATCCGGGTGCGAACGATATCTTTGATGCCGGTGACGTGCCATATGCGCTCCTGGAAAAGGCGCGCATATTCCATTTTGGATACCCGCCGATCATGCGCGCATTATATGCAAACGGTGGAATACAGTTGAAAGAAATATTCCTCCGTGCCAGGCAAACCGGTGTAACCACTTCCATGGATATGGCCCTTCCGGATCCATCATCGGAGGCAGGTCTGGTGGATTGGCGTGTCATCCTTGAAAGCACTCTGCCGTATGTAGATATTTTCTTACCCAGTGTGGAGGAAATATTGTTCATGCTGCACGGTGACACGTATCGGGAAATGTCCCACTCCGCCTCGGGGTCCGACCTGCTTTCGATGGTCACTCCGCAAATGCTGTCAGATCTGGGCCGGGAGCTGATCGCCATGGGCGTGAAAATTGTCGGTTTGAAGTTGGGCGAACGGGGGATGTATTTGCGTACAGTTGGTCGGGATGGAATTGATATGATCGGGCGTGCCTGCCCCTCGGATTTGGAAGCCTGGGCTGGTGTGGAGTTGTGGGCCCCCTGTTTCAAGGTTGCGGTTGCAGGAACCACTGGTTCAGGGGATGCCACGATTGCCGGTTTCCTTGCCGGGCTGTTGAACAACCTACCGGTTGAACAGGCACTAACCATGGCTACTGCAGTGGGAGCCTGCAATGTGGAGGCAGCCGACGCCTTAAGCGGCATTTGCACCTGGGAGGAAACCTCCCGGCGTGTGGCTAATGGATGGGAACGCAGGCACATGGAGTTGAACGCCCCGGGTTGGCAATTTGACCGTGTGTGCAGCTTGTGGCGCGGTCCGTGCGCTTGAGCCTTGATTTTTACAGGAATCTTGATATGAACAATCTCGAAGATTGGATGATGGAATTTTTCCCCGATACAGGACGACATTCTTTGCTGCTGGATGCCAGCGCAGGACTCTCGCTCGGTGCTCTTCCAGGCTTGGAAAATTTCGCCGAAGATCTGCGACCGGTTCTACCACACCTGGATGGCCTGGTGTGCAGTCCGGGGCAAATCCAGCGGCTGGGAAATCGCACAAGTATAGATGCCGCCCTGCTGGTGCGCATGGACTGGACGAACACTCTGCGCAGCGCGGCTTTTCCCCTACCCCCCGAAACAGCGACCCGCGTCTCCATCCTCGACGCGGTGGATGCCATTGAGCTGGGGGCAAGCGGAATGGTGCTTAGTTTCCTGTTGGGCTACGAAGAGGAACTTGAGGCAGCGTGCTTGAAGGCTACAGTCCAGCTGGCACTGACAGGTAAAGAATTGGGCTTGCCTCTCCTGGTTGAAGTTTGCCCGACTGGGTCACGTGTTGTACTTCGCGGAAAAGCAATAGAATTGGGAGCCTCATATGCCCAGGAGAGTGGCGCAGATGTGGTCATCGTACCTCACCCCGGCATCGCCTCGCTCAAGACGATTGCATCCATGCTAAGCGTGCCTTGGTTGCTGAAACCCACCTCGGTCGGGAGCTATGCTGAAGATTGGGAAGAAGCCATGGGGCTGGGAGCCTCGGGTCTCTGGCTGGATCACACCTGGCTGGAACCTTCCAAGCCCTTGGCAGAACTTGCCGAGTTGGTGCGTAAAACTCCCGAAGGGATCGGTTGAGGCAGTTAATGGATAGTGGTTTGTCTTCAAGGATGGAAAAGTTATTCAACCGCCACGGTGATGGGCGAGCCGTTTGCGTGGCTGCTGATCATGGCTACATGAGCGATGTCACCCCCAATGTGGTAAACCTGCGCAGCATTGTTGGGTCGGTCATTCGTGGGGGAGTGGACGGGATCCTGCTCAGCCCGGGGCAAGCCATCCGCCTGGCGCCTCTCTTCCGAGTGCAGGATGGACCAGCCCTGATCGTCCGCGCCGACTGGATGAACATGCCCCGCTTGGGAGGTTCCAATGTCACCAATGCCATCCCGCAGCGTCACCTCGACCACCAAAAAATACTCACCGCTGAACAGGCTTTAAAGCTGGGTGCAACTGCCATCACCATCTATCTATTCCTGGGGTACAACGATCAGGTCGAAGCCACCGGGATCGAGTCTTGCGCCGCATTCGCCAGCGAATGCCGCAAGGTCGGGCTACCCTGCATCATGGAGCCGCTGGCGTTTGGCGGTCACGTGACTGGAACTAACATCGTTGATCTGCTCACCCTGGGGGCGCGTATGTGCACCGAGCTCGGTGCGGATGCCATTAAAATTCCCTATACGGGAGACGTGGAGAGCTTTGCCCACTTGATTTCGGTGGTACAGGTTCCGGTGCTGGTCCTGGGCGGTGCACGTTCCGAAAACGAGCGTGATGCGCTTGAGCTGCTGGATGAAGGGTTGCAGGCGGGCGGGCAGGGCTGCCTGATGGGTCGCAACGTGACCAAATCGCCAGATCCGGAGGGATTGGTCCGCCGTCTCGCCCAAGTGGCGCACGAAAATTACTCGGTCGACGATGCCGAACGTGGACGGAAGTGGGATAAGGTCCGCCTGCGGGTTGTCACATCCAAGTGCACTGGCTGCCAGCTTTGCGTGACGGCTTGCGTGGCAGCTCATGGGACCGGTCTGTTTGGCAACCATTTGGCCAGGTTGACGGTCAAGCCCATTCAACTGGGACAGAATAAGGTCTATTATTGCACCCTTTGTAAAAAGTGCATCGAGGATTGCCCGACTGATGCCCTGTGTTGGGACGGCACGAGTGGGGCGGTCAGCTTGGATGTGGAACTCTGCACAGCCTGCGAGAAGTGTGTGGAAATTTGCCCGACTCAAGTAGTTTATAAATCAGACCACGGCGTTCAAGCTGGGAATCAAGACTTGCCCTGGTACCCGGTCATCTGTGATCTGTGTGATGGAGCTCCAGCCTGTGCCCTGATCTGTCCTACCGGCGCGATCACGATGGATGAAAGGAAAATGGTCAATTGAACCTCAAATCACGGGGTTATAACGACTGCATACTGCGGGTCGACTTGACAAGCGGTATATTCGGCAGGGAATCACTCCCGGAACAAGCCATGCGACCACTTCTGGGTGGCAAAGGGTTGGGAGCATACCTGCTTATAAAGGAACTGCCACCATATGTGGATGCACTCTCTCCTGAGAACCGTCTCATACTGGATGTCGGCCCGCTGACCGGCACCACTGCCCCCACGGGTGGTCGGCTAGGCAGTACCACCAAAAGCCCGGCTACCGGTACATACTCTGACGCCTACTGCGGTGGTTTCATTGGTCAGACTCTTAAATATGCCGGTTATGACGCTGTCATCCTGCAGGGGGCAGCCCCCGAGCCGGTCCTGCTGGTTATCGATGATGCCCATGTCGAGCTGCGTCCTGCCTCGCACTTGTGGGGCCGGTCAATTCCACAAGCCAATGAAATCCTGCAAGAGCAGTTCGGACCAGGCTGGCAGTCATTGGTCATTGGCCCTCCTGGGGAGAAGCGCTCATACATTGCCGGTATCTTTAACGAGACCCGTGCCTTGGCGCGGGGTGGGGTCGGAGCGGTCATGGGCTCTAAGAACCTTAAAGCCGTCGTGGCGCGCGGTACCGGCACTGTTGCAGTTGCAGACCGGGTCCGTTTCGATCGTGCCATGCAGCTTGCCACCCGGGCCATCCGTATGTCCAGCAGCATCTCCCGCATGAAGCTGGATGGCACGGCCAACATCCTGGAGTTTATCAATGCGGTTGGTGCTTTGCCAACCCGCAATTTCCACCAGGGTCAGTTCGAGGCTGCAGATGCGATCACCGGCTCATCATTTCGTGAGCATGAGTGGCAGTCCAATTACGCTTGTTTTGGATGTCCGATCGCCTGCAGCAAGGTCACCCGTCCGGTGGATGGGAAACTGCTCGAGGGACCGGAATACGAGACAACTTTTGCGCTCGGATCCAACTGCGGCATCGGTGACCGGGAGGCGATCATCCGCATGTCACTGCTTTGCGACGAGTATGGCATCGACACGATCAGCGCCGGGGGTATAGTCGGTTTTGTAATGGAGATGTTCGAGACCGGATTGGTGCGCGCCAGCGACCTGGACGGTATTGAACCGCGCTTTGGTAACTGCCAGTCTGCCCTCGCCCTTATAGGGAAAATGGCAAAGGTGGAAGGCTGTGGAGAATGGTTGAGTCAGGGAGTGGCAAAAATCGCCGAGAACTATCCCGAAGCAATCTCCTTTGCCATGCACGTCAAAGGACTGGAGATGCCTGCATACCACCCGAACGCTGCCAAAGGGATGGCGCTTGGTTACGCAATTTCGGAGCGGGGTGCTTGTCACCTGCGCGGAGCACCTCTCAGCGAAGTCTTGGGAGGAGCCGATCCTCTTACTCCGGATGCCAAGGCACAACTTTTCCGCGAACACCAATCGGAAAGCGCCCTGTGGAACAGCGCAGTTCTTTGCTGTTTTCCTGGATTCGGAATGAATTTGAAAGAATTGTGGCAATTGGTCAATGCGGTCACTGGTTTTGAATATGGTTCGGTGAAGGAGTTCGAACAGGTTGGCGAACGGATTAGCACCCTTTGCCGGTTGTTCAACGCGCGAGAAGGATTTGATCGCAGGCAGGATACCCTGCCGGCGCGCAATCTCTCCCAGTCCATGGCGGAGGGTCCGGCCAAGGGTCAGGTGGTGGAACTGGATGGGATGCTGGATGATTACTATGCCCGCATGGGCTGGGACAAAAATGGCATTCCCACAATGCAAAGGTTGACCGACCTTGGGTTGGATCAGCTCTTACCAATAAATACCTTCCTGTCCGTGTCAAAGAAGGAGCTGGATCGATGATCACTCGCATTCAAGTTCAATTGGCTCAGGAACGCGCGGCTCAGATGTTGGAGCGCGCCGGGATTATCCTCACACCTGAAGAGCGCAGGAATATCGAAGTGGCCGAACTGGGCCTGGGCGAACTGGATAAGACCGGGCTGGAACTTGTGGTGTATATCAATAATGACCGCTACTGCGCCAAGGAATTGGTCCTCTTCCCGCGCCAGACATGCCCGGAGCACCGCCATCCTGAAGTGGCAGGCAGCTCCGGGAAAATGGAAACTTTTCGTTGCCGCTGGGGAGGTGTCTGGCTGTACGTTGAGGGGGAGCCGACAATGGGTCGGGGCGGCAGACCGCCGGTGGGGAGTGAGGCCTATTACACCGTTTTCCACGAGATCAAGCTCAACCCAGGCGAACAGTTCACCATCCCGCCTGATACCCTGCATTGGTTCCAGGCCTCGGACCAGGGTGCCATCGTGTCCGAGTTTTCCAGCACCAGCAGTGACGAAAACGATGTTTTTACCGACCCCCGTATCCGCCGTATCCCGGAGATTGTTGAACCATGAACTTATATGGAAGAGAATGGTCGCGCCGCGAGTTGGAAGCCCGCCTGGGTCGCATCGAACAGATTGGGGGCTTGCATCGTGTTCAATCGACCGAAGGGAGGGAGTCCGGTGTCGAAGAGATCCAGGTTCGCACCGGGGCTGGTTTGGCTTACAGTGTTCTGCCTTCACGTGGGATGGATATTGGACTGGCTGAGTTCAAGGGAACGCCGATAAGCTGGATTTCACCAAACGGGGAGGCGAATCCGGCATTTTTCGATGGTCATGGTTCAGGGTGGCTGCGGACTGCCGCCGGAGGTTTGTTGATGACCTGTGGGCTCACCCAAGTTGGGTCACCCGGAACGGATGACGGCGAGGAACTGGGATTGCATGGGCGCGCCCACCACACCCCGGCAAACCAGGTCTGCGCTGAAGGTTTTTGGGAAGGGGATGAATACATCACGTTTGTAAAGGGCAAAGTGGAAGAAACGTCCATTTTCGGCTGGAATATGCGCCTGACCCGTGAAATCAGAAGCCGCTTGGGTAAAAACCAGATCAAAATCCGGGATGTTGTTGAAAACGCCGGGTTTGATCCAGCTCCTCACATGCTGCTGTACCACTTCAATTTTGGTTTTCCTTTGCTTGACGCCCAGACCCAAGTTTGCTTCCCGTCCGCCGCGGTGAGTCCGCGTGAGCCTGGGACGCCCATCGAAAACCTGGGGGATTGGCATCTGCCGCAGGTGGATTACAAGGAGCGTGTCTATTACCATGAGAATCTATCTCCTGAGGTGGATGGGACTGTCTCTGTTACCGTGAGAAATCCACATTTTCCAGCTTCAAACCGTCCGCTCACGGTCCGTTTAGCTTGGGAGGTGAGCAGCCTGCCAGTTTTGGTGCAATGGAAAATGCCTGGTGAAGGAACGCATGTGCTTGGAATCGAGCCAGCCAATTGCCACGTGGAGGGACGCGCTTCCGAACGCGCACGCGGTACTTTGGTCATGCTGACTCCGGGTCAAACGATTGAATACAATTTGGAACTTTCATTAAGCGAGGAGTAAATTATGGACATTCAATTCGATGGACTCGGTATGGGGTTGGGAAATCTTTCCCGCCTGTCTCACGCAATTACACGCTCGATCAGCGCCGAGAATCCCAAAGGTGAAAAAGGCCGGGGGGGAATGGCAATTCCAGACAGTAAAGAGAGCTACTCCCGCGAGCTGGGCCAGGGATGGAAAATATCACCTTGCATCAATATCCCGCCCCTGCAGACTGTCACCCTGGCTGAGATCCAGGGGTCGGGAGCCATCCAGCATATCTGGCTGACCATGTCTCCCACTCTATGGCGTCGGTTGGTGCTGAGGTTCTATTGGGATGATGAGGGCGTGCCCTCGGTGGAAGTCCCGGTGGGGGACTTTTTTTGCAACGGCTGGGGGGAGCGTTGCAACGTCGGCTCACTACCCGTGGCAGTTAACCCTGCGGGCGGCTTCAATTGCTATTGGGAAATGCCCTTTCGCCACAGGGCGCACATCACAGTAGAGAATTTGTCCCAAGACATGGCATTCGATTTCTTTTACCAGATTGACTACACCCTCACCCAGATTCCGATCGATATGGCTTATTTCCATGCTCAATGGAGACGCAGTGACACCGTGAAATCGAAGGAGGTCCATACCCTCCTTGACGGCGTTCGGGGCCAGGGGCATTACGTAGGCACCTATATGGCGTGGGGCACCCACAATAATGACTGGTGGGGCGAAGGGGAAATTAAATTTTACCTGGACGGTGATACTGACTTTCCGACCATTTGCGGGACCGGGACTGAAGATTACTTCGGCGGGGCTTGGAATTTCGAACATCCCAAGGGACAATATGGAATTTACTCCACCCCCTACCTTGGTCTGGTGCAGGTCATCATGCCGGATGGCTTGTATCAATCCCAGCAGCGCTTCGGGTTGTATCGCTGGCATATCATGGACCCGATCCGCTTCCAACAGGATTTAAAGGTAACCATTCAAGACCTGGGTTTCCGTGCACCACTGGGAGGTAAACCGCGTTTTTACGCCCGCCGTGATGATATCGCCTCCACCGCATTCTGGTACCAGGCAGAACCCCACGCGCCATTTCCCTCGCTGCCAGGGCTGGACGACCTGGAGGTCATCTAACCCATGTCGGGCTTACTGCTCGAACATCCTGCACCGGATTTTGATGAATTTTTATCCGTTATGCGGGGTGATAAAAAACCTGGCCGAGTCCCGATCGTCGAGATTGGGATAGATTCGGAAATTCTCAAGACCATCCAGGAATCATACCTGGATGAACCTTGGGCACTTCCCGATGGGGTGGGTGGACCAGCCTCTCCAGATAAACATTATTACCAACAATTGATCAACCTGTACTACCGTCTTGGTTACGATTTCGTCCCTCTCTGGCCTTTATGGGTCAACCTCCCATCTGGCAGGATCCGTCAGGCTGCCGATACAGCCGGGGCTTCGCGAGGGTTCCGGGATTGGGTGGATGAATCCGGTGCGCTGATCCGCTCCCAGGAGGACTTTGAACGCTTTCCCTGGGACCAGATCCGTGCTGCCCCTGAAACGCTCGACATGGCTGATGACCTGGTACCGGAAGGTATGAAGATCACTGTTTCAGGTAACTTGTTTGAAAACATTTTCGAATCCTTTCTGGGTTATGAGGGGCTCTTTTTCTTATTGCATGATAATCCGAAGTTGGTGGAAGGCGTTTTCAACCGGTGGGGGCAGATCGTCTATGAGTATTACCGGGCTTGTGTGGGGTGTGATGTGGTGGGTGCCATCTTCCACGCTGATGATATGGGGTTCAAGACCGGCACAATGATTTCCCCCGCCGACCTGCGGCGGCTGCTTTTCCCCTGGCTGGCCAAGTATGCTGCCCTTGCCCATGAGCACGGCAAGCCGTTCTGGATCCATAGTTGTGGTAACTTGTACCGAAATACCCCTTCGGTGATGGATGACCTGATCGATATGGTCAAAATTGACGGGTTCCACTCTTTTCAGGACGTGATTATGCCCGTGGGAGAGGTCAAGACCCGCTTTGGGGATCGCATCGCCCTGATGGGTGGGGTGGATATGGACAAGTTGGCCACTCTACCAGGGAGCGAGTTGCGTAGCTACCTGCGCGGCATCCTGGACACTTGCATGCCCGGTGGAAGATTCGCCTTCGGCTCTGGCAATACCATCGCAAATTATGTGCCTTTGCAGAATTATGCCATCCTGCTCGAGGAAGCGCATGCTTGGAAAATTTAGAAGTTTACTATTCAGGAGATGAGTGATGAGTTTTGATCTGGAAAAATTAAAGCAATCTGTGATCGATGGGAATGCTGCAGGAGCATTGGATCTGACCAGGCAGGCATTGGAAGAACGTGTACCACTCGAGTTGGTCCTGAACGGGGGATTGATTGCAGCGATGTCGGAGGTGGGAAAACAATTCGAAGCAGGGATTTTCTACATTCCCGAAATGCTTATTGCTGCGCGCGCCATGCAGGCATGTATGGCCATCCTTAAACCTTTGCTCTCGGTTGCAGATACCAGGCCGCTCGCAACTGTAGTGATCGGGACTGTGAAAGGCGACATGCATGACATCGGCAAGAACCTTGTCCGAATGATGCTGGCAGGCGCCGGGTTCGATGTGGTCGACCTCGGAACGGATGTCACCCCGGAAAAATTCGTCCTGGCCATTCATGAACATGGTGCAAAACTGGTGGGCCTGTCAGCTTTGCTCACCACCACGATGATTTCCATGGGAGGGATCATCAAAGCCATTGAGCAAGCCGGGCTGCGGGACCAGGTTAAGATCATGGTGGGCGGAGCACCTATTACAGAAGACTATGCCCGGAAAATAGGAGCAGACGGTTATGCTTCAGACGCCAGCCGGGCGGTCGCAGTTGCGAAGTCGTTGATTATCGCCTTATGATGATCCGCCAAAAAGACAGGTCAATCCTGCGACGACTAGCCGACCAGCAGGCAACAATTGCCTCCTTACCGATCCACGCAGAAAAGATTCTGGAATGGAAACGGTTGAATGGCAATATGCCGGGTAGACCGCTCGTGTGGATCAACGAAATTCCATGGCACGAGATGGATGTGGACGGGGAATTGGAACTGCAAACAACCGATCCCTTTTGTCGGCAAATTGAGAATATGTTCCGGCAGACACTCTACCAGTGGCACCACATGCCTGCCGATATGGTTGTCGACGCGAAATTCTACTCGCCTCTTGTTATTCACGATTCAGGCTTTGGCATTAGTGAGTTGAGCGATGTGGTTATCACAGACCAGAGAAGCGATATTGTGTCCAGGGAATTCCATCCTCAAATTGACAGCGAAAAAGATTTGGAGAAAATTAAATTTCCAATTGTGTTTCATGATGAGCAGGCCAGTGAGCGAAATTATCAATTTCTCGTTGAAGCCTTTGGAGACATCCTCCCCATTGAGAAAGTTGGAATTGTACATTCTTGGTTTGCCCCATGGGATGAGCTGATCCAATGGTGGGGTGTCCAAAAGGCGATGATGGATCTTATGCTGCGCCCGGAACTCGTTCATCAAGCCATGGATCGTCTTGTCAATGGATATTTGAGTCGTTTGAAGCAGTGGAAGGATTTGAACCTTTTATCTGTAACAGATGGCAACTACCGGGTGGGGTCCGGTGGTCTTGGATACACTAACGAGCTGCCAAAGCCGGAATTCAACACCAGGCAGGCTAGGACAATCGACCAATGGGGATGCGGTGCCGCTCAAATATTTGCAGGTGTCTCTCCTAAAATGCATGCCGAGTTCGCCCTTCAATACGAGAAACGATGGATGGAGCAATTTGGTTTGATCTATTATGGCTGCTGCGATGAACTGCATAATAAGATGGATATACTTAAAACGATACCCAACCTGCGCAAGGTCTCGATGAGCCCATGGGCTGATGTAGTGAAGATGGTCGACAACTCAAACGGGAAGTATGTTTTATCATACAAACCTAACCCCGCAATGTTCGCTGGTGATCAATGGGACGCAATCGAATCCCAAAAAAACCTTCGGGAGACTCTGGAGATTACCAGGGATTGTGTGGTTGAAGTGATCATGAAAGACATCAGCACGATGCGTTATCAACCTCAACGACTTTGGGAATGGTCCAGGAAGACAATGGATTTGGTGTTATCTTGAAGCAAGGTGCATCTGGTATATTGAAGAAATACTGAATGGATTGTTAAAACGTATCAAAAGCAATGATCAATCGGAAAATGCTTGAAAACAGCCTGTCAAAATACTAATTACCCTGGCCCTATCATAGGAGATTCCCATGTACACTCCCAAACCTGAACACAAATTTACTTTTGGCCTTTGGACGGTTGGCAACCTAGGTCGTGACCCATTTGGAGGCCCGGTGCGTGAGCCGAAGTCACCAGCCGAGTTGGTTCACTTGCTCGCAGAGGTCGGCGCCTACGGTGTCAACTTCCACGACAACGATCTGATCCCGATCGATGCTACCCCGTCTGAAGCAGATGGGATAAAGAAATCCTTCCATAAAGCTTTGGCCGAGACAGGGTTGGTTGTTCCAATGGCAACCACCAATTTATTTGGTGACCCGGTATTCAAGGACGGGGCTTTTACATCCAACGATTCCCGGGTGCGTGCATATGCGCTTCAGAAGACAATGAATGCCATTGACCTGGGTGTGGAGTTCGGAGCGAAAGTGTACGTGTTCTGGGGCGGGCGCGAGGGCACGGAAACGGATTCCAGTAAAAGTGTGATTGAGTCCATCAAACGCAGCCGCGAAGCGATGAACTTCCTGTGCGAATACGTCCGGGATAAGAAGTATGATCTGAAATTCGCACTGGAGGCCAAGCCCAACGAGCCGCGCGGCGACATCTTCAACCCGACCACCGGGCACATGCTGGCCTTCATCGCGACCCTCGACCATCACGAAATGGTCGGTGTCAACCCTGAAGTGGCGCACGAGCACATGGCAGGGATCAACTTCACTCACGGCGTGGCGCAGGCATGGGAGGCGGGGAAACTGTTCCACATCGACCTGAACGACCAGTACCCCGGACGTTATGACCAGGACCTGCGTTTTGGCTCGCGCGATATCAAGGCGGCCTTCTACCTTGTCAAGTTTCTCGAGGATGTGGGATACAGTGGCAGCCGCCACTTCGACGCCCATGCCTACCGCACCGAGGACTACGAGGGCGTGAAGGATTTTGCATGTGGCTGCATGCGCACCTATCTCATCCTCAAGGAAAAAGCCGCCCACTTCAATGCGGATAAGGAAGTCCAGGCAATTCTGGCGGAAATCAATGCTGAAGATGCCGCGATGATGCCCTTCTTCGGCAAATACTCCGTTGAAAAAGCGGCTGCCCTCAAAGCCCAATCATTTGAACGCGCCTCTGTTTCCAGCCGTGGGCTGAAATACGAACGGCTCGACCAGCTCACGATCGATATCCTAACGGGTGTGCGATAAACATATCAAGTTTTCGGTATCCGGCCTTAGAGAAAACTTGATCCCTGAAGCAGGGAAATTCACAATGTCCTCTCCTACCCCAGAATCCCTCCTTGCCCGGATGACCCTGGACGAAAAACTTGTTCAGCTCGGCTCTTGTTGGATGCACGAAATCCAGGAAGACAGGGATTTTTCGCCTGCCAGAGCCAAAAAGCTGCTCCAAAACGGCATTGGGCAGATCACCCGCACTGCCGGAGACTCCACCTTGGATCCTGCCGCGGTTGCCCGCTTCAACAATGCCATCCAGCATTACCTCGTTCATGAGACTCGCCTTGGCATTCCTGCCATTGTTCATGAGGAATGCTGTTCTGGCTATATGGGACTTGGCGGCACAATGTTCCCGCAGATGATTGGGCTTTCGTCCACCTTTCAGCCCGATTTGGCCGCAAAAATGACCACCGAGATCCGCAGGCAATTGCGAGGCGTGGGGGCCCATCAGGGGTTGGCGCCCGTGCTTGATGTTGCCCGCGACTCGCGTTGGGGCCGTGTTGAGGAAACTTTCGGCGAAGATCCAACCCTCGTCAGTCATTTTGGCATGGCGTACGTGCACGGCTTGCAAGGCGAAAATATCAATAACGGCGTCATGGCAACTGGTAAGCACTTTGTCGGGCACAGTGCCTCGCAGGGCGGGCAGAACTGCGCCCCCTCGCATATCGGCATCCACGATCTATGGGATACGTTTCTCGTTCCGTTCCAGGCCGTAATCCGTGATGCAAATATTGCCAGCATCATGAATGCCTATCCTGAACTCGATGGAGAAGTGGTGGCTGCCTCCCGCCGAATTCTCACGGATTTACTCCGTGGCACGCTAGGTTTTGATGGTCTGGTTGTTTCAGACTACGAAGCCATTCCGATGATTTTCACCTATCATCGCGCCGCCTCCCACCCTCAGGAAGCGGCTGTTCTTGCCTTACGTGCTGGCATTGATGTTGAACTGCCATCTTGCAGTTATTACAATGAGCCGCTCCGCGCCGCGCTCGAATCGGGTGAAATCAACCTTGAATATGTGGATACCGCCGTCGGGCGCATCCTGCGGAAAAAAGTCGAACTTGGTCTCTTCGAAAATCCATTTGTCGATGAAGGCTGCGTCCCTGAAGTCTTTGAAACCGATTCCCAGCGTGCCCTGGCTCGCGAAATTGCGTTCAAGAGCATGGTACTGCTTAAGAATAACGGCGCGCTCCCGCTCAGCCAATTCCAGTCTCTCGCTGTGATTGGTCCCAATGCTGAAGACGGGCGCAGTTTCCTTGGCGATTACAGCTATGCGGCTGTGCTAGAACTAATGGGATCGATGCTGCCTGCTGATTCCACTTTTGAAAAAAAGGATTCGGCACATGTTGAGCGTTTCGCCGTTAGAACACCCTCCCTGCTGACCGCCCTGAAAACCGCTTTGCCCAATAAGGATATTTTCTACGCTCGAGGCTGCGACAATCTGGTCGAAGACGAATCTGGCTTTGGCGAGGCCATCCAGGCTGCAAGAGTCGCAGATACGGTGCTTCTCGTTCTCGGCGACCGGGCTGGCTCGACCCCCAATTGCACAGTCGGCGAGACCCGTGACAGCGGCGATCTAATCCTGCCCGGCGTTCAGGAAAAACTGGCATCCGTGATTTTCGCTACTGGAAAACCTGTGATCGTTGTTCTGGTCACTGGTCGCCCCTATGCTATCAACAACATCGCCGAAAAAGCGGATGCCATCCTCGAAGCCTGGCTCCCCGGTGAAGAAGGCGCAGCAGCAATCGTGGAAACCCTGCTGGGCGAAAACAATCCCGGCGGCAAGCTTCCAATGACTTTCCCTCGTCATGTCGGTCAGACATCCATTTACTACAATCACAAACCCAGCGCTGGGCGCTCCAACTGGTACGTCAATTATGTCAGCGTGGATGCCAGCCCGCTCTATCCATTTGGGCACGGACTGAGCTATACCTCTTTTGCCTATAGCGATTTTGCCCTCTCCAAAACAGAACTTACCGCCGGGGAAAAACTCGATATCTCGGTAAAAATCACCAATACTGGGAGCATCGCCGGGGATGAAGTCGCCCAACTCTATATTCAAGATGAGTTCGCCAGCCTGCCGCGACCGGTGCAAGAACTGAAAGGTTACGCCCGCCTAGGCCTTGCGCCTGCCGAAAGTAAAACCATCACCTTTCACCTGCCCATTGACCAGCTGGCTTTCCACGATGCCGATCTAAATCTCGTGGTCGAAAGTGGCTCGTTCAAAGTGATGGTCGGCTCATCATCAGCGGATATTCGTTGCGAAGGTGAGTTTGATGTAATTGGGGAGAAGAAGACCATGGTCAAAGAATGGGTGTTTGTTTGCCCGGTAACTATTCGATAATTTTAGTAAGGGCAAAGCGCTGCTTCGCCGCTACGGTTGCAACCCTATTGCGAGGAAACCATGAATTATTTCCTGGGTATCGATACGTCTACAACATCTAGCAAGGCCCTGTTGATCGATGAACGTGGAGAAATGGTTTCCGTGGCTTCCAGTCCGCACACGCTTCAGACGCCCAAGCCTCTCTGGTCGGAGCAGGATCCGAAAGAATGGTGGCAGGCGGTTTCAGCCAGCATCCATGGTGCCCTGGAAAAAGCAGGCATCGGGGGTGAAGCCATCTCCGCGGTCGGCCTGACAGGACAGATGCACGGTCTGGTTCTACTGGACGAGGCCGGCGAGGTCTTGCGCCCTGCCATCCTATGGAATGACGGGCGCACCCAGGCGCAGTGTGACGATATCCATGCCCGGGTCGGGAAAGAAAAGTTCATCCAGGTCACCGGGAACATCGCCCTGACCGGCTTCACAGCACCGAAGATCTTATGGGTGAAGGAGAACGAACCGGAGGTGTATTCCCGCGCAAGGCATGTCCTGCTCCCCAAGGATTACATTCGTTACCGTCTGACCGGGGAATATGCCATGGACAAGGCCGATGGCTCAGGGACGGTGCTGTTTGACTTGCGTGCCCGCGATTGGTCAGAGGAAGTGTTGGCAGCGCTCGATATTCCGGGTAAGTGGATGCCGCCGACTTTAGAGGGACCAGAGTTCACTGGAAAAGTTACCGCCGAAGCGGCTGCCGCAACCGGGTTGAAATCCGGCACTCCGGTTGCTGCTGGTGGCGGTGATCAGGCTGCCCAGGCTGTCGGTGTCGGTGCGGTCAAACCTGGTGTTGTTTCATTGGCGGTCGGCACCAGCGGCGTGGTCTTCGCTACAACTCCCACTGCGTTGATCGAGCCCGAAGGCCGTCTGCATGCCTTTTGCCACGCCGTTCCCGGGATGTGGCATTTCATGGGCGTCATGCTGTCCGCAGCGGGAAGCCTGCAGTGGTACCGTGACACGCTGGCGCCAGGTATCAGCTTCGACGATCTGCTGCTGGAAGCTGAATCGGTCCCTGCAGGAAGCGAGGGGCTTCAATTCCTGCCGTATTTGAGTGGTGAGCGGACACCGTACGCAGATCCACTTGCGAGGGGAGCCTGGATAGGGCTTACCCTGCGCCACGCCCGCGGACACCTGACGCGGGCTGTACTCGAAGGTGTATCCTACGGTTTGAAAGACAGCTTCACCCTGATCCAAAACGCCGGGCTGGGTGAAATTCGCCAGATACGCGCTTCCGGGGGCGGCGTGAAGAGCGCTCTTTGGAGGCAAATCCTGGCGTCCATCCTAGAAGCAGAGCTGGTGACGGTTAACACAACCGAAGGCGCGGCTTTCGGGGCAGCCTTGCTAGCAGGGGTCGGAGCTGGCTCATGGAAGGATGTACCCACAGCTTGTGATCAGATCGTCAAGATCACCAATATTACGTCGCCGGATCCAGACCAGGTTGAAGCCTATCGCAAAGCATATCCGCGTTATTGCCAACTCTACCCGTCCCTCAAGCCCAGTTTCGAGCAAATGGCATGAAGGATTACGTCCTGGGCATTGATCTGGGGACGTCTGGTGTGAAAACCGGGCTGGTCGACCTTGCAACACTGGAATTGAATTGTGTGTCCACACGCAGCTACCCTGACGACGCCGAGCAGGATCTCGAAACTCTTTGGGAAAAGACAGTTGATGCCACCCGGGAATCGGTTATAAAGCTGGACGGTCGGGGTACTGTCCGGGCTATTGGTTTAACGGGTCAGATGCACGGAGCAGTTCTGTATGACGGTGTTGGGAACCCGATCGGTCCCCTGATCAATTGGCAGGACCAGAAATGGAGTTCCCAAACCACCATGCAAAAAATGAAACAGGTTATGGGGGTTCGGACATACGACGAATTGGGAACTGAAATTTCCAGCGGATATAGCGGAGCGATCCTTTTCGGGATCAGGGAAAAAGATCCGGATTTATTCCGCAGGATCATGCATTTTGTCTTGCCCACCGATTTCCTGCGTGGAAAATTATTGGGAAAGAACGACTATGCCACCGATCGGACGAATGCATTTGGCACCGGCCTATTCAATACCAAGTTAAATTTCTGGCACGAAGAGCTAATTCAGAAATTACAGCTTCCTCTCCGAATATTTCCAGATGTCAACCTGGCTCCTCAGCAAGCTGGGACAATATCGAACCAGGTTGGCGATTCCATCGGTTTGAAAAGAAAAATCCCTGTCATCTATGGCGGAGGCGATAACCAGATGAGCATGGTGGGAAGCGGGTTGACTGTGCCGGGTTCACCCATCCTGATCAATATCGGAACAGCCGCCCAAATATCACAGGTGATTGCGGAATTTATCCGCTACCCTGGGATGGACACACGCACATTCTTCAACGACGCCTATGCTGTTGTGGGAACCAGCCTGGGTGGAGGGACCAGTTACCAATGGCTGCGTGGGCAAATTAATCAGGAGAAAGGGAAAATCATCAATTACTCCCAAATGGATGAATTAGCCGCCCAAGTACCTCCTGGATCTGACGGTTTGTTCTTTTGCACGGGACCCACCCGGCAACAAACCAGTCGCAGGAAAGGTTTCTTCGGAAACACAACCCGGCTGGACAGCATTTCCCATCGAACCAAAGCCGTGATGGAAGGGGTATTGATGGATTTATTGGACGGTTATGAGATCATGAAAATTAATGATCGGAGCGATTATTTTATGGCTGGAGGGAAAGGCTTGCAGAAAAGTCGCGTCTGGTCTCAGGTAGCGGCTGATTTGTTTGGAAAACCGGTACGAATTACCGGGTCTGAAAATGCAGTCTTGGGGGCAGCGCTCATGGCAGCTTATGGGGTCGGATTAATGAATAAAATGGAAGCATCAACTGATATGGTTGAAAACGTCGTGGAAATGACTCCCGACCTGGCAAAGGCGAATTTTTATCGGGATGAGTTTGTCCCAATGTGGCGTGCCAAAGTGGGCCGCGTATAATATTATTCCGGTTAATCAATTCCAGGAGGATGAGCTATGGATCTAGGGTTGAATGGAAAAAAAGCGCTTGTGACTGGAGGGGAGCGTGGAATCGGCAAGGATATTTGCCTTGCCCTGGCTCGCGAAGGAGTGGATATTGCATATTGCGATGTTAAGCTCGAAAGTGGGGATGGGTCGACCGAGGCGCAGGTCAGGGGGTTGGGACAAAAAGCCTTTGCGATGGAAGTCGATGTATCCAATGAGGACCAGGTGATTCGTTTGGTTCAGGCTGCGATATCCAATTTGGGCGGAATCGACATCTTCGTCAATAATGCCGGGATCATCGAATGGGAGCCGGTCACCAGGATCACGTTGGAATGCTGGAACCGGATCCTGGCGGTGAATTTGACGGGCGCCATGCTGTGCACGCGCGAGGTCGCCAGGCATATGGCCGATAGGCACAAAGGGGTGATGCTCTTCACTTCTTCCACGATCCAATTTAATCCCGCATACAAGGAAGCTGCCTACCGGGTCAGCAAGACCGGGGTGCAGGTCTTTGCCGAGACAGCCGCCATCGAGCTTGCCCCCTATGGCATCCGGGTCAACACCGTATCCCCTGGATTGATCAATTCCCCAAATTGGGCCAGTGGGGTTTTAGAGAAGGCAGTCAACGACCCTAAAACCGGAGAAAGCTTTATGAGCAATATTCCTCTCGGTCGTCTTGGTGTGCCAGCTGATGTGGGTTCCGCCTACGCCTACCTTGCATCTGAGAAAGCCTCATTTGCCACCGGCACGAACATTGTTTTTGATGGTGGGTTTACCCTGCGTCCTCTTGTCCTTGTGTCTCAAGACGAGATAAAAAGCATGAACTTGTAAGCTCAATTTCCGAAGTACTGGCTGATTTTTCCCCTCAGGAATTCGGCTGATTGTTTCAGTTCCTCCATTCCGTTCATTCCATCCTCTATCGAGATCCAGCCATCGAAACCTGTATTCTTGAGAATGCGGAAAATAGAGTCGTAGTCGTTCAAACCTTTTCCAATCACACCGTGTTGGATTGTCTTTGCATATCCAAAAATTGGGTCGAGCTCTTGTTTTCGCAGGTCGGCCAGGCTCCCGCCTTTTAGATGGCGGTCGCTGGCGTGCATGCTGACGACCCGCCCCTTGATTATTTCAAGCAGTTCAAGCGGATCTTCCCCGGCAACGATGGTATTGGATGGATCGAAGTTGATCCCAAAAAATGGGGAATCGATCTGTCCGATGATCTCCAAAAATATATCGGAGCGGAGAGCAAACTCGGGGTATTCCCAATATCCGTCCTTATAATGGTTTTCGATGTTGAGGATGATGCCCCTGTCGGCGGCATAAGCGACAGCTTCGCGGATCATCTTCACACACCATCCAACCGCCTGTTTCCGGTCCAGTCCGGGACGGTTCTGCCCGGTGAGTGTACGGCAAAACCTCCCGCCCAATTTGACAGTCAGATCGATGGCTTGCTTCTGTTTTTTCAGCTCTTCCAAACGTTTCTGCGGGTCTGGTTGGGTGAAATCGGGGGAGAAACACATCATCGGCATGGTCAGCTTGAGGTCTGAACACTTCTTTCTCACCTCTTCAAAGAATATTTCATCCTTCCCTTCAAAGAAGAGATTGTGCATCTCGAGGCCGTTTACTCCCAACTGCCCAGCCTTCTTGATCCACTCAAAAAGTGTAATGGTTTTATGGACGATGATGTCATCGAGGTAACACTTTGGAAACGCTGCCAACTGAACCATGCCTTACTCCATTCCTGCTAATTTGGTTTGCAATCCTTTTATGAAAACGTCCCCCCATGGCAATTAATGCCGGGTGATATGAGCTAAGTCTCAGAAATTACTACTCCAAGCCACTTTCCAAGCAGCTTCAATTCACTGCGGATGTCTCCCGCTACCACCAGGTAATGATTCCCAAAACATTGTTCCAGGAATTTCCAGCGATCACCGTTGATCTTTACCTTGACTGTCAGGTTCGGGGTTTGTTCACAACTTATCAGCTCTCCCGAGGCCATATGCAGTTTGTCGCATTCCATTCCATAAAACCGGAATACGGTTACGGGACCTCGGTCCAACTTTGGACGGCAGGTCAATGTCTCAAATCCACGCTCCCTTGCCAGTTGAGATTTTGCCAATACCACGTCACATTTATCGCTTGCCAGAGATGCAGGCGCACCGCAGTGAGTCAGGGTAAGCACTCCATCGAGGTCCAAGTCAAAGAGGTCGCCGACATAACCGCTCCTGCCGGTCAGATAACGGACGATCAAAAGTGAAATACTCAGCAGTACATCGCCTTCGCATGCGATCGTATATGCATCTTCGATAAAACCCAGGCACGGGTTCAGCCCGAGTTCCTTGGGGAATCCTGACCAGCATTCGGTGGCGAATCCGTCCAACTTTTGTTCCTGCGCGACATGTTTCAATGCAAGATGTAATTGAATGCCTGCATCCAAGGCATTCTCATCCGCGGCTTCAACGGTGTAAGAGCTTGTGATCTCCTGATGTAACTTTTCGACCGCCTGGGAGCGTCCTGCATAAGTCTGAAAAGAACTGCTAACAGCTTCAAAAGAAATGGGAAGAAGGGTCATCCCCAGCCTTGACTTTATAATTTTTGAATCATAACGACAGGAAACAAGATTGGGGAATAGGCCTCCGATAATACCAACGCGGCTTTTCCTGAGTTGTGAATATGCCTTTGCCACTCGTAAGATATGGGTGAGTCTCTGGATGAATTCAGGGTCATCCGGGGGGGCATAGACTAATTCGACCAATGCCTTGGATTCTAGCAGGGCACCGACAGCCAACGAGCTGCTCGGGAGAGCGTACCTCCCTTGGACTGGAAGAATTAGGCAGGGCACAGGACTTGCCCGCACTGCTGCATCGATCGTTTCAGCGCTTAACCCTCTCAGGACGATAATGATGAGGAGTTCAAAATCCTTTTCCGATAAACCCTTAACAGATTGCCGGGCTTCATCTGCATCAGATACGGGATCATCGATAATAAGATGCGTTTTCGAGTGGTCAAAAGCTTTGATGATCGAATCAAATTCTTGTTGGACGAAGTCTGTGTCAAATTCTCCAATCGGTAAAACTGCAATAGTGGGAACGTATATCATTTTCATCTTTCAGTTGTGTGAGGTTTTAAGTTCAAGGAGAGTTGGGATTAATCGCACGAAGAGTGCCTAACGATAGCCTGATCGTGATATCCGTTGTCCGTGATCAAGAAAAGGGTTAGCCTGGCTGGGGTCAAAATCGAGGCGACTCGTCGAACGATGGGTTTGTTTCGCAAAAGGATCTTGATTATCAACCTGGTATACACCTACAATCCCATCAGGAATTGAAAAACCCGGTCCTGGAAATCAGGAATCCACTCATGTCCAAAGTCTGGGTACGTTACCATGGACTTCGACGAAGTAATCTTGTTATACACCGCAAATTGGGTCGAGGGAGGACAAATTGTGTCTGCAAGACCAATGCCCCAAAGCACGTCTGCCTGAATGCGCGCAGCCAAAAACTGTATATCGATATAGCCTAGCTTCTCAAATATGGTGTCTTCGCGCGCATGGGCAGGATCAAATAAGCGGAAGTAATCCTTCAGTTCCAGGTATGCATCTTTCGTCTGATCCATTTCCCAAACCCGTTTGTAATCGCTGAGAAAAGGGTACATTGGGGCAGCTCGTTTAATGCGTGGTTCCAAGGCAGCACAGGCCACCGTTAAAGCACCACCCTGACTTGCGCCTGTTGCGCCGACACGCTGAGGATCCACATCTGGCATTTCCATGATGATTTTGGCGATTTGTGCCGTGTCGAGAAAGATTTGACAAAACAAGAGTTTTTCCGGCGAGCCAGATAAGGCATCATCCAAACCTCGAATGATATGCCCGTGCAAAGTATTCCCAATAACTCCCCCTCCATCAACGGAAAGCCCGCCTTGACCGCGGCAGTCCAAGGCTGCCACGGTATACCCCTGGGCGACGTAGTTTAGCTTGTCTGCCCAGTCGCCGGAATCGATCGAGTAACCATGGAACATCAGGACGGCAGGGTGAGGGCTGGTGGTTTGCTTGGGTCGCAATACTTTTGCATGCACCCGTGCTCCACCCACACCCGTGAAATACAGGTGAAGACATTCAACGCCTGGCACCTGGAATTGAGCCGCTACCCATTCTGTGTTTGGCTCGATTGAGTGCATTTCTGCCAAGCTTTTATCCCAGAATTTATCGAAATCAGTGGGACAGGGGTTACGCCCTTGATATGTCTTTAACTCTTCGAGTGGAAAATCAAATGTCAAAGGCATGTTTACATCCTGGAATGGCAATTCTCGGAGATGGCACTTCCGCCAATAAAATTGAATTATACCGTACGGGAAAAAATGATTCTGTCATGAACTTGCTTCAGTGAATAGCGGGTTCCTGGTCGGCTGGACGCGATGATCTGGCAAATGCTATGTTATTTTATAGTTATCATTTAAGTTGCAATGACAGGTCGATTATTGCACCGTTAGGGAGTATTGTAAATCACCCCCCGACCAGAGTCGCTAGGATTTTAAACTGAAAATGCCTTGAAAGAAACAACCCACCATATTTGGTATGGTAGCATACAAGAATATCACCGAATATGGGGGGTATCATGCAACAGTAGAAGCTATGGAAAAATAACCCGTGGCTTATAATTGCATGGTCGATGGTTCGAATCCTGCCGGGCTCACTTTTGCCTCAGGTTCCAATGCGCGATCAATGTTTCAGAGATCTCAGCGCATAAGCCGGGTTCTTTTGTACTCTTTATATTATTGCGGAATTAAGATGGGTGTTTTATGATGAGTACAGCATGTCTTCTCTAGAAATCTTTTGCCCGGCTTCCGTCCAGGAGGCAATTGCCATCCTGGAAAAGAGCCCGATGCCGGTCGATTCACCGACCCAGCGTCGCTACCGGACCAGCACTCACTTAAAGACCACCTTCGCATCAGGCCGTCGAAAACCGGAGTGGGTCTGGGCTGGACGAACCGCGGACGGCATGGTTGTTGGGCATGTGGCCGCTTTGTCGCAGTCAAGCCAAGCGCCGGAAATACTTGAGCACTTCGGGCTCCCCGCTTATCCTGCACAAGCCAGGGAACTCATGGCTCATGCCACAGATGCTGCGCGTTCTCTGGGTGTCAGCGGGGCGGGCATCTTCGCCCCTCCCGGTTCCAGCATTACCGATCCGGGTCTGCAGCCATTGGTTGTTCCGTTGTGCGAAGCCGGATGGAAATTACTCGTTGAGCGCAGACACTACGAATTCGAGCCGTCGCCGGAACTTGGGCAGGGGATCGAGACCCGGCTGCGGATGGAACAACTTCATGACCCAGCCGATCCCCGTTTGTCTGTTGTGCACCGCGAAGTAATGCGAGACACCCTTGACGTCACCGAGGCTGCTGAAATCAAGCGACTCGGATTTGACGCAGCCTGTAATAATATCCTCGCTTCCATGCTGGATCTTGATCCGGTTGACTGCATCCGGCTCGCCTTCGATGATGCTGGCGAACCAGTCGGTATGGTTTCGGGTGTTGTGGCGGGGTCTGGTAAGGCCTACGTGTGGTTTGTTGGGGTTGTCGCTGCTTTCCGGGGTAGAGGCTACGGGCGTGAGTTGCTGGCATGGATGACACGACAGTTGATCGCACAAAATGCCACCACGCTCATTGCCGACACCGACAACACCAACGTGCCGATGGCCAAAGCATTCTCATCCGTCGGCTGGATCCAGACTGAGACCCGCATTGATCTGGTGCCCGGACCGTGACAGAGCGGGGGAAGAATTCAGGCTGGAATAAAGAGCTTCCGCATCAAAAGGTAAATTTGTAGCCGAACTGGAATAAAGCCTGAATACGCTTGGTCGATGGTTCAAATCCAACCGGGACCATCTATATAAGGCTGTAACATCTTACCGTAGCCCCCATATCTGGAGGTTTTTGGTTGGAAAACCTTTTATTTGACGTAAACACAGATTGGGATCGCTTAGGTCAGATACACCGAGTTTTTCTGATTTTGATGCGCTGCATCTACTTCTTATTCTTGGTGAAAAGGAAATATGCAAAAGCCAACCCGAACACCAGGTACAAAGCTACTGAGAGCCAGCCCAAAGCATTCCATGTTCCGGCGAGAGTTGCAAGCAGGCATACTATAAAACCGATCAAATTGCTTACAACGACTCCAAGCATAATCCCTTGACATGCAGCATCATCCCGGTCCGTATTCCTGGCATACCAGAGCACAATCGCCTCCAAGATGAAACCTCCACCAAAAAGGCGAGCCATCAAGGTTGCAGCTGGATCGAAAGCCATACCGTATATCGAAGCCAAAATCTCAGGTACTAGAACGAATCCAACCCCAAAGACCAGTACGACGATCGCCTTGGCGATCATCCAGTATTTAAGTTTCATGTAAGATTCTCCTTTCTTCTGAATTCAAAGCGATCCCAAGAGTTAAACAACCGCCTCGGTGTTGGGCGGTTCCTGCTCGATCCAGTGTACTGAAAAGATTAAATACTCAGATCGCAAACAAAGCATGGATCTAATGAAATTATCCGATTCTTTATTTTTCCTGTAATTTAGTCAAATATTACGATTTCCACTTTTGTTTAAAACAAAAAGACGATGACGATATGTCAGCGGCTTCAATGTGATCTACTTAATAGGATTTCCGCCTGCAAAGTAAAGTTGGATTTTATATCATTATATAACGGTTATTAGTAAAGTCAATTAGTCTGTACATGAGGATAGTGTAAAAGATTTGATTAAAGAATCACTGTGCATTTTATCTCGATTTCAATCAGCTTTTCTTTTTGATTTAGACTATAATTTTAAAGGTGAATAATTTTTACATATATTTCCCTTAGATTCCCAATCTCTCTCATCTAATCAATTAAATTTGTAGCCAAATTGGATTTGAGCTTAGATACGCTTGGTCGATGGTTCGACTCCATCCGGGCCCACTTTTGAGACTTCACACCTTTCAAACAGGGTATGCAGTCTTTTTTTATCATGGCAAGGGTTGATGTGAATACCTAAGTTAATAACAGCGATTCGAATCTCCTTGGGGCAAATCACCCGCGAATCTCAGCGTGTTTTGATTTCCGGATCCTCTCACGCCTAATCGGGAAATAGGATGCAAATTACACTTCTTTCTACCTGGAAGCACCGAAGAATAATCCATGTTTTCATAATGGTATCTGCCCGCCCGGGGCTGTCCAACCTTGCTTCGTGGACAGCCCTGATGATTTCGGGGTGAGTCAATCTACTGGTTGTTGCTGGGTGATGCAGTGGATGTTGCCGCCGCCGAGCAGGATTTCCCGGGCTGGCACGCCGACCACTTTCCGGTCGGGCATCAGTTTTCCGAGCGTTTCCAGCGCCAGTGGATCATGGGGGTCACCAAAGGTCGGCACGATTGCGCCACCGTTGCAAAAGCAAAAGTTTATATACGAGGCAGCCATCCGGTCGCCTGCTGCGCGCGGCAGGGTGCCATCCACGGCTTTGACGCCTGACGCTTCTTCAGCAGTGATCAGGATCGGGTCCGGCTGGTGGATCTTATGGATTTCCAGCTTGCGGCCGCGCGCGTTGGTGACAGACATCAGGTAGTCATACGCCTCGGCGGAACGCTCGTATTGCGGGTCAGACCTGTCGTCCGTCCAGGTTAGGGCGAGCACGCCCGGGCGCAGGAAACAGACCATGTTGTCCACGTGACCGGTCGTCTCGTCGTGGAATACGCCGCGCGGCACCCAGAGCACTTTCTCGACGTTGAGATATTCTTTGAGATGGGCCTCGATCTGCTCCTGCGTCAGGTCGGGATTGCGCCCCGGGCTGAGCAGGCATTCGGCGGTGGTCATGCAGGTGCCTTCGCCGTCCACATGGATAGAGCCGCCCTCAAGCACGATGGGCGCCCGGTAGCGGTCACAGCCTTCGAGTTCGGCCACTTTTTGCGGGACGGCATCGTCCAGGTCCCAGGGGGAATACAGGCCGTTGTACTGCCCGCCCCAGGCGTTGAAGACCCAGTCGATGAGACGTATGCCGCCCTTGCCGTTGACCACAAAGGTTGGGCCGCAGTCGCGCATCCATGCGTCGTTGTTGGGCAGCTTCACCACCTTCACCTGCGGCGGGAGTATTTTGCGAGCCTCCTGAACCTGCCGCGGGTTGGCGCCCATCGTCAGCGCTTCGAACTGGCTGATGGCAGCCGCCACTTCGCCGAAGGCTTTTTGGGCGGGACCCGCCTCCATCCGCCAGTTGTCCGGTCGTTCGGGCCACAGCATCCAGGTCTGGGCGTGGGGCGCCCATTCCGGGGGCATATGGAAACCGTCCGCGCGGGGAGTCGATTTAAGTAATCCTGTCATCAACGCCTACTTTTTCCTAGAAACCAACAAGAGCACTTCACCGATGACCAGCGTCACCAGGATGCCAATCAGGATCGGGGTGGCATATGCCCAGTCGATTGGCGTGCCCGGTACCCAGATGAAGAAGATGATGGCCTGGGCGACGAAGAGCATACAGATGATGGACACGATCCAAGCGAAGACGTTGCCACCGGGGAAGCGGTAGGGGCGCTTTACGTCGGGATCGGAATTGCGAAGTTTCAGGAAGGCCGGGAAGAGCATCAGGTAGGGCAGCAGGAAGATGATGGAACTGAAGGCAAACAGCGTCCAGAACAGGTCTTCGTTGCTGCCAGCTATTAAGCCATAGATGACGATCACCAGTGTGGAAACGATTCCGGTGATGATGTACGCGCCGACAGGCGTCTTATTGACCGGGTGCAGTTTGCCAAAGACAGCGGGCAGGGTACCTTCTTCGGCGGCCTGGGCGGCGGTGCGGTTAGCACCCATCGTCCAGGTGACCATGTTGGCGAAAAAGGTGTACAGCGCGCCGATGCCGAGGATGGTGACGACGACGCTGGCGATGGTGGAGGTGCCGAGGATGGCTTTAAGCGTGTCCACGATACCGGAGACCAGGCCGAGCTCCTCGAGCGGCAGGGCCAGCAGAATGCCGATCGTGGCGAACAGGTAGAAGAAGGCGATCAACGCGCCAGCGGTGATGATGGCTTTTGGGATGTCGCGGCCGGGGTTCTTCATTTCTTCGCCCGCGCCGGACATGAGTTCGAAGCCGAGGAAGTTGTAGACGATGACCGGCAGGAACATCAGGCCGATGTCCCAGGTGGGTAGCATGGCCTTGAATGAAAGGTCGTTGGCCACCCCGTTGCGCACCGCGAAAACGATCCCGCCGATGCCCAGCACAAGGACGATGACCGCTTTCAGGATGGCACCCAGGTTTGGCACCCACTTCCCAACCTCGAGAGTGATGATGCCCACCAGGGTGGTGATCCACGTCATCACAATGCCAATCACAATGATCCACGGCAGACTCAGGTCCGGGAAGAATAATTGGGCGAATACGCCAGCAAACAATACATAGACCGAAGGCATCCACAGTGCAACGTTGATCCAGTAATACCAGGTGGTACGGGCGGCCCATTTCTCGCCAAAGGCTCGCCGCACCCAGACGTAAATCCCGCCCTGCTCCGGGTAAGTGGAGCCGAGTTCAGCAGTGATCAGCCCGTAGGGAATAAAGAACAGCACCAAGGTGATGATGTACCAGGTGATGGTAGAAGCGCCGATGGATGCCGATGCGCCCAGTGTATCGAGCACAATGATGGCGCAGATGGAAAAGAGAACCATGTCCAATCCGCGCAAGACTTTCTTAAAGCCTTTTGCATTCGTTTCAGTTGTCATCTTATTCTCCTTGAACTATTTCTCGAAATTCATGTCGTTCAACAGTGCCTCGATCTGGCCCTTGTGGTTAGCTTTCTGTTCCTCCGAAGGCCGTTTCAGGTGTGGATACACAAAATAAACCAACAGGCCCTTCTCAGTGTGCAGGCGATTCTCTGATTGGTCGAAGATGATGGAGCGCGGGTGATCCATGACTTCGTCAGTTGCTTCAACGCCGCGCGAGGCGGGCAGGCAATGCATGAACTTGCAATGCGACGGGGCTTTTTCGAACAGGGTTTTGTTAACCTGGTAATCGGGCATGAAGGCGGCGCGGCGCTCGGGAATCTGGTCTTCCTGGCCGACCCACCACCACAGGTCAGTATAGATAAAGTCAGCCTCGCGGACAGCTGCCACGGGGTCTTCTGTGACCGTGAGCCTGCCTCCCGATTCCCGGCAGTTTTCCTGCGCCCAGACCTGCCATTCTAGCGGAGCCTGATATTTCTTCGGTGCGGCATGAGTGAAATGCATTCCCATTTTGGTGCAGATGAGCATCAGCGATGAAAGGACGTTGGTCGCGTCCCCGATGAAGGTCACGTTCAGATCTTCAAGTTTCTTCCCGGCGGGCGTGTGCTCCATCATGGTGGTCATGTCACAGACCACCTGCGTGGGATGGTTGTAATCCGTCAGACCGTTGAGCACCGGCACCTCGGCATATTTGGCCAATTCGATGATGGTCGCATGTTTAAGAGTACGGGCTTCAATCACATCACACATACGTGATAGAACTTTGGCCGTGTCGTACATTGATTCGCGTACACCCAGGTGAATCTCCCCCGGCTTGAGGTACAGGGCATGCCCGCCCAGTTCTGTCATAGCCACCTCGAAGGAGACGCGCGTCCGGGTGGAAGGTTCCTCGAAGATCATCGCCAGCGAGGCATCCTGGAGCAGTTTAGGGGTGCAGCCCTGCTTGTCGGCGGCCTTGATGCGGCGGGTTAGAGCGATGATATCGAGCAATTCTTTTTTTGTGAAATCTTGCGTATCAATAAAGTGGCGAAGCATGGTGAATCCTTTCAAATCTGGTATGGGCGCAAGGCTCATGGGATATTATGCAATGTTGAGATCATCCTTTTTCGGCATCCACTCGTCAATGTTGCGCAGGATGCGGGGTACAAGAGTATATCGGGATACAGTTACTCCGGGGATACCAGGCAAAGTGCGGCCAAGAAAATCGCGCAGGGCTTCATTATCCTTGAAACGCGCCTCGATGGAGATTTCCTTCGTCTCCTGACCGAGAGCAATGTATGTCACCTGAGGCATGGACATTAGATGATCCAAGATGGCAGCTTCCAGGCCTGCGTCTGCTTCAAGGAAAATATCGGCGGCAGTGACATAGCCGAATGCCAGTGGGTCAAGGATGGCTGTTAAACGGATCGCACCATCTGAAACGAGTCGTTCAATTCGTTTTCGGATGGTGCGATCGTTGGCTTTTGTCTTTCTGGCAATATCCGAGGCAGAGGCGCGTGCATTGGCGTGCAACTCCCAAATGATCCGGTAATCCAGCTCGTCGAACGCTTTTTCTCGAGGCGGCATTGTTGGTTCCATTTCGGAATTATAAATTTCCGTTTACGGCATTATATTTTATTCCGGAACAAACTAAAAGTAACGAATGTCACCTTCCCTCGCAGAAAACTTGATCGCAAACTGGAGCAGCTTGGGAGTTCAAACGCATCGTGCGCGAGAATGACCTGCCGGACAACCGCTGTAAAGACCTGTAGAACACCTCGATCTCGATCCTGCCTTAGAATTGCACACCGGTCAATACCGTCCAAAGCAAGGCGGGCCACTCCAAGGCGAGCGTCACCACCGACATCTATGGGCACGCCATGGCCCATTCCCGGCAACAGACCACCCGGATGATCGAAGAGATTGTAAAACCGCTCACAAATGAGTTGCGGTAGGGTTGCTGTCGGTTATTACCGCTAAAAAGGTGATCCCCCATATTTGGTACGGTAGCGTACAAGAGTACCAGCGAATATGGGGGTGAAAGAAAAGTGTAGAAGCTATGGAAGGGAAACCAAGTGGCTCATCATCGCTTGGTCGTTGGTCCCCTAACGGGGGTGATATCCGACTCCATCCGGGCCCACCTAAATATGACCACGCATCTGTTGATAATCAGTGCGTGATCTTTTTGATTCTTGGTGGCTTCAAACTTGCATGAAATTGACATTGTAAAACATTGGTTCGGATCTCCTTGCAGCACTATAATATTCGGGTGAACGCAAAACCGTCTCGATTGAATGAGCCTAATGGCTCCGCAGACCACCTGATATGTTTTTATATTCCACAACACTGAAATCATTATCACGAACACCCGTCTTTTATTTACGGGCATTCGTGATTTCATTCAGCCTAATCTCACAATATAGAACCTTCTTCACTGGGCAGTGCACCTGTCCGGCGGCTCACGAGCCAATTCACTCATGCTATACTCCTTTATGAAATTGTAATTTTATGCCTTGGTTATGCATGGGAATAGAGGAGAAGGATGCAATCCAAGAAATTAAGCCGGCGTGATTTTCTCAGGGTGGCTGCCATCACAGGTGGGGCGTTGGCGGTGGGAGGCGTCGCTGGAAGGCAGCTTTACAATACCATCGGCCGGGATTTCCAGCCTGCCCGGGCTAAAAGCTACCTGGAAAGCATCCAACCCAGTACGGATCCCGGCTCACTGCCCAACATAGTCGTCATCCTGTGTGACGACCTGGGAGCCGGCGACCTGACCTCCCCGGCGATCGACACATCCAACCTGAAAGACATGGCTGCCGAGGGGGCAACAATGACCAGCTTTTATGCCTGCGCTTCAGTGTGCAGCCCATCCCGGGCTGGCTTGCTCACCGGTCGCTACCCGGTGCGCACGCTCATCAGCACCCCCCTGCTCTCCACCCATGATGGGATGAACATCGTCATGGATCTCCTCGGGCGCTATTCCTTCAACGTGCAGGGCATTCCCGAGGATGAGGTGTTGCTGCCCGAGGTGCTCAGCCGGAGGGGATACCGCACCGGCATGGTGGGTAAATGGCACCTGGGAGGCACCGCCGGACACATCCCCAACGACCGCGGCTTCGACTCGTTTTACGGCGCCCTGTGGAGCAATGACGACCCACCCTATGCCATCTACCGCGACCGCCAGGTGGCCGTCCCTGCCCCCGCCGACCAGAACGTCCTGACCCGCGATTTCACCCGCGCCGCGCAGGACTTCATCCGCTCGAACAAGGATCACCCATTTTTCCTGTACCTGGCTCACGCCATGCCCCATTTCCCGCCCCACGCCTCGGATGATTTTCGCGGCAAGTCGGAAGGTGGCCTGTATGGGGATGCCGTCCAGGAGATGGATGGGGGCGTGGGCCAGGTGCTCGGCACGCTCGATGACCTCGGGCTGAGGGAAAAGACGCTGGTTATTTTCACCAGCGACAATGGCCCATGGATGGAGGGCAACCCGGGATATTTGCGCGGGCGCAAACTGGAATGGTTCGAAGGCGGCTTCCGCGTGCCGTTCATCGCCCGCTGGCCGGGGGTCATCCCGCCCGGGATGACAGGTACCGGGTTTGCAATCAACTTCGACCTCTTCGCCACCTGCCTGCAGTTGGCCGGTGTCCCCGTGCCGCAGGACCGAATCATTGATGGCAGGGATATCCTGCCTCTACTCAAAGGGGGAGGGTCTTCACCGCACGGCAGCTTCTATTACTTTGACATCCGCACCCCGGTGGCCGTCCGTTCCGGTCACTGGAAGTACATCCGCAAATCCCTGACCGATATCGGCCCTTACTGGCCGATGAAGCAGGGTCCGTTCCTCTTTGACCTGGATACGGATCCGAACGAATCCTACAGCATGATTGATTCGCATCCCGTGCAGGCGCAGGAATTATCCAGCATGCTGGATGCCTTCGAGGCGGAAATGAAAGCCAACTTGCGCGGCTGGTTATAAGAGGCTGGATGTTCATTCCGCCCGGCAATGCCCCCGCCGCCTTCACCCTGCTGGTCAAGCCCGCGGGTGCGCTTTGCAACCTGGCCTGCGAATACTGCTTCTATCTTGACAAGGAACAGCTCTACCCGGGCAGCCCCTTCCGTATGCCGGACGAGGTCCTGCAAGCCTATATCAGGCAGCTACTGGCATCCCAGCAGGTGCCGGAGGTCAACGTGGCCTGGCAGGGTGGTGAACCGATGCTGATGGGCCTCGGGTTCTTCGAACATTCGGTGGATTTAGTAAAAAAGTACAAACAGCCATTCCAGCATGTGTCCTACACCCTCCAGACCAACGGCACTCGGTTAGATGATGAATGGTGCTCCTTTTTCAAGAAACATGATTTTCTTATCGGCTTGAGTGTGGATGGACCGGCGGGAATGCATGACGCCTACCGGGTGGATAAGGGCGGGCAGGGGACATACGACCAGGTGAAGCGCGGCTGGGACCTGCTGCAGAAGCACGGGGTGGAGACAAACATCCTGTGCGCGGTGCATGCCGCCAACGCCAAGCATCCGCTGGAGGTCTACAGCTTCTTCCGTGATGACCTGCAGGTCAGGTTCATCCAGTTCATCCCCATCGTGGAACGGCTCGCGGCTAGCGCCCGGGACCCTGCAGGAAAGCGCTCCCGGCACTCCCAGAAAAGCTCCCCGGTCAGTCCCCGCTCTGTGAGCCCAGGGCAGTTTGGCGATTTCCTGGTTGCCGTTTTCGACGAGTGGGTGCACCACGATGTGGGTACGGTTTTCGTCCAGGTCTTCGATTCTGCCCTGGCAAGCTGGTGCAACCTGCCTGCCAATGTGTGCATCTTCCAGGAGACCTGTGGCCTGTCGCTCGTCCTGGAACACAATGGCGACCTGTATTCCTGTGACCACTTCGTTGATCCCGCGCATCGCCTGGGGAATATCCTCGAGAATCCCATGTTCTCCATGGTCGCCTCATCTGCTCAGCAGCAGTTCGGCCTGGATAAGCGCCACCGCCTGCCGGCCTGTTGCCGGGAGTGTGATGTGTATTTTGCCTGCCGCGGCGAATGCCCCCGCAACTGCTTCATGCGGGCTCACGGGGGGGAGCCAGGTTTGAACTACCTGTGTGAAGGCTACAAGTTGTTCTTTCATCATATCGACCGGCCCATGCGGCTCATGGCCCGCTTGCTGCAGCAGGGACAGGCGCCGGCAGAGATCATGCGCATGGTCTGAATCCCTGCGCACCACGCATTGGTTCCATCCTGGGGGGTTTCCATCGCCTGCATTCAACAACCCGCTTCCCGAATTGTCCATCCTGTAATACACTATGCTGTTCGTTCATTTCAAATCCCTGGAGGAACAATGGAGAATTCAATGCAAGGAAAAGTTGTCCTGGTGAGCGGTGCGACGAACGGTATCGGCCAGGTGACAGCCCGTGAGCTGGCGCGCCTGGGCGGGCAGATCACCATCATCGGCAGGAATACTGAAAAGACCGCGCATACGGCAGAAAGCATCCGGGCCCAAACCGGGAAGGCGGTCGAGACGATCGTGGCGGACCTCTCCCACATGGATGGCATCCGCCAGGCAGCGGCTGCATTCAAGAAGAACCATTCGAGCCTGCATGTACTGGTCAATAATGCCGGCGGGATGTTCGCCAAACGCCGCCTTACCCCGGATGGCTTCGAATACACCTTTGCCTTGAACCATTTGAATTATTTCCTGCTCACCAGCCTGTTGCTGGACCTGCTCAAGGCCAGCGCGCCTTCCCGGATCATCAATGTCTCGTCGAATGCGCACGGGAATGCACAGATCGATTTTGATAACCTGCAGGGGGAGAAACATTTCTCCGGTATGGATGCCTATGGTCGATCCAAGCTGGAAAACCTCCTGTTCACCTACGAACTGGCCCGCCGCCTCGAAGGCACCCGGGTGACCGTAAATGCCGTCCACCCCGGGTTCGTGGCCACAGGTTTCGCCCGCAACAATGGGCCAATGTACAATATTGGCACCTGGATCGCCGGCCAGATCTTTGGGCGCAAGCCCGACCGGGGAGCCCAGACGAGCATTTACCTGGCTTCTTCTCCCGAGGTCGAAGGGATGAACGGCAGGTACTTTGTGGATTGCAAAGCCGTTGAGTCCAGGCCGCAATCCTACGACCAGAGTGCCGCGGAGAAGTTATGGCAGGTGAGCCTGGATCTGACTGGAAAAGCAGCCGCAAAAGCGTAAGGTGAAGTGGGCCAAGCGCCTCGGGGGCATTTCCCAGGGGCATCAAATAATCCGCCATCCGGCGGATTATTTGATCTTGCTCATCGATGACGAATGGAGTTCAGGCCATACTGGCTCCGATCTCCTTCAGCTCCTTGACAATATCCTCCGGCAGGAGCGCCGGCTCGATGCCCAGCATCTTGCAGGTCAGGATCTTGTGGGCGGTCAGCTCGATCATATCGGTCATGTCAGCCCCGCGGCGCAGGCTGCTGCCAGCTACCACCAGCCCGTGGTTCTGCATGATCGCGGCGATCCCTGTCATTCCGATCGCCTCCGCCACTTTATCACCCAACTCGTCCGTGCCCGGCATGATAAACGGCACGATCGGGAGGTCGCCAAAGAAGGCGGCATCTGCGGAGATGGGGACGAATTTAGTTCCGGTCAGCGCCATCAGCGTGGTATGGATGGCATGGGTATGAATCACCGCGGTGATGTCAGGGCGCATCTTGTAGATCGCGCAGTGGACACGCCGTTCGCTGGAGGCAGGATAGTCGGTATCGCTGATGATCTTCCCATCCAGGTTGATGCGTACCATCATATCCGGACGCAGGTCGCCTTTGAAGATGGCGCTGGGGGTGATCCAAACCTCGTTCGGGTTATCGTCGCAGCGGGCGCTGATGTTGCCGCCGGTGGGCGTGATGAGCCCTTTGGCATACAGTTCGTTGGTGACCATCAGGATCTGGTCGCGTATGTCGCCCACCCGCACCTGTGCCGGGGCGGCAGGAACATAGGCTGTGGAATTTTGGACTGCAGCTGGAGCAATCGCGGGGACAGCGCTCAGTTGGGTCAGATCCCCGGGGTCGCCGATCTTTGCCCGGGCCTCGGTGTACAGGCGGGTCATTTTGCCCTGGATGCGGATGAAGGCCATGGCCTTGCCGGTATCACCGCTGAAAGATAGTTTCCCGCTGGTGGCAGCCTTGGTGGCGTTCACCCGACCGGTGAATATCCCATCCAGGGTGTCAGCGGTCATCTTGAGCTTGACATCCGGCTCGCGCGGCGGGTTGTCCAGCCCGGCGCCCACCTTGCCGTCCACAAAGCTCAGGAAAAAGGCCTGGTCGAGATCCTTGATCGTAAAGAGGAAGACGACGTTCTTGCCTTTGGCAAAGCTGCCCATTTCCTTGTCCTTCGGTACCCTGGCGGTGAACTCTTTCATGATCTGGATCATCTTTTCGCGGGCTGCGCTGTTCACCGCCACCGGTGCGGGTGTGGGGGCTGCGGCAGCCTGGGTCACCGCTGGAGCCGTCGAGGCAGTA
>DBFP01000014.1 GCA_002294405.1 Anaerolineales bacterium UBA877 | reverse complement strand
TCGAGCGGGATCGAAGAGATGGCCATCACTGCCGCCCTCAGCGGCGACCCGACCATGGTCTACCGCGCCATCTGCCACGACCCGCTAACCGCCTCTGTCCCGTCGCTGGCTGAGATCAAACAGATGACGAACGAACTGTTTGCCCGGCACAAGGAATATCTGCCGCAGTTTAAAATCCACTCTATCTGATATAGAACTGAACTGCTCGGCAATTCTCTACGGAAGGCCGGCAACCAGAATCGATGATCATTCCAGTGTGGGCCGCAATAAAATTCATCATCCATCTTCACCAACGGCACAGAAATCTGGCATACTCATTTTGTACGTGTTGACTGCTTTGCATAATCCGTTGACCGAATAAATAAATATTTCAAACGTATTTCTGAAGGCCAATCGACAAACGGATTCGGGTAAAAAAGCAGGCTCTCAGTTGGAATTGCGTGAAAGCGGTTTTTCTTGCTTTTAAGCCGTTTGTTGAGAGTTCGAGCCTCTCCACGCTCATCAAAACGCCTCTTCTTCGAAGAGGTGTTTTGATTAAGTGCTTGCCGAGTGTTAAAACTCCTCAGTGGTTGCATCGGCAACTCACGTTGTCGATGTAGCACTGGACTATCGGTCACGATTTTTATGGTCATTTCCACCCTATTCCAACAAGGAGAGTAGGTTTCGTAGCCCGTCCTGAATGGTCAACCCGAGGAAGATCCCCGGGACCATTTTCTGCAATTCCGGCTGGATGACAAATGCCCGCCCGCCGAATGTAATGATGGGGTTGCCGTTCTTCTGTTTGATCCATTGCGGCCATTCGGTCAGCGCCTGAGCCTGTTCTGAGCACATGGCCACTAGCACAACTGCCCTCGGGCGAATTTCGTCAACGAATTCCGCAAGATCATGGAAAGGAACATTCTGGCCGAGATAGGCCACCGGCCAGCCCTGGCGGCGCAGAAGCACCCCCAGTATCAGCAGGCTGCCCTCATGCCACTCGCCCGGTGCACAGGCCAGGACGATCGGGCTGCCGGGCCGGGGGGTTGGGCCGGTCACCATCCACATCAGCAGGCGATGGCGCAGGTAATTGGTCGCAAGGTGTTCAGTAACCACGGTGATACGGCCCTGCTCCCATTCTTCGCCCAGGGTGTTAAGAGCCGGACCAATGACATTCAGGGTCAGGTCTTCTGGGGAGTAGAAGGCCAGCATCTCTCCCATCAGCTGGTCGGCACGCGGCAGGTCATGGTGCATGAGGGCATCCAAGAGCGATTCGCGCAAGGAAGGGGAAGCTGCGGAGCCGGAGCCTTCATTCTCCCGCTTTGGACCGGATTTCGGCTCAACTGGCAGGAAAAGGTGCCCAACTGCTTCGAGGCTGCGCACCGCGATCACCGCCCGGCTGACGGTCAGGCCTGCATCCACCTGGGATTTGACCCAGCTCAGGCGGGCGATATCCTTTTCCGAATACAGGCGGTGGCCTCCCGCGGTGCGTTCTGCGTCTGGAAATCCATAACGTCTTTCCCAGGCATGCAGGGTGGGGATGGGCACGCCTGTAATTCGGGTGACAACACCGATGTTATAAAGGGGGGAAGTTGAACTGGATTTATCCATGGGCGTCTTTCATCTTGTTATCATATATATGATACCTGTTATGGTCTGGTTTGTCAAGAATATATGTGCAATATCTTGACAATATATGTGCAATCATCTATAATCAAGCTAAATTAGACCAATAATGGAGAATATTAACCGATGAAATCACCCATCAACTTCCTCGATAACCCACGCAATGCCAAAATAGCACTGTGGGGAGGAATTATCTTCGCGGCGGTTTTCACCGCTTTCATCTGGTGGACAGGACAGCGCCTGGCCTCAGTTCCCCATCTGCCCGACCAGGGCGCAGCCTGGTATTACTGGAAACTAGCTTCCCCGACCTACTGGTCGCATTTTACGGCCTGGATGTTCTATGCCTTGCACCAGATCACGCTCTGGAGCCTGATCTTCTATGCCCAAACGCGGGTCAAGAAATACAGCACGGGCCTGCATCCGGTCAATCTGGCTGCCCTGGGAGCAAACGTATTCTTTATCCTGCTGCATTTCGTTCAGACTCAGATCTGGTATGACGGTCTGGCGCAGGATGTTTCCATTTTCTCCTCACAGGGTTCGGTCATCCTGATGCTGGTTGCCATCCTGTTGATGGAAAACAAGCGCCGGGGACTCTTCTGGGGTAAAAAGGTTCCGTTGGGGAAGCGCGTGCTGTCCTTTGTACGCAAATATCATGGGTATGTTTTTGCATGGGCCACGGTTTATACTTTTTGGTATCATCCAATGGAGAATACCGTCGGGCACCTGATAGGTTTTTTCTACATGTTCCTGCTGCTCCTGCAGGGCAGCCTGTTCCTGACCCGCATCCATGTCAACAAATACTGGATGGTGGTTCAGGAAGTGACAGTGGCCATCCACGGCACATTGGTGGCGATCATGCAGGGCAATGGCATCTGGCCGATGTTCGCCTTCGGGTTCGCCGGGATCTTCATCCTGACCCAGATGCACGGCCTCAGCCTGCCGCGCTGGTTGAAGTGGGTCTTTACCGGTTTGTTCGTTGGCGGCACATTACTTGTTTATTCCAGCCGCGGCTGGGTGCAACTCAATGAGATCCTGCGCATCCCTTTGATCGAATACCTGCTGGTCTTCGTTCTGGCCGGGCTGGTGGCGCTTGGCATCTGGATCGCCGACCGCTTCCGCAAACAACCGGCGGAATCAGTGCAATTGATCTCTGAGGCAAAAGATGCAACCAGTGCATACATCCGTTCCCAGATAGGAGTATCATGAAAACACTCGATGGAAAAGTCGCTGTCATCACCGGGGTCAGCCGCGGACTGGGAAAAGCCATGGCAACCCTTTTTGCCCGGGAAGGCGCAAAGGTGGTGCTCTCCGCCCGCTCCCAAAAAGACATTGAACAGAATGCCACCGATCTCCTGTCGGAGGGTCTGGACGCGGTCGCCTTCCCCTGCGATGTCTCCGACCCGCAGCAGGTTGAAGACTTGGCCCGTTTCGCCATCCTGAAATATGGCGGCTTTGATATCTGGGTCAACAATGCCGGGATCGCCGGTCCCTATGGCGCCACCCTGGATCTGACCCCCGACCAGTTCCTGTCTGTGTTGCAGACGAATCTGTTCGGGGATTATTATGGCTCGGTGGTTGCCATGCGGCATTTCCTCCCGCGCAAGTCTGGCAAGCTGATCAATCTGCTGGGAGCCGGGTCGAAGAAGCCGGTTCCGAACCAGAACGCCTACGGTTCGACCAAAACCTGGATAAGGGTCTTCACCCTGGCGATGGCTGCCGAATATAAAGACAGCGGAGTGGGAGTGTACGCCCTCCAACCCGGCCTGATGGATACCGACCTGCTGACCGATGTAATTACCTTCCAACCCTTTGAAAAGCGCCTGCGCGGTTTCATGCCCTTCCTGGTGCGGGCTGGCGGGAGAAAACCTGAAGTGGCTGCCCGCAAAGCTCTCTGGCTGGCTTCTTCTGCCACTGACGGCAAGACCGGTCTGGAGGCGCGGGTTGGTTCCAGTATTTCTTTCATGTTCGGTTTTATGCGCGAGGGTTTGCGCGCCCTTTTGCACCTGCCGGTCCACCCGGTTGAAATGAATGTTAAGGTGATCCCCTCGGCTTTTAAGCCGTTGGAAAAGTAGAGGAACTGTGAAAACTGCTCGTTTAATTAATATCTTTCTGGTCGTCTTTGTCGACCTGCTCGGTTTCAGCCTGATTCTGCCGCTTTTGCCGTATTATGCTGAAAAATTCGGGGCAACCGCGGCTGTAGTGGGCCTGCTGACCGCTTCATATGCAGCTGCTTCCCTGGTGGGTGCACCATTGATGGGGCGTCTTTCGGATCGCTTTGGACGCCGGCTGATCCTGCTGCTTAGCGTGGCTGGTACGTTCATTGGTTTCCTGCTGCTGGCTTTTGCCGAACCGATCGGGCATAACCTGGCCAGCCTGGCGGGTTCGACCGCCATCAATGTCTTTGTACTGGGTGTCCTGTTCCTGAGCCGCAGCGTGGATGGGTTGACCGGCGGCAATATTACCGTGGCGCAAGCTTACATCTCAGATATCACTGACGAAAAGAACCGGGCCAGGGGCCTGGGTCTGATCGGGGCGGCTTTCGGGCTCGGTTTCATTATTGGACCAGCAGTCGGTGGTTTGCTTAGCAAATATGGGTATAACCTCCCGGCCTTGGTGGCGGCGGGGCTTTCCTTCCTGAATCTGATCTCGATCTTCTTCTTCCTGCCCGAGTCGCTGACGGACGAACGCCGCCTTGCCATGCGCGACCAGAAACGACCGCCGGTCACGCTCAAGGCTTTGAGCCAGGCTTTGAATCGTCCCAAAGTCGGCCCGTTGCTGTATGTGCGTTTTTTATTCGGGCTGGCATTTTCCATGTTCCAATCCATCTTTTCGTTATACGCGGCCTACAAACTACACCTCACCCCCCAGACGACTGGATATGTATTGGCTTACGTGGGGGTGCTCTCCGTTCTGGTCCAGGGCGTGGGCGTGGGTCTGATCACCAAACGTTTTCAGGAAAACGCCATCATCATCACCAGCATGTGGTTGATGCTGTTCGGTCTGGTAGGTTGGGCGCTCACCCCGAACCTGCCGGTTCTGCTGGGAGTCTTGCTGCCCCTCTCCATGGGCGGAGGAATGCTGAACACGGTCATTAACAGCGCCATCACCAAATCAGTGACCCGCGCAGAGATCGGCGGGACGCTGGGAATTTCCACTTCCCTGGAGAGCATGACCCGGGTGATCGCGCCCTCGGCGGGCGGATTCTTGCTCCAGAACCTGGGAGCATGGGCGCCCGGATTGGTCAGCGCAGCCCTGATGCTCTGGGCTGTCTGGTTCGCCTATCGGCATATCATCCTGATAAAGCCTCATGGAATGGAGGAATCCAATGCGTAAATTCCTGCGGTTTGGTCTTTGGGCTGTTGCCCTGTTGGTCATTATCATTGGCGGATTCGTGATCTGGGGGGAGACTCCATCCAAACCCATGCCCGAGGCACTGTCTGCTCTCCAGTCTGACACACAGGTTTCAGTCACCACCGGCAAATGGCTGACCTTTGAACCAGTCAACTCGCCGCCTGAAACCGGTTTTATTATTTATCCCGGCGGGCGGGTGGATTACCGCGCCTATGCTCCAGCTGCGCACCAGATCGCTGCCCGGGGGACCCTGGTGGTGATCGTTCACGTTCCGCTCAACCTGGCGGTCTTCGATCCCGCTGCAGCTTCCAGCGTGATCGCGGCATTTCCGAAGATCAAACACTGGGCTGTTGGGGGGCATTCGCTGGGAGGCAGCATGGCAGCCAACTTTGTCCATGCACACCCCGGAGCCGTCCAGGGACTGGTCTTATGGGCATCTTATCCCGCAGGCAGTGATAATTTGAGCGTAAGCGGAGTGAAAGTTCTATCAATATCAGGCACGCTCGATGGCCTGTCCACACCCGCCAAGATCGAGGCTTCGCACCCATTACTTCCGGCAGACACAATATTTGTTCCCATCCAGGGCGGTGATCATGCCCAATTTGGTTGGTATGGTCCGCAGTCGGGCGATAACCCTGCTACGATCACAAGAGCAGACCAGCAAAGCCAGATCGTTCAGGCAACATTGGATTTCCTGGTTGGTTTGAAATAGGAGAAATGATGAGTGCATTGGGACAATTCAAACGCCAGCAATACTTGAACCTTGAAACTTTTCGTAAGAGCGGTGAGGGCATGCGGACGCCTGTCTGGTTTGTACAGGATGGCGAAACTCTTTATGTCAGCACGGTGGAAAATTCTGGCAAGGTCAAGCGCATTCGCTATAACGGACGGGTGAACGTGGCAGCCTGCAAAATGAACGGAAAAGTGAGCGGAGTATGGACTCCAGCCCAGGCGCGCGAGATCACCGATCCGGAAGTGATCGCAAAGGCCGACCGGATGCTCGATAAAAAATACGGCCTGATGAAAAAAATGTTTGATAATCAGCGGGCCAGCAAAGGCACGAAGGATACTTTTCTCGAGATCAAACTCATTGAGTAAGGAGTCAACCAATGAGCCGCTTGGACAGTTTTACAGATCAAAAATATCTCAATCTTGAGATTTCCACAAGAGCGGCGAGAGCGTGAAGACACCGGTCTGGTTTAACGGGATGGAAAGACGCTCTACGTACTACCGTGGACGGGTCGGGCAATGTCAAGCGCATCCATCGGCCCAAGCCCACGACCTGTTCCTGCGACATTAACAACACCGTAAAACGATTAGATCAGATTATTGACAGGGAAGTTAATTTGCATTATTCTACAATTGGGTAAATACAAGTTTCAGAGTACGGCATATCTTTGTTTCAAACAACCGTTTATATCAAAGATTGGGTAGAGATCAGGGAGAGAATGGGATGAATAAACCTGGCACGAATCGGTTCGTCCGGCTGGTCTGCCCGATCCTGGCTGCAGCTGCTTTGTTTTTATCCACCGGAGCCGCTCCGACTCCGACCCCCACGAAATATAATGTCACCATAGGTGCTGCCGGATACCAGGTATGTGTTGGACAGACAGTAAATTTTGTCGTGTCATACAGCCTTAATGAAGGCCAGAAAGATACGGCAAAACCGTCAATTTACGTGTTCGCCTCGCATGGAAAGGTCACCCCGGATACTTCCACCGGGGCGCAGGGAACCAGCTATGTGGGTGTCCGATATACCGCCGAAGATCCCGGCCTTGACAATGTCGAAGCCTCCATCAACGGTGGATACGACGGTTCTGCCAAGATGGTCATCAGGGTTTTGAAAGATTGTCAGTATTCCTATAAACTTATCATATTGCTAAAAAATTCATCCAATAGCGGCGATATTGTTTACAAATGGCAGGATTACTTCAAATCTGAAGAAACTTTCGCAGTAGTCGAAATGGTCATGGGCCTTTCCGCCGGACAAACCATACAATCCCTGAAACCCTTGTTCGCAACTCTTTATATCGATGATTTACAGTTCCCATCAAATAAAGACTGCAATGTGCCGGCAACGGTGTGGACAGGTCTGGAAGGAATCGGGACGCTTATCGTCAAAGGGGAAATGGTGAAAAGCAGTCGAGAAGACCTGGTGAGGGTTGAGTTTTCATCCGCCGCGATGGATCATTCTCCGACCTTCACAACTCCCTGCGGGGACCAGACAAAAACCGTGACACTCCCCTTGAGTTTTTCCGTGAATCCATTTATTGAAGAGGATTTTCCACTTCTCGGCGGAGCCAGGAATATAAAGATCGATTATTTTGAAAAAGGAATAGAAAGACTTAAGAGTGGAGGGTCGACCGCTTCCTACAAGGCGTATCTGAAGGTATGGAGGGTCAGATGAACCTGTTCATTTCCCATCATCTCAAGCACCTGCTCTTTGGATTGATCGCCCTGACCCTGGCAATTTCCGCTTGCACCGGTCCCGGAATTCAGACCGGGTCATCTGCCGATCTGAATCACCTCCTGCCCGCCCCATCGGTTGGCCTCGATGGCCTTAAGAGCTACCATGCCGTCTTTGGCCTGACACTTCAAGGCACTATCGATGGAAAACCTTACGATCGAACATCCCACATCGAATCCAATTTTGTTACCCAATCCACTGATGAGGAGACCCTCTGGCAGGAACAGCAAACCGGCAGTGCGGATATCTTCCAGCATTCGGTCAGGATGGGCAGTGCTGTGTATTCCCTGGGCCAGGACGGGCAGGATTGCTGGGGTGAATATAATTCCCAGCCCGTGAAAATCGTTCCCCAGCCGGTCAGCCTGCTGCTGCCGGTAACCCGCGCCAGTAAATTAGGCACCGAGACGGTGAACGGGGTGAGCACGCTGCATTATCATTTTGACCAGAATGGGCTGTCGTCCGGCGAGGAAGGCACTTCCGGTGAGGTTTGGATCGCCCAGCCGGGGGGATATGTCGTCAAATATACCCTGAGCATTCCGGGTCCCGCCAACCCGACCGGCAGCGGGACGGAAATTGCGGAGACGTTGAGCTATGAATTAACGGCGGTCAATTCCATCGATCAGGTCGTCCTGCCAGCGGGCTGTGTCCCCGTGCTGGTCGATTTCCCCGCCATGACTGACGCCCAGGATATTTACCGCAGTAGCGGGTATATGGATTACAGGAGCCCTTCCGGGGTTGCGCAGGTGATCGATTTTTACAACCAGGCGCTGCCTGCCCTCGGGTGGACGCAGGTAGGACCGTCATCGACCCCGGCGCTGACCGATTCACATATATTGGAGTATACGCAAGAAGATCAAACCCTGTCCATCCTCCTGGACAAGTCCGGAGGCGGTCTGGAAGTCGCTGTACTGCTCAGCAGTTCCGTCCAGGCTCCCCAGGCACCGGCAGGTACCCCCGCTCCCAGCCCCACTCCCGGAATACAACCGACTGCCGATGCCTCGCAGAGCGGGCTGCCTGCGGATGTGCCGCTCTACCCGGGAGTGACCGACCTGCACACGATGCCGAACGGGGCAAGAGTTTCAACCAGTGATCCAGCCGATGCCGTGGCAAAGTTCTACCACGAGCAGTTGCCCACGCTTGGATGGAACCTGCTGCACGAGCTTTCACCAGCCAACGGAAATATCGATCAAACCTGGACGATAACGGGCCGCATGCTGACGATCGTCATCCAGGAGTACAACGGAAAGACATCCATCTTCCTCATGCTAACCCCCCAATAAGTACCGCCCGGGTACCGGGCTGTGAAAGGAAAGCTCCATGAAGCTCACCCGCGGTCAAGTTCGGACTGTACTCCTGCTGCTTGTTCTCGTCTGTTTCATGGTGCTCGCCTGCCGCTTCGGCGGCTCGTCCAGTGGAGCCAACCCAACACCCATTACAAACACCCCGGGCAAGAGCTCCAACCCATCGAGTGGGCTAACGGCTTCCACGCGGACGGTTCCCAGCATCGGTCTGCCGGTTCCCGCGCAGACGGCTACCAGCACCGACCTGTCTCAAGCCAACCTGCCGGAAGGCTTTCCGCTCTACCCCGGCGGGCATGATTACACCTGGGTTGCCGGGATGATGTTGGAGTACACCGCAGACGCGGATGTACGCACGACTTCGAGTTTCTATGCCAAGCAGATGCTGGCGGGCGGTTACTCCGATCTGGCTGCTGGGGGAGCAACGGGAGAATGCGGTGGGGATTGCGGCCCGGTGCCCACCAAAACTCCCGGGGCGACACCGACAGCAACACCCGAAGGATGGATGAGGAGCACTGATCAGGCATGGATGAAGGGGAACGAGCTGATCATGATCAACTACTTGGTGAACCCCGACGGAACAACAGACATTTCGATCGTCTTTGCTGGGAAGTAGACCAGGTTCACCAAGGCCCCGGCGTGGCAACGAAATATCATATTCAGCCCGGATGCTAGAACCTATCCTCTGGGAAAAGGTGGAGGCACTATTACTGGACCCGGTAAGCCTTCGGGATGGATATAAAAAGGAAGTAGAACATGAGCGCGCCGCGAATGGGCGGCAATTGAAACTCAGGGAAATACTTTATAAGGAAGTGGAGAAGCTGGAACAGATGCAGAAGAATCTAACCACTGCATACACCGACCCGGATGTAAAAGTGACCCGTCCATGAGCAGAAAGTGTGTTACACTGAAACCGTAGTTGGATAATTGGCTCTCTGTCGTACCTTGGCCGTCGACCCATTATTGTGGGCTGACGGCCATCTCAATTTCCGGCCGAGCCGGAGAAAGCAGTAGAAAATGGAAATCAGAATTTATGTAGGAAACCTGGCCAAGTCAACCACCGAGGCCGAGATCAAGACCCTGTTCGAACAGGCCGGGGCAGTCACCACCGTTGACCTGGTCAAGGACCGCGATAGCGGCCTGTCCAAGGGCTTTGCCTTTGTAACCATGACGAACCAGGCTGAAGCCGATAAGGCCATCAGCATGTTCAACGCCTATTCTCTGGCGGGAAACGAGATCAAGGTCAACATCGCCAAACCGCGCGTGGAACGCGGACCGGGCAGATAAGTTCCGGTATAAAACACGAACCTAGCCTCATAGCTCCCCTCGCCCCACCCGGATGAGGGGTGTTCTTTTATCATCAATCTTGCTATAACCAGACGTTTCTCAGGCGCGCACATTTTTACAACCCTCCTCGTGTGAACATGAACCCCGATTAATCACGGATTCACGGGAAAGGGGATGATATTCGAGCCTTCGCGACATCGTATTATCCCGGCACTTTCGGGACCCCGGAGCAAAGCATAGTGGGCTCCATATTCACTAACCCCATGCCTGGGGATTATCGTTTTAATCCTTCGGCTTATTAGGCCCTACTCTCTAGTTAAACCCAATCTCAAATCTCTATGCCCGCGATAATTACAGTATGGGCATTTAAGGGATTTTAAGTGGCCTTGCTGTGGCGTTTTGGTAAATACTCCACATCGCCAAAACACCACAGCAAAAACTACATGCCACCTTCTAGAAACTGGGAGGATAGCCCCAGAGCCAGTATTGACCCCAAGAATGATGGAGAAAGTACTTTTGTTCGATCAATACAGCGCCCTCGCCATCCACATAAAGCACAACAGCTTTGAGGGCTTCGTCAACGGTCATGCCGCTCACGTCGATGGTAATCTTTCGATTGCCTTCCTCCTTCCACGGCATGATCATGAGACCGGAGGCTTTCGAGATCTCCTTCAACACGGTGCTCAATGGGACATCCTCGAAGGTCATGCCCTCAGGCAGACGGCTCTGAAGTATCCTGTTACGCTCCTCCAAGGCGTGGGCCCTCGACTTGTCGCTTGGGGTGAGAGGCATGATCGAAAGACGCCCTCCCACATTGTAGATATATTTGGCATCAAGCTGCGGGATGACGGCAACAAGGATCTCACTGGCCCGCACATTCTTCATGTGCACTGTGACCGTGTGCATGAAAAAGGGATAGACCGTGATCTTGCAGTTGAGCTCCTTGGAAAGCAGGTCGAAGACTTCACGCGGCCTGGCATCTGTGACATCAATGGTCACGAGCTTATCGATGGAGCATGAGGTACTCGCTGCCCGATTTCCGGTGGAACATGAAGATAGAGCCAGGGCCACAAGGAGGACGAATAAAAACCCTATCCATATGTTTGTCAACTTTCGAGCGAAATAAATTTTGTTATTCATTTTGTTTCTCCTTTCATCAAATGGAAGCACTGGTGATTTGGAATTAGTATGGATATTCATAACCTTTCTCCTTTCGTAATTGGAATAACTGATTATTGATAATCACATCATAACGGGTGATGACGGGAAACTCACGAGCCTGAAGGGATGTTTTGAGTAAGCCGGTGACATATTTACGAACATATCTGAAGAGTTACATAACCCCCTCCATAGCAGCATCCATCCACCTTCTTGAGATATGTCCTGGCATGAAAAACAGCGGGGTTGCCAGCTCTAAAAGGTTAGCTGGCAACCCCGCCATAACGCAGCTTGATTTGTATGTCCTTATTCGCGGTGGACGATCCCTGCCTGCCAGGCATAAGCTGCCGCCTGGGTACGATCGACCAGGTGCAATTTGCTGAGGATGTTGCTGACATGTCCCTTGACAGTACCTACACTGATAACCAGTTGATCGGCGATCTTGTCATTTGAACAACCTTTGGCGATCATCTTGAGCACTTCCATCTCACGTTCAGTCAGCGCAGTGAAGGGATTTGATTCTTCAGGTTCCAGGCCGCGGAATGTTTTAATGACGCGCGCGGCGATCCTGGGATGAAGGGTGGTCTCCCCCCGGGCAGCGCGGCGAATCGCTTCGACAAGCTCTTTGGCTTTCACGTCCTTGAGCAGGTACGAGATCGCGCCTGCTTGAAGGGCCGGGAAGATAAATTCGTCTTGATGGAAAGAAGTCAATATTATGATCTGGGTGCGCGGGCTGATGTTCTTCACCCTGCGAGTGGTTTCAACGCCGTCCATACCAGGCATCACCAGATCCATTAAAACTACATCCGGGATGAATTCCTTGGCCAACCTGACAGCCTCTTCACCTGACCCTGCTTGTGCGACCACATTTATATCGGGTTGGGCTTCCAGGTAACTGCAAGCGCCCTGCCGGACCATTTCATGATCATCCACGATCATTACGGTGATAGCATCCGATGAATTGGTCATAACGCCTCCTTATAAAACCAACCGCGGCAAAGTTACCGCGATGATGGTACCCTGTTCTGGAGAACTTTCAACAGTGAAACTCCCGCCTAGTGCTTCGGCCCGTTCCCGCATCGAGTAAAGGCCCAACCCGCCATGTTTTATGCCCTTGTCAAAGCCATGGCCATTATCTTTGATGATCATTTTAACCACATCAGTCTCATATTCCAGAGATACCTCTGCACGACTGGCAGAACTGTGACGGGCGATGTTTGCCAGGGCTTCCTGAGCGATCCGAAACAGGGCTTCCCGGGTCTCTACCGACAGTTCATCGTTTCCTTTTATATCTATATCTAGCTCAATTCCACTTCGATGGGACCAATCCACCACGTATTCTTTGAGGTTTTCGGAAAAATCTTGCCCGTCTACTGGCTGGGGTCGCAGCTTGTGGACCAGATTGGTGAGCTCATTGCGAACCGAATCAACCAGGGCATCAGCTTCCACAAGATGTTTTTTTGCGATCTGTGGATCGCGGTCATATAACGTGAGGGCAGTGCCCAATTGAAAGGAAGCTGCCAGAGCCATTTGCTTGGCACTGTCGTGGAGATCTCGCGCCAGCCGGTTACGCTCTTCAGAGACTGCCATTTCTTGTCGTCTGTGAAGCAAGCTTTGTAATTGTTTGGCCATATTGTTCAAATGCTGCGCGAATTGGGAAATCTCATCTCCGGCTGTGTCATCAATAAACATTGAGAAATCACCTTCGCTCCAGGCATCTATGGTGGTAGACAATCGCCTGAAGCGGGAGGATAACCCACGTGCAAAGAAGGCTCCGAAGATGGTGCCCATGATCCCGATACCAAGCAGAAAGATCAGCAGGCTTCTGGCAGCAATATTCAGGATGTGCGAGGGAACATCCGTCTGGGTGGGAACATTATCGATAAATACCACAAAGACCCCCACAACCTGGTTTTCACCCTCACTGGTTTTTTTGGTTACCGGGATTGCCAAAACATACCGTTTATTGGGTTCATATATGGTGTACAAGTGGCTTATATCTTTTTCGTTCGCAAGCGCGGCATTAAAGGGCGCCTCCAAACCTGGTACCTGCTTAAGATCGAGTGGTTTTCCGATTACAAAGTTGGCGGGAAAACCGGTATCAGTTTTTCCCAACAAGATTCCATCCGGTCCAATGACTAAAAAGCGAAATGAAGCCATTGTCCGAATAGTTAACTGTATAGAACCAATGCGAAGAAAATCGAAACTTGTGATCTGATCATCAGATCCGTTTATGAGTATATTAATTAATTCTGTATCCACTGGTGATTGAGAAGCTATATGACTCATCAAGGGACCATTGGTCCTCTGTAAAATCCTAAGTAAGCCCTCAGGATCTACAATATTGGTTTGCACAAATATGCTTGGTAAAACAACCCCCACCAGGATCAGAATGACCACAAGAAATGCACTCACCGTTACGATGGTGTAGTTGAGGGTCAATTTCCAGCGAAGTTGACGAAAGAGGTTCATGGCTGCCTTCTCGCATTATCTATTGGATAAATGGCTTGCACAGAAAACTTGGCGCAAAAATTAACTTGTATTATGTTCATAGCATAGCATAAACCAACTGCCAGTGAACCTATCTCTGGTTATGTTTTTTTCTCACAAATGATAGGTTCTCCTATGAAACTCCTCAGAAATCCATCTATCGACAATAGCATCACGAATTCCACATTCGATCAATGAAGTGGTAAAAAATCATACCCAAAATTTTTCGTAATATTGCTTCATAAAGTGGGTAGCAAGGACATTGGTCGCCCAAGTGTTGACTTGACCTCGATAAATATTACCGAAGGCAGCCAATATACTTTCTTTCTAACCGTTCAATGGATTGACGTAAAAAGGTAAGCCCTTGGTTGCTAAAAGCGTTATTTACAATTTGTCTTTTTAAGCCGTTTGTTGATAGCCCCCAGCATCGGCTTCACATGCCGCCGACACCTGCACTGCACAAAACGCAGTGCTGTGCAAGTGTGTGGTTGATGGCAGCTTGAGGCCGCCTCAGCTCAAGGGGATGAAATTCGCCAGGGAAAAAACAATGGTTACGAATAAAAAATACCATGATTATCGAACCATCCTTAAAAAATAATTGAACTGAAATAAATTCATCCCATCACAACCCGCACCTCATGCAGCTGACCATCCTCCACCAACGGAATTAAGCTGCCGGCCATCAAAATTCCATCCAGCAAAATCTGGCGGATGCCATGATTGATGCCATTCGGATTTTCCACAGTGATCTTATAATGTGTGATTCCAAAACGATAATCCACTTTAAATTCCGGCCAATTCTTGGGAATGCATGGATTTATATTGAGCGTCTTGCCCAAACGGGTAATGCCCAGGATGGCCTCAAGGCCAAGACGGTACATCCAACCGGATGATCCGGTGTACCATGTCCAGCCGCCGGTTCCGGTTTGTGGGGGTTGGCTATAGATGTCTGCAGCGATCCCATAAGGCTCAACCATATAGCGCTGTGTTTTTTTGGGCGTATCAGCATGATAGACAGGGTTCAACATNNAGGATAGCCCCGGATGTAGCCGGGATCGTTTGCCGTATCATTGAAGGGCGGTGTAAGCAAGAGGATCAACTGATCAGCCTCCCGCACCAAGAGTCGATTGACGGATTCCATTGCCTGAGCCGCCCGAAGCGGATCGGCAGCTTGCGACAGTACCGCCCAGGATTGAGCAATTGAATCGATCCGGCATTCTTTGTTTTCGTTTGAACCCAGGCGACTGCCGTCATCGTAGAAGGCACGCAAATACCAGTTGCCATCCCAAGCGTGCAGTTCCAAAGCCCGAGCCAGGTAGGCTGCCTGCTGGCGGTACGGTTCCGGGTCATCCTTCATCAGCTCACAAAGCGAGCTAAAACGCCTCAAGGTGGCGTTTAGGAACCAGCCCAACCACACGCTCTCTCCGCTCCCAGCCACACCCACCCGGTTCATCCCATCATTCCAATCTCCCGCCCCCATCAGTGGCAAGCCGTGTGCACCGGATGTGCTTCCTTTTTCAATGGCCCGGCGGCAATGTTCATAAAGTGAATACCCCTCAGCGGTGGATTTGTATTGACCATAACGCTCAGCTTCCTCCGGCTTGAACTGTTCTGCAACCAGGAAGGGGATTTTCTCACCAAGGATGGAGGTATCTCCGCTGGCAGCAACATACTCCGAAGTAACGTACGGCAGCCAGAGCATATCGTCCGAAAAATGTGTACGCACCCCTCGCCCGGAAGGCGGATGCCACCAGTGGAGTACGTCGCCTGCCTCAAATTGCCGTTGTGCGGCGTTCAGTATCTGTTCACGCGCCAAAGCTGGTCGTGCATGAAGCAAGGCCAGCACATCCTGAAGCTGGTCCCGAAACCCGAAGGCTCCACTGGATTGGTACAACGCTGAGCGACCCCACAAGCGGCAGCTGATTGTCTGATAGAGCAGCCAGCGGTTGAGCATTAAATCCATGCCCGGGTCGGGTGTTTCAACCGTTATGGCGTTCAGGAGATCATCCCATTGCTTCTGGACAGCCTTCCAGAGTGATTCAATCTGTCCCTGTTCCTGAACCTGCCCAATCATTGCCAGGCTTTCAGCCCGGTTTGCCCCCTCTCCGATCAAGAAGAAGACTTCCTCCGCAGCACCGGGTGCCAGGTCAACATGCAGTTGGATGGCGGCGCACGGATCCAGCCCGGCATTCACCGCGCTTGCCAACCCGATGCGCCCGAGGGCGGCTGGAGCTTGCAGGCTGCCAAATCGCCCCAAGAACTCGGTCCGGTCTGTGGTCACGCCATGCGGTTTTTTATTGGCAGCCAGAAATGCCACACGCTCGCCGAATTCACTGTTAAAGCGATTGGTGGCAAGCAAAGCATGCTTATCCGGGTCGAACTCCGGCATTATGTGAGCCTGATTCGTGTCCCGCGTTGTACCGAGTACCCATTCAGCGTAGTAGGTTGCAGTGATGCGGCGCGGACGCTGCCAGAGATTTTGAAAGCGCAGGTGAGCAATTTTTACCGGTTTATCGGAGGCTGCAAACAAGCGCAAGGTTTGATTCAAACCGTGGCTCTGACTCTCAAAAATCGAATAGCCTGCCCCATGATGGATCACATGCACTGTTTCTGCCCCGGCAGGCATGAGCATCGGGCTCCAGACCAGCCCGGTTTCCTCATCACGCAGGTAGAGCGCTTCGCCCGGCAAATCAGTGACCGGGTCGTTGCGCCAGGGAGTCAGGCGGTTCTCACCGCTGTTCTCTGCCCAGGTGCAGCCTGAACCTGTTTCGGAAACTAGGAAGCCGAATTGCGGGTTGGCAATGACATTAACCCACGGGTGTGGCGTGTGCTGACCCGGCTTTAGATGTATGATGTATTCCCGACCATCACGACTGAATCCACCGAATCCGTTGTCCATTAACAGATTGTCTGGGAGTGGGAGTGGCGGTGTCGGTTCGGGGTCATGCGCCTGTGGGAGGGACAGGGTGAACCCCGGCAGGCGGGTTGGCTGGGCAGTTAAACGCTGGGCATGTTCAGCCAGCGTTCCGTTATTTTCATCCAAAATGACACCCGCTACTGTTTCAAGCAGAATCTTTTCTGCTTGTTGAAGCTGGTCGGTGCGCAGGATAAAAATGCCATCGCGCTGGTTCAACCAGCCATCCGCACCCATGCGTACAATCTGGCGCTGAATGGTGTTATGCAAATCGATGGCATAACCGGTATCCTGCTCATTGAGAATAACCAGGTTGACCGAGACATGATGGTTGCGCCAATAGTTATAAGCTTGCAGGGCTTCAGACAACAAGGGCGATTCGCCGTCACGGATGCGCACCAACAAAATGGGGTAATCACCCGGGATGCCGAACCCCCACAAACCGGCCTGTCCCAGCTTGTTTTGAGCCAGGATGTGCGGTGCGGAGCGCAATACCCCCACCGGATAAAGCAGGGCGGATAAAAGTCGCTGGATATTTTCGAGAAAGGATGCGTTCAGTCCTTGTTCAATCAGTTCAAGTTCGCCGCGGGCTTGAGCTTCATTAAAAGCATGCTGGATGGCAAGTCCGCTCTGGTAATGGAACAGCTTTTCCATCGCTTCGAGGCGGGAAGGGGCTGCCAGAGTCAGTAAGGTGACGCTGGTTCTTTCATGCGGCTGCAGGTCAATTTCCTGTGTCAGCGACATGATTGGGTCAAGCGTCCCTCCATTAATGCCCGAAGGGTTGTGGTTGGTATTTTGCAGCCATAACGGGGTTCGCGCTGTTTGGGATCTGCCCAAAAATTGAGCACGGTCCCTCGAGTGGTCGCCGGTTGTTTTACGTCCAGCTTCAACAAGCAGAGCATGTATCAGCACGACTTGTTTTTCGTCCACAGAGCGCAGGCGACGTTGGAACAGGAGCGCATTCTCCTGGGGGAGATATTCACTCTCGATAAATAGTTTGTTGAATGCCGGATGACGGCGGTCAGCAGCCTGCACCTCCAATACCACTTCCCCATAACTGGTCAATTTTAGCCGTCGAGGACGATCACCGTCATTCAAAATGGTCACCTGCCGGATTTCGACACCATCGGACCCAATTGTGATTCCAGTGCGAAGGGAAATTTCATTGTCTGAACGTTGGAACTCCACCTTGTGTGGATAAAATAACACTTCCTGATGTTCTGGCGCACAGCCCAAGGGCTGGCAGGTGGTCGACCAGAGGGCGCCGCTCTCACAATCCTGGATATAAATCCATGTTCCCCACTGGTCAAGGGTGGTGTCAGCCTGCCAGCGCGTCAATGCAAATTCACGCCACTGGCTGTATCCGCCTCCAGCATTGGTAATCAGTACGCTGGTATCTCCCTGGGAAAGGACATGCACCTGCGGAAAAGGACTATCGATTGGCACACGCCAGGGCGCACTATTGACCGAGCGGATTCTCTCGGGTAAATCCGCTGCTTGATCAGTATGGGGATATTCAATGGGCAGGTTTTGCGGAATTTTCTCCTGAAGCAGCAGTTCCACGCTCTGGATCCGCTCGTCGGAGTGGAAACGCTGCACCATCACATCATCAGACAGATAGTTGCAAGTCGCCAACAGGATCATTCCTTGGTGGTGTGTCATGTAGGATTGCACAGTGGCATGTGCTTCTCCAGCTGGCAAGCGCGTTTTGGTGAAATCGAGCGCGTCATAAAAGCCGTAGCGCCCAAGCATATTCAATTGCTCCAGGTGTGTCATGTTTTCCAAAACTGCCCGCGGTTGCAGCGAAAGTCCCATCAGGGACGCATAGGGAGCTACCACCAATTCACCAGGAAGATCGCGTTTGTAACCTAGGTCAGGCACTCCAAAAGCCCGGTACTGGTAATTCAGGTTTACATCAAAGGCAAAGTAGCCTGATTCTGAAATACCCCAGGGTACTTGCTTCTCCTGCCCGTAACTAATCTGCGCCTCGAGCGCCGCGTAACAGCTATCCGAGAGGAAAGTACCGGCATAGTTTTTGGTAAATAGGGCTGGCATGAGATATTCAAACATGGTGCCGCTCCAGGAGAGCAGGACCTGTTTGCCGTTCACTATCGTCACAGGTCGCCCCAGATGAAGCCAGTGACTCTGCGGTACATCCCCTTTGGCAATCGCTATCAGGCTGGCAACCCGGGCTTCGGAAGCCAGCAGATCATAATAACTCGGGTCAAGCTGTTCGGTGCTGGCGTTATAGCCGATGTGGAACACCTGTCGGTGCTCATCAAATAAAAAGTGGAAATCCATACCAGTTACCGCGGCATTCGTCTGCTCTGCAATGCCTTGAAAACTTGTCAACAGGCGCATTACTGCTGTACGTGCCGACAATAAATCAAGCTTCAATTTTCGACACCATGCTTGAGCGGCTTCATCTCCTGTCGGAGCCGGGATTACCTCATCCCGTGCAGGAACCAGGATCACCCGATCCTTCAGTTTTTCTTGGAAGAGTTTCAATTCCGTCAGGATGTGGTCATACACCTCTGCTGCTTGTCCAAGTGAGGGCAATTTAATGGGCAGGCTGTCGCGAAACTCCTGCCAAGCGGGTGTTTGCATAAAAGGCAGAGTGGTCCCTGGTTGCATACGGGACTCGGGCACGCCACCCAGACGGCTTAGCCAAGGAGCGAACAAATCCAAACTGCGTTGCATGTCTTCCAGTTGGTGGTGCATTAAATTGAGATAGAGTTGGAGTTCTGACAGGGATTCAGCCTGTAGATTGGGATGGCTTTCGAGCAGATCCATCAACCGATGCGAGACTCGTTCCCACCCTTCTCCTGAGAGCCAACCAAGTGTATTTGTCCACTCGGCAGGTTGGTTCTTAATCGTGCTGAGGCGCTCGTAAATACTGGTCAATTCGACTTCAAATGATTCAACAGAGGTATCCGGGTTGTTTTTTTCCAGCGCTTGTAGCGCTTCTGCCAGGATATCCAGGATTGCAAGCAAACCCTGCCACTGCTTGTCACCCAGAATGGGCGCATCCATCAGTGCCAGGCATCCCTGTTTAACCGTGATCAGGCTGGCTGCCAGGTTGCCACTATCCACCGTGGAGATGTAGCGGGGCGGAAGCGCTTCCAGTGACTGCGAGTCATACCAGTTAAGCAGGTGCCCGCGGTAATGTTCCAGCTTCTCCAGGCTTTCAAAGGTTACACGTAATCGGACTGCCAGTTCGGACAGGCCCAGGTAACCCAATTCGTATGCAGATAACGTGGACACCAGGTACAGGCCAATATTGGTTGGCGTCGTGTAGTGGGCCACATTGCCGCGCGGCGACTCCTGAAAATGATCTGGGGGCAGCCAGTGGTCATCGGGACCTACAAATTGCTCAAAATATGCCCAGGTGCGCCTCGCCAGACGGAGGACTTGTTTGCGCTGAATCTCCGTGAGTGGCGAGGGGGAGTGAGTAATAGGGCGGCTGATCACGTCGGCAATTTGGGGAGCAATGATCCAGGCAATCAGGAAGGGGATTGCCACATAAAGAGCAATCGGTTTGAATATGGCGATACTTATCCCAAGAAGAACAGTCAAAGCCAAAGACACTGACATTTCGCCCCAGGTTTCGTAATGCAAATTCGAGCCGAACGAACGCGCTGTTTTTGCTGCTGTTGTCCATTGCAACAGGTTCTTACGCGCAACCAGCAGCCGGGTCAATGTGATCCCAATTGCCCCCAGCATGAGCAGCGCTTCGTATGGTAGAAAAAGAACAGATAGTACCCAGCGGACAAACGGGGACCGGGTTGGTTCGAAAACCTGCTTAAGGTTCAGCCGCCCAAAATTGTGTCTGCCCTGTTGCAAAGTGTGCAACGCAACGGTCATGGCGGAAGGCAGCAGCACCAATAGAGTCCAGACCCATGGCTCGCCGGGCATGAACAACCAGCCCGCCGCGAGCAGCGCCAGCAACATCAGCGGCAGAAGGCTGCGCCGCAGGTTGTCAAATATTTTCCATTTGTTGATGGTTGACAATCGGTTGGGTGCCATCCCTTTTTCGGTGCGGACGACGGGAAATAACCACGGCAGTAGCTGCCAATCGCCGCGAATCCACCGGCGCAGGCGGCGGGCATACCCCAGATAGCGGGATGGATATTCCTCGTACAGGACGATGTCTGTGACCAGCGCTGCGCGTCCATAAATCCCTTCGAACAGGTCGTGACTGAGGAGGGTATTCTCTCGGATCTGACCTTCCAGACTGCGTTCGAAAGCCGCCACATCGTAGATCCCTTTGCCAACATAACTACCTTCACCAAATAGATCTTGGTATACGTCCGACACGGCAAAGGAGTACAAATCAAAACCGGCATTCCCGCTATATATTTGCGAAAAGGGTGAACGGTTCGCGCTGGTGGGTTTGATTGCCACGCGCGGTTGCAGTACGGTATAACCAGCAACGACCGAGTGCCCATCTGCGGCAAACTCGGCATGGTTCAGCGGATGTGCCAGGGTGGCGACCAGCCGGTTGGCGCTGCCCTGCGGCAGGGAAGTATCCGCATCCAGCGTGATGACATATTTAATGACAGGACCCGTGTTTCCAGTTGGAACCGGGACGACTTCGCTCGAACCGGGACCATCTATTCCCGTGCTGGAACCGGCACTACTCCGAAATATACTCGCGTCCCCAACCTGGGTCGGGTAGGATGCTAAACCCTGGCTTAGCAGCAGGCGATTAAAATCCGCCAGTTTTCCGCGCTTGCGCTCCCAGCCCATCCAGACCCCTTCCGATGGATTCCACTCGCGCGATCGGTGAAATAGATAAAAGGGGCATGCCTGGTTGTACTTTTTATTGAGGTTTTCGATGCCGGTACTTGCCAGCACCAGCAGCGGTTCATCTTCCGGCATGTTCTGTGCAGGAGCATCCCCGAAATCGGTCAGTAGGGCAAAGGTCAATTGAGGATCTGGATTGGATAAATAATAAAGTTCCAACTCTTGCAGGAGATGGNNGAAAAATCCATGCGCGGCAGGCTTTGGGGTTTGATGCGGTGGGTCACAATCCAGTGCACCAGTGTGATGGCACTCTCCAAAGCCAATCCGAACCCCAACACCCCGGCAAGGATGAGTTGAGCAGGCGAGCCACCCGAAATTGCTGCGTAGATTAGCAGCCCCGAAATAAAAAGCACCGAAAGGACGGCAATACTCCCCAGGTAGGTTGCGGTGGGGAACCCCAGAATGGCACGCCGTACGCGCACGCTAAATTCTGGCCTGTAGCGCAGTTTTTTTTCGAGCGTCGTACGACCCGCATCCACCAGGAAATATCCGACATGCCCCTTGCGCCAGGGAATTTTGTTATTTGGGTTGTTTTTTGTCTCCTCGGCGTAGACTGGGACTGCCTCGTCCCGTACTAGTACCGGGATCTCCACAGTGGTACCGGGCGCGAATTCGTTTCGAGCGAATTCAACTGCAGCGAGCGCCACTTCCTCTTCGCTGAAGGGTGAGTGGCGCGCCAGTTCCTCGATGACACTGCGATAACTGTTGCGGGTGTTAAAATCCATACCCGCATATACCTGCGCCGGGTCGTTCCGCAAAATACGTTCCACCCGGCTGGTCTGTTCAAAGAAGTCTTTCCAATCTGTGGCAGAGAGCAGGCGCAGGCTGATGTAACAATTGCTGATAATGATATCATTTGGCAACACTGGGGATGCGAACTGGCTTAAGGATTCTCCAAAGAGCTCCGGAGCAGACACTGGGCTCAGGCTTTTCGGCGCCTCTAACCCGGTCAGTTCGGAACTTGCGTAAATGAGCCGTTCCAAAATCCCGATTCGCAGCATGCTAGGGATTGCCCAAAGTTCTCCAATTGTCAGGGGTGTAACCTTCTGGTACTCTTGCACAAACTCCGCAGCCTGGGTCAGGTCGAGTCGGCTCTGGCTGTATCCGATCCATTCCCATGCCAGTGAAAATACTCGCGGAAGTCCCTTTAACGCAGTCCCGTCCAGTCTTGGCAATTGGTTTAAATACGTGGTTGGCAGGTCTTCTTCAATTTGGCGAAAGGTTTGTGAGACGACGTAAAAATTATCCAGCATCCATTCGCTTGCGCGGGACACTGACATGTCCGCTGAGGTTGCGACCTTGAAGATGGCATTGGCATTCCGCAGAGCCTGTTCCCAGCTTTTCAGGTGCTTCATCAGGGTGGATTTTTTAATATAGGCTCTTTCCACCCTGTGCGTTTTCGCCAGCGCGTGCGCAAATTCTCTCAATTGTCTTTCTGAATCTGAAATAGTTGGTGCGGAGAGATTGAGCTGCGATGCAATCTGCATGGGTTATAGCTCTATGCGGTCTTTTGATAGCATTTCGAGCGGTTTTTGCTCATGTTTGGCGGGCATGTCCTGCACGATCAGAAGGGGTGCTTTGCCGTACAGGATGAAATTGTTTACCATGCTACCGTAGGGCCATTGCAGATTCCCCGTATAACCATGCGCACTTAGGGTGACCATATCGATATTTTCCTGCTCCCCCAGTTGATGAAGGGCACTAGCGACATTGTCACTGGTAATAAGATGAGTTTGAACGTTAATGCCTTCCAAATAGGAACGCGACTTTACCTGTTCCAAATAATTCCCGGCTTCGTCTCGATTACGGGTCACCATCTGGTCAGCCAAATCTATATCTTCACGTGCCAGCGGCATTTGGCGTGCCATTTCCGGTGTTTGTACAACTTGCACAAGATGAACCTGAAGCTTATGAAAACGTGCTAATTGCGTGATGACCGGTAAAACATTTTCCGCCCGCTGGGAACCATCCAAAGGCACGAGGATATGCTGGTAAACCGGCGTTTCAGATATTTCTCCCGGGTGATCCCCAATTTGATGCGCCCTAACGATGAGCAGCGAGCTTGGCGCGCTCAAAATGATTTTTTGCGCAATGCTGCTGATCCCCCATTGGGTCAACCCACTACGCCCATGGCTGCTCAAAATTATCAATTTCATCCCCAGTTTTTGGGCATATTCTATGATTCCTTCCGCCACCAACCCCTCCAACACCATCGTCCGCACCCGAAGCCCAGCTTCTTGTAACCGTACCTGTGTCTTTTCCAGATAGAGGTTCGTCTTTGTTTTATTAATTTGCCAATTAACCAAATCAAACAATTGTCCCGGGGTGCCGCCTTGATTCTTTTCAAGCATACGAAGCAGGGTAATCTCTGAGTTAAAACAACGGGCAATAGCATCCACGTGGGGAATTACGCACTCAGCGAGGTGAGAACCATCCAACGGAACTAGAATAGGATTGAACATGGTTAATCCTTTCAATTCGGTCAACCTGCTAGATTTTGCCGTATTACGTATTGGAATATTCAAGCGACCGAAATAAGGCAACCATCAATAATGTAAGTGAGTGGGGAAATCATCTCGCGGATGCGAGAGAAATATGGCAGTGTAGTGAAATGATCCGATGGTGTCGCCGAGGTACGCACGCGGCAGAAATGAATCTTCCAACCGTAAACGTATAACCTATTAAAATCAGTATACTCCACTTTATCATCGTTGGAGGTTGGGGCTCTGGAGAGATAATCATCGTGATCAAGATATGGAAGCGGGAGATGCCTGATTTGAATGTTTTTATACAACAGGAGCGAATGAGAAATATTCTTTCATGATGAATATGTGCATTCAATGAGATGTTAGTTTTGTTTACTAAGATAGAGCAGGAAAATCAGTGTCGGATTTATTTAGCGATCGATTTTTTTAAGGTGTAGAAAAGATTCTGGGCGATTTCAGGTCCATGGTAAAAGAAGTCTCGGAAATAAGAACATAAGGGACTCGAGATAAGAATTCCTCCAATTAGAGAGATTGGGTACATGGAATCGTCTTTCGGCAGAGTACTGAAGAGGCTCAGCTAACCATTTT
>DBFP01000010.1 GCA_002294405.1 Anaerolineales bacterium UBA877 | reverse complement strand
GCTGGGGGCAATGGATTCGAACCATTACTAACTGTTCCAGAGACAGCCGTCCTGCCGTTAGACGAGCCCCCAATTCCAGCGGGCTATATTCTACCTTGCCCATACTATTCCGTCTAGGGTGGAGCGATTTTCTAGGCGGAGAATAAATCATTTGCTTGCCAGGAGATCATGCAGTGCAGCTTCGGCGTTAGGAAAATGGAAATGGAATCCGAGATCTTGCAGTCGTTTTGGAAGCATGTATTGCCCTTCCAAGACCAGCGTTGACATTTCTCCCAGCAGCAGTCGTAAAGCAATTCCTGGAACCTGCAGCCAAAACGGGCGATGCAATTCTTTTGCCAGAATCCGACCGAAGTCTGAATTGGAGAGAGGTTCGGGTGCGCATAAATTGAAAACGCCGCGCGCCTTGTCATTCTCCAACAAGAAACGAATTGCAGCCACCTCATCAACAGGGTGAATCCAGGGAAAGCCTTGCATGCCATTCCCCAAGGGACCACCGGCATACAACAAGAAAGGCAGTATGATGCGCGGTAAGGCACCTTTGGATTTTGATAAAACCACACCAGTGCGAATGACGACCCGCCTTACACCCAAATCCTCGACAGGTTGGGTGGAGGCTTCCCAGGATTTGCAAACTTCTGCTTGGAAGCCTTGTCCGGGGGCTGATTCTTCGGTTATCGGTTGGGTGCCTAGCGGACCATAAATTCCCACTGCTGATGCCTGGATCAAAACTTGAGGTCGTGGATCGGCTTGCCGGATCGCCACTGTTATCGCCTTCCCGGCATTTACCCGGCTGGAAAGAATTCGAGATTTCTTCGCCCTGGTCCAGTATCCCGCTCCAAGGCTCTCACCAGCCAGATTAATAACCGCATCTATTGCGGAGAGTTTTTCTCCCCATCCGGTTGTAGTCAGTCCATCCCATCCCACTGGATATGCCCCCTCGATTAACCTGTTTGTGTGAACATTTCGGGTTACTATTCCAACCTGATGCCCCTCCGCTAACATGGATACCGTCAAAGCCTGCCCTATAAATCCTGACCCACCGAAAATGAGTATACGCATAGTAGATTCCTTTCATAAAACCATTCAGGTGTGGAGTATAATTCACGCCAATGTGGAGGCGCTATGAACGCGCCAGTACTTGTACTTAACGCCAATTTTGAACCGATTAACGTCTGTAACACCCGCCGCGCAGTTGGCCTGATCCTTCTTGGGAAGGCTGATCTGGTCATGAATGGGCGTGGTTATATTCAAACTGTCAGGCGGGAAATTCCAATTCCTTCTGTCATCCGGTTGGAACAGATGATTCACCGTCCCCGCCTTCAGGTCAAGTTGACCCGCCGGGAGGTCTTTCGCAGGGACCGGTATACATGCCAGTATTGTGGGCGGCATTCCAACAACCTGACCGTTGACCATGTTTGGCCCAAACACCTGGGGGGAGAACACTTGTGGACAAATGTCGTTGCTGCCTGTCCAAACTGCAACCATCGCAAAGGTGGACGAAAATTGGCAGAAGTTCAAATGATCCTTTTACATCCACCGAAGGAACCTCCTGCCAGTGCTTATTATATCTTCGGACGACATCTGGAGGAAAACGCTGAGTGGGAACAATTCATCCATGGATGGTAACTTGACCCAAGCCCGATGCGAATAATCGGGCACTTTTTTTTGTTTATATACCCCCTTATTTAACAACAGATAATAACAGGATGGGAGTGACCCAGGTTTCTATCACTGCGGCTATTGTCAATAACGGTAGCACCAGCCCCAAACCAATCTTCGCCCAATCTGCGAGCGCCTCGATAAGGACTTCTCCCAGGGTTCGCTGAGGACGTGGTGTCACCAGCATTACCCCTATATAAAGAATCGCAGCACTGGCCAATATCAGCGCCGGGATTTCGAAAATACCGTGCGGGAGGATTCCATAAATGCTCATTTTTATTGGAGAGCCTCCTACTATCCGGATTATCGCAAGGACTGCTCCAATAACACCCATATTCACCACGTAAACAAGTGCACCTAGGACGCCGAAGGAAAACAAACCTGATAGAAGAATAATGACAATCGCTTGAATATTATGACCCAGGATCGATGGAAAAGATAACCCGGAGGCGGCAATCGGTACACCTATTCCCGAAGATAGAATTCTTGAAAAACCACCCGCTTCATATTGCCCAGCCACTTCAGCGGAGTGTGAAGCGACCCAACCAAAGCCTGCCAGGGCTGCAATTATACCAATGCCAACTGTCATGAATATTGCAGGGATCTGCTTCTGCAGTGTTTTCAGCAGCTCACCCCGGAACCAGCCTGAAAGTGTTCGTGCATCTCCCTTGAATCCCTTCCAGAAAGTCCGACCGATCCAGCGTAAATTGAGAACATCAATTTCCCGACCCAGCAGGGATTCTCGCTGGAAATGTGCAATCCCAACGCGCGCCAATAAAAGTGTCAGGATTGACACTCCCACCACTGCCAGCCACAGAACATGGTCATTTCCCCAGAACAACATGATGCTTTCACCCTGGATGAGGATTGCCATCGGGATCACTATGAACGAAGCCATGAGGTTTGCTGCCCGTACCGAGGTTGCCTGGGTGGATATTAGGATGGCCCCGCTGACCATTAGCAGCGCCTGAACCGTGGTAAGGCTCAGGGTTTGCATCATTCGATTGAAATGGGGGAATGGGATGTGTTGAAATATCAGACCGACCATGTATACCGAGATCCCCAGGTAGGAAGTCACCAGGGGAGCAGCGGTCCCGGCGATCAATTTGCCTGTAAAAAGCTGCCAGTCCTTTAACGGGCTGACCAGGAGCGGTTCGATCGTCCCCCTCTCTTTCTCACCTACAAACGACTCCAGGGCAATCACCAGCGAGATCGTGATCGGAAAATAACCCACTACCATGAGAAGGAAGGGCACCAGCCTTTCAGCAACCAGGGGTGTCCCATATTTGGTTGTGAAATTAATTGCCGCCTGGGCACCCAAATCGGCCAGGAAGGGCAAAATCAATGTCAGCACAACCATCGGGAAAATGATGCGCCAATCACGCAGTTGATCACGGAGCTCGCGCCAGGCTACAAGCCAAACCATGCGCAGTTCATCGCCCCTGCTCTCAGGCATGATTCACCTGCGCCATGGCTGCCAGGTAAACCTGTTCCAGTGTGCGGGGTAATTCCTGCAGCGATACCACCTTTGCTCCATGTTTCATTAACTCTTTAAGCAGAATTGGATTTGCAGACTGGGGATCATCAACTCGAAACCGTGGTCCATTTTCACCCGCTTTGATTGGAATGACCCCAGTTGGCAATTTTATGGTTCGAGTTGGCCATTTGCCCTGTAACTGGACTTCAAACTCGGAGGGTCCCAGTAGCTTCCGTTTTAGTTCATCAACCGACCCACTTATTAATATTCTCCCCCGGTAAATGATGGCTATTCGATTTGCCAGCATTTCCGCCTCGACAAGGTTGTGGGTGCAAATAACAATGGTACGCTGTTCCGTGCGCAAACTGGCGATTGCCTTTCTCACCAAAGATGCGGATTCTGGATCCATGGCTGAGGTGGGTTCATCCAGCAATAAAACTGGCGGTTCGTGGATCAAGGTGCGTGCTAGCGCCAGCTTCTGGCGCATGCCTTTTGAATATTGACCCATGGGATGGTTGGCGACTTCTGCCAGCCCGAAATACTCCATTAATTCACGGCTTCGCTTTTGGCGTACACCTGGTTCCAGGCGATAGACCTTTCCAAAAAAATCCAGGTATTCCAAACCGGTCATCCGCAGGTAAAGCCCGTGCTGTTCAGTCAACACCCCCACCGAAGCTCGAACTTTATTCGGATATTTAACAACGTCGAACCCGGCAATGCTGGCCCTGCCCCGGGTGGGGGTTAGTACCGAGGTCAGCATCCGGATGGTGGTGGTTTTCCCGGCTCCATTTTGGCCAAGCAATGCAAGCACTTGCCCCGGAAATACATCCTGGCTGACACCATCCACCGCCCAAAAATCGTCGAATTGTTTACTAAGGTCTTCGGTATGGATCATCGAGGTTCAGGCACGGCGGGGACGGTGATTCAGGAATATGACAACACCTGCCACAATCGCCACGATGACCACAAAGGTCTGGTTGAAGTTAATTCCCGCCACCAATGCCGCATCCAGACGCAGGAAATCGAGGCTGAATCTTCCAATGGAGTACATTATCATGTAAATTAAGAAGATATCGCCTGGTTTTAACCATTTTTCAAATCGGCGTGCAAGCCAAAGCAGCAAGGCCATGTTGACTACATTCCACAAGGATTCATAGAAAAAAAGCGGGTGGAAATAATTGAACTGCTCAAAACCCGGCACGCGCGGTGGAGCAATATATATTTTCCAGGGGAGGTTGGTGGGTAACCCGTAAAGTTCCTGGTTGAAGAAATTGCCCCATCGACCGATGGCTTGTGCCAGGGCGACTCCGGGAGCAATCACATCCGCCCAGGTCAGAAACGAGATGCGCTTCTTGCGGCAATATATCCATAATGCCAGTGCCCCGCCGATCACTGCCCCGGGGATTCCCAGCCCACCTTTGCGGATGTTGATGATATCCAATATTTGTGGATAACCGCCGGCGAAATAGGGGTTGACCATTTTACCGGTGGTGACATCCATGATCAGCATGCTGGGGGGTGGGGTAAAAATATGCCAGATGCGTGACCCAACAATTCCTGCCAGGACAACCCAAAATAATGCGTCCCAAATATATTCAGGATTCATCCCCCGCCTCTTGGCCTCTGCCTGACCCAGGAAAGTGGCTGCAACCACACCAAGAGTGATCAAAATCCCGTAAAAGTAAATGTGGAAGGATTGGTGCAAAAAGGGGATGGGAATATCAAAACCGTTGGGTGGGGTTTGCATGGCCTACTCCTTGGATTGAGACATGCGCTGGTGAGCATCTCTCCGCACTTGAAAAATTCGCTGAAGGGCTGTCAGATTTGCCAGGACGGCAACAATGACCAACACTGCCATTGGCAGGTTGAAGATCAGACCGGGAATTATCACGATTAACCGCTCCATGCGGGTTAAAAGTCCTACATTGGCATCCAATTTTAATGCATCAGCTCGTGCCTTGATATACGAAACAAGGACTGACCCGGCAGCTGCCAGGTAAGCCAATATCACCCCGGGTTTATAACCCAGAATTAAATAGTGTACAAGGAATCCAAGAAAAAGGAAAAGTTCTGAATAACGGTCAGTGACCGCATCCACAAATGCCCCCCAGTCGCTGGCTTCGTTTCGTAGCCGGGCCAGCACACCATCCATGGCATCCACCGGCCCCATGATCAACATCAGGATTCCAGCCCAGGTCATGTGACCGAAAGCAATAAGCACGGCACACCCGATGGTTCCCAATAACCCAAACAAGGTAACAGTGTTTGGTCGTATTCCGAATCGATTTAGGAATCCAGCAATTGGGTCCAAAAACCAGCGAAACCAAACCCGCATCTTATCAGTAAAAGTCGCTTTTTTATTTTCAGAAGGATTGGTCAAAGGTTTTCCTTTAATCGGGGGAATTTAAACTGGGCAATCATACCATACTAGGTATCATCACCTGCGGGGACGGTTCCGTTTTCCTCGTCTGGTTCAATTAATACCGTCCGGTCGCGCCCTCCCCCTGTGGAAGGTCCCACCACTCCCGTTTCTTCCAATTGATCCAGCAAGCGTGCTGCTCGCGGATACCCAATTCTCAGCCGACGCTGCAGCATGGAAGCACTTGCGCGCCGTTCTTTCTTGAGCACCGATATTGCCTGCTCAATTAAAACATCATCGCTGCCTTCGTCGGTGGTTTCATTTAGCAAGGATTCCCAGGGAGAACGGGAATCCTTGTGGGGTACTGTCTTTTGCCAATGGGAAATGACACGCTCGATCTCCTGGTCGGTAACCAGAACTCCCTGCGCGCGCACCGGTATGCCCACTTCGGGATTTAGGAAGAGCATATCACCGCGCCCCAGCAAGGTTTCCGCACCGGGTAAATCAAGGATGACCCGCGAATCCACACCCGAGGCCACGGAAAACGCCAATCGTGCCGGGAAATTCGCTTTAATTAATCCGGTTACAATATCAGTACTGGGACGCTGGGTGGCAACCACGAGGTGGATGCCTGTTGCTCGCGCCATTTGTGCCAGGCGCACAAGGTTGTGTTCTGTTTGGTCGGGAGCCGACATCATCAGGTCTGCCATCTCATCGATCAATACGACAATACGCGGCAGGGTCTGGACTTCTTTTCGGCGCTGCAGCTGCCGATTATAAGCATCAATATCTCGTGCCTTGGCTGCTTCCAAAAGTTTATAGCGGTGATCCATTTCCACGACCACCCAGCGCAAGACCCCCAGGATTCTCTTTACATCCGTCTCCACCTTGCCATAAAGGTGCGGCAGCCCGTTGAAGCGGATCAACTCGACCATTTTTGAGTCAATCATCACCAGCCGTAAATCTTCAGGGGCGTTGTTCATCGCCAGGCATACTGCCAACGCAGCAATGCAAACCGATTTTCCCGATCCCGTGGTACCTGCAATCAACAAATGTGGCATGCGTGCCAGGTCTGCCACAAGCGGGTTGCCCGAGACATCCCGACCAAGGGCAATTGTCAGTGGTGAACGACCTTTGAAAAAGACCTCGGTTTCCAAAAGTGGTCGCAATCGCACCTGGGAAGATCGTGGATTGGGCACCTCGATGCCAACGTACCCTCTCCCTGGTACGGGTGCCTCGATTCGCAGGCGTTCCGCTGAAAGAGATAGGGCAAGGTCTTTTTGAAGGCTGGCTATTTGCGCCACTCGCACCTTCATTTGCTGGGTATCTTCTTCGGTTCCTTTTTTAATGAAACCTGGTTGGACTGCGAATTGCGTGACCGTCGGTCCGATCCGAAACCCAACCACCTTGGCTGGGATGCCAAATTCTGAAAGTGATTTTTCTATCTGCCCGGCTGTCTGGTTGATCGTCCGTTCATCCGGGCGGACTGCCTGTTCTCCCAGTAATACATTCAGTGGAGGCAGTCGTTCTTCTCGTGGAGGTGGCGAAATCGGGCGGTTATCTTGTTTTTCGGGAATCTTGAAACTCTTGCGAAATTCCGGGGGCAGCTTCTGTGGGGGTTTCTTGAGCCCGATTACAGGACTTGACCCGGATTCACCTGTTGGCAGTGGAGATACCACTGGAATTTCCGGAGCAACCTTTCCAGGATCAGTCACGGAAAACTCACCTGAAAGCTTCAACAACCAGGCTTCGATGGGATGCCAGACACGGAACGCTCCCATTAATGCCAGTCCCCAGCAAATGAAAATGACAAATCCACCCCAAATGGGACCGATGAAACGGGACACCACCATGGAAAGTCCCCAGCCGATTTGTCCCCCCCACATGTTCCCCTCAGTCAACCGGTTGCCGCTCAGCACTGACAATATCGCAAGTGACAAAAAAACTGCCAGCTCTGCGGAAATTACCTGACCCCAATGCAAACTGACGAGATGGCGGCTTCGGCGAAAGGCTAGAAATCCCATTACTCCCATGACAAGGATGACCAGGATGCTGCCCCAACCGAGCCAGATGTCAAGCAAGGTTATCCAATTTTCAAGGAGTGTGCCTTTTGAAAGTCCAAAAATCCCCAGGAGGATCATGAGGGCAAAAGCCACAAGGGTTACTCCGAGTATATCCCACAGAAAACGTCCAAAATGGGTTCCGAGGCGTGCCACCCGATCCAACCATTTGTTGGGGATGGAATCTTTGGAGCGATTATCTCCTGACTGTGATTGTGGATCCCGTTGGGTCGCAGACATGTCAATTAATCTTCATGCTCAAACTAAGGCGTTGGCGTGAGGCTTCCACTTGTAGAACCCGCACCTGCACAACCTTGCCAGGTGATAGGTAATCTTTCATTGTCGTGTTGGCAGGCAGCGGGATCTCTGAAGCATGGATCAGGCCTTCCAAGCCTTCTTCCAGTCGGGCAAAGGCGCCAAATGGTGCCAACGCTGTAACTACCGCCGAGACAATCGCATTGATTGGATATCTCTCCTGCACACATTCCCAAGGATTTGGTAGTAAACGTTTCAAACTCAGGGCTATACGACAGCGTTCCGGAGAAACTTCCATCACCTTGACTTCAACTTGCTGACCAACTTTGCAAACCTGGCTGGGATGAGGGACGCGTCCCCAGGATAGTTCGGAAATATGAATAAGACCTTCCACACCTCCCAGGTCCACGAAAACACCAAATTCAGTAATATTTGTCACTTCCCCTCTAAGATTTTGCCCGGATTGGATGGTATTGAAAAGTTCCGGTCGTTTCCCCGCCTCCGCCCGGGCGGCTCTTTCTGAAAAAACCATGCGGCTCTCTTCCTGGACACACTCGATCACCTTTAGTCTCATTCTCCGGTTGACATATACGGAAAAGCATTCTTCCTTCCTGTTTTCACTTGGTTGGATCGGCATATCCACCAAGTGTGAACATGGGACAAAACCACTTAAACCTTCACTTTCCACAAGCAAGCCGCCCCGGTTGTATCCAGTGACAGTCATTTCAATTATTCCATCCTGCTGGTATATCCTGAGCGCGCGCTCCCAGTCTATCGATCTTTTTGCCGGCTCTTCAATCTTTTGAGGCTTGATGGCAGGATGAACGGTCCGACTTTCTTCCTCCGCTAAAACCGCCGCCCACCAGCCATCATCATACTTTGGAATATCTTGGTCAGAGAATTGTTTATGCACCATGTAATTTTCCAACCTCCTCCCCGTGAACCTGCTCCTGCGTCTCACGCTCCATATCCAGAATCACGCGTGCCACTTCTTCAATTGCAACTCTTTGTTTACGGTACAAGTCGGCTTCGGACATTGCCAACCGGGTTGCAACTTCCCGCACTTTGCGACCTTCAACGAATTTCATTTCGAGGATATTAAATAATATCCATTCACCTGTAAAACGCCGCTCTCCCTCCGGACGGACATTGTCAATTGCCTGGCGCAGGATGGACCTTAATGCATTGGCTGGATTGTCATTGTGGCCATTCAGGGCAGCCTGGACAATCTGAAGATTCAGCAGGGGATTTTGAGTCAATTTCGGCCCACCCCAGTAGTGTGTCAGGGCATCCCGCACCCACCCCGACATATCCGTCTCAGGCGGCAGGGTTTCCTCTAGCAAGTTTGTCTTGCTATCATATCGACCGACCGCCCTCAGGCGTTGGAACATATCAACCTGCGGTCGAAGATCTTCCAGGGAGCGGAAAACACTTTTTTGTAATCGACGATCCTGCAATGCCAGGGAAGCCCGCTGGATGAGTAATTTGAGTGCCTGGCGCTGCTCATTTTGGATGGACTGGTTTGGCTGGCGAATAACTCCCAGCAAACCAAGCAAGATTGGGTCACCTTCCACTGTTTCCGGTGGTTGGTGTAGGGGAAACAACCAGTAACTACCCCAAATGTATTCGTCACCATTCCCGTTCCCCTCAACGGAAACAACTTGCAGTGCCTCCGATAAGTTGGATTCTTTTAAGAGCGGTAAATTCCTGGTCGATACCACCATTGACAGTTCATCACCGTCCAGTGCTGCGACAAACGCAGCCGGCGATTGCAAATGGTCTCGGACGGCTGCCAGGACCGATTCAAGGAATTGACGCAAGTCGTTTTGGGTGATCAGGCGTTCTTCAAAATTTTGCAGCAAGGCCAGGTCGGCCCTGTCGCGTCCATAAAAAATAAACCTCTCCCATAATGGTGCAGCCAGGGTAATTGTGTGTTCCATCAGTAATACAGATGCGACCATTGCTGTCGGTACAGCGCCGGAATATATCGTCCCAAACAACTCCCCGACCCGCCGGACGATGGTCATCACGCCCAATGCGATGGAGGCGGTGACAGGTCCGCGCATGATCCACTTGAACAACCGGGTCTTAACCACCCTGTCAGGCCAGGAGACACCAAAGAAGGCCACTGCGTATGCCATGATGATAATTAGCCCGCCGACGAGGAGGTTGCTTGCCAGCGCCACACCCCAAAAGAGATATGGGTGGTTTTCTGCCAGGGTTGAACCGTATAAAAGGTATGGAAACGATCCCAACGCCGGGGCAGTTGCTCCGGCCAGCAGGTAGATCATGCGACGGCGACCAGAGCGGGTTATTGTGCGTCGATATGCGCGGCTAAATAATACCCAGGCCAAGATCATCAATAAAAAGTAATATGCAGTAAAGATTTCTGTCCAGATGGTCCGCTGCAAATGAGGCGCTGGTTGACCGGTCATCACCATTGGACCGAGCAGATAACCCAGGCTGAGCAGGAGCAAGAATCCTGTAGATATGGCATACATGGCCCTGACTGCAAACCGCCTGCGTCCACGTGAAGGGCGGCCTGTGGTAACCAGTATGGCATCTGATAAATGCAAGTAAGCCGGAGGTAAGTAAATGATCCCCAACCACTCAAGGCGCAGGAATAAGCCTATCATTTGCTCCGACGCCGCTGAACTCTCTAGGGCTTCGGAAGTAAAAACCACCACAACGCATACCAGGATGATGGCAAACGAACGCGCCACACGGTCACGCAAATTGAATGACAGCGCATATAACAACAGCGAAAAAGCCGTGATGGCGATCCCGGCTGTGAAAATATCATTGAGTGTTCTTATCCCCACCAATAAATCTTTAAACCAACCAGTAAACATTAAAACCTTTCGTAAAACTACCGGATGAAACGCCCAAAAAAAAGCGCAATATCTTGTTTCTCGTAATACTGGTCATTATACCCGCAGAACTCATAACCCAGTTTGAGCGCCAGGTGGACAGCCGGGCTGTTCTTTGAAGGCATTTCAAGCAAAGCCCGCCGGTTCTTTCGTTCCACCGCCCAGGATTGAGCTGCCAAAATCAGCGCACTCGCAATGCCCTGGCGGCGAAACCGCGGAGAGATCACCACATCCAAAAACCAGGCGGTATGCGGGAGGACTGCATCATTCACGCGGATGTATCCCACCGCTTGACCACCGACAACAGCTACCAGCACTCCTGAGCGGCGGTTCCATGATTCGGACAATGTACTCAAAGATCGCGGGTAAACCACCGGTACTGACCGTGGTAAACGGATCTCCTGGAATATGGCTCCAAGTTGGCCTTCCGTATGTTGTAAATTCATTTGCCAAACGTACTCGGTCTGGCAGGAATGGTCAATTGCCATTAGAACAGACAAATCGTTCGCTAGTGCTGGGCGTATCTCGACCTCGGGCATAATTCTCCTCAGGGGGCTGCTACTCTTAATGGGACAATGCAAGGCGGGAACGGATTGCCTTGATTGTTTATAACCACCAGGCGAAGGTTGTAATCCCCGGGCGTAATCTCGCTCGTATCCCAGGTTCCCAGTTCAGCATCCAGCTTGACCTTTCGATTTGCCTGGATGGTGGACCAACTATCGGTTCCCAGAGGGGAAAACTCATATTTGTAAAAACCAAAATTGGGAATATCAGCCGTTCCGATCAATTTCACTTCGCCTTTAATTACATCTCCTGGTTTTGGAGAAGAGATCATTATTTGACCGGGAATACACCCGGTGGTTTGGACTGTTTCGGTTGATAGCGGTGTCTGGATGCCCATGGTGGACAACAACTCGGGTGGAATGGTTGTTGACGGTGTGATTAATGGATTCATGGTCGGTGAAACGAGAAAAGAAAAAGCCGGCATGTTTGGTGTCAGGAAAATGGTCAGCACCATTTCTGCAACACCCAGGAAAACAATCAAGGAAAAAACAGCAATTGCCTGGGTTATATGTCTGCGGGAAATTTCCCGCTCCAACCCGTAAAAAGATCCACCCATTTCCCGGCGTGCTCTTAGCAGGTTGCGAATGGAAAAAAACAGTCCGATTCCAAGAAGGACGAATATTGGAATAGCATATCTTGAAAAAAAAAGGAGAACGGAAGCCATCCCACCCTTTTAAATCTCTTGCAGCACGCCTCGAATGAGAGTTTCCAACTTTGGGACGATCAGGCGACCCGCGTTGAGAACCTCCTCATGCGAGGTGATGGTTTCTCCATCCAGGTTAGCCTTGTTACTGATACCGGAAAAACCAAGGACCCGGGTGCCTCCATGACGCGCTACAATCACCTCGGAGACGGTTGACATTCCCACCGCATCTGCTCCTGCCAGGCGTAAAAAACGCAGATCTGCGGGAGATTCAAAGGATGGACCGCTGAGGCCGACATATACCCCTTCCTGAAGGGGGATGTTTTTCTCCCGGGCGACCTTGCGCGCCAAATCGCACAAGCTCCGGTCATATGCCTGGCTCATGTCAGGAAACCTGGTTCCGAAATCATCCAGATTGGGTCCGATGAGAGGATTTAGACCGGACATCCCGGCCAGGTTTAGATTATCGGTGATCAGCATCACGTCGCCTGGAAAAAATTCCGGTTTAATTGCCCCGGCAGCATTGGTCACGATAAGGATTTCAATCCCCAATCGCTGCATCACCCGGATAGGCAGCGTAACCTGCTGCATGGTGTAGCCTTCATAAAAGTGGACACGCCCCCGCATCACAAAAATCGATTGACTCTCCAATTCACCGATGACCAGTTGTCCGGAGTGACCCATCACCGTGGAAACCGGCCAACCGGGTATTTCGCGATACGGGAGGATGGTAGATTTTTGGATGGAATCAGCAAACCCGCCTAAACCAGTGCCCAGGATCAATCCGATACGCGGTTGGCATTGAACTTTTGATAGAATGCTGTTCGTTACCTGGTTAATGATCTCCGTTGTGATCTCCATGCCACCACTCCAATATTCCACCGTTACCTTGGATGTGAGAATTATAACTTATCCCGTTACTGGGAATTTTCCAGAACAGAACGGAAGGCCTTGATGGTTCTCTCCACTCCTTCGTCATTGATCCCATAATGCACCACCAGCCGAAAACTGCGTGGACCTGTCGTGTCTGCAAGGATGCCCAATTCTTTTAGCTTTCGCTCGATGGCAACACCATCCAATTTAACCTTGGGGTCCAGGGATAAAAACATCATATTCGTCGCTGGATCATCCTGGTTAAGAACAAGATCCGGAATCTGCCTTAACCCTTTGGCTAAATACCCAGCCCGGACATGATCCTCAGTTAACCTTCCGATCATGGTCTCCAGGGCAACTATCCCCGCGGCCGCCAGGATGCCGGCTTGCCGCATCCCGCCGCCGAGCATTTTCCTGACCCGGTTTGCCTTATTGATGAACTCCTTCGAGCCGCATAAAACCGACCCGACCGGTGCGCACAACCCCTTGCTGAGGCAAAAAGTCACTGAATCAACGGATTGGGCTAATTCCTTCGCCTGGATACCCTGGGCAACAGCGGCATTAAATATCCTTGCTCCATCCAGGTGGATGGAGAGACCGTGTGTATGAGCAAAATCAGCGATCTGTTTCGTATATCCTGGTGTTTGAAAAGTTCCTCCGCAGCGATTGTGAGTATTCTCCAGGCAGATTAAACGTGAGACGGGTTCATGCGGGTCGTCTGTGCGGATTGCTGCCCTGATATCTTCCAACGCCAGCGAACCATCAGGTTGATTGGGTAATTGACAGGAATGAACACCGCCGAGCACTGAAACCCCCCCCGCCTCATATAAGTAAATATGAGACTTGTTACCCACCATCACCTCTTCCCCGCGTTGGCAGTGAGCCAATACTCCTGCCAGGTTACCCATCGTTCCCGATGAGACGAACAGACCGGCCTCTTTTCCCATCAGGGATGCCCCCAATTCCTGCAAATGATTGACCGTGGGGTCTTCCCCATATACATCGTCACCCACCTCAGCGCCAGCCATGGCTTCGCGCATTGCGGGTGTTGGCATTGTTACAGTATCAGAACGGAGATCAACAAATTCCATACATCACTCCTTTACCTTGGTCGCAGGTCATCCAATACTTGCTGCAAATCCTGTGGAAGAGGCGCGGTGAAAACCCTTGCATGTTCTTCATCTGGAAGTGTAATCTGCAATTGGTAAGCATGGAGAAAATGCCTCCCCAATTCCACTGAACTTTTCCGTTTTCCATATACCCGGTCCGCTGTAACCGGACAGCCTAAAAAAGCCAGGTGCACCCGAATCTGGTGTGTCCGTCCCGTAAGTGGATGGATCTCGAGAAGGGTGTGAGTCGGGAAATTTTCCAGTGTTCGGAATTCACTTACTGCTTCCCGACCTTTTTCCAACGGGACAACTGCCATCAGTTTTCGGTGTGTCGTGTTGCGTCCAATCGGGGTTTCCACTCTCCCTGCGGGCGTGGGCGGTTTCCCATCCACCAACGCCAGGTAGGTTTTTTTTACCTTTCGGGATTTAAACTGTTCCTGCAGCCAATGGTGAGATCGATCGTTTTTGGCCACCACGATCAATCCGGAGGTATCTTTATCCAACCGGTGAACAATTCCCGGTCGTTCTTCTCCGCCGATTCCTGCCAGTTCAGAAAAATATCCGAGTGCCGCATTGACAAGAGTCCCACTGTTGTGCCCGGGGGAGGGATGGATCACCATTCCGGCTGGTTTATTAACCACCGCCAAATCCTGGTTCTCAAAGATTATGTCAAGAGGGATATCTTCAGCCACTAATCCACTTGGGACTGGAGATGGGATCCGTATCTCTATTTTGTCCCCCAATTCCAGGTCCCTGCCGGTCTTTTTAACGATTACCTCATTCACCTTGATGAATCCATCCTTAATGAGGCCCTGGATTCTTGAACGGGATAATTCTTCCAGACAGGTTACCAGGAAAACATCCAATCGCTGCTTTTCATCTTTTCGGTATTTGAAAATTTCAACCCGATCACCCACGCTTCGCCTCATCTTCTGTGGGCACATTTTGACCGGTTTCTGGTGCGGCAACCCTGGCGGCTTGCCGCTTTTCAGCTCTCTCTTTTAACCATACTCCAAACAGTAAAACCACAACACCAGTGGAAATACTTGCGTCAGCCACATTGAAAATGGCAAAATTGCCCACGGAGATGAAATCCGTTACATGAGTAAAAGCCAGCCGGTCAAGTAAATTTCCGGCGGCACCTGCCAATTGAAGCGACATGGCTACGCGCAGCCACCAATCGTTTCTCTCTGTCCGGGGAAAATAATACAGGATCAGCAGGATTATGATGATCGCCAGGATGGTGAATACCATGTTGCCGTTCCGGAATATGCCAAATGCAGCACCGGAGTTATACCAGTGCCGAATCCGCGCAAAAGGCATGAGCCACATCATTCCTTTNNCTGATTAATAGTAAGATGATGTAATCAAATAAATGGTTTTTTAGGAATTTGAGCATTCCTCCTGGGTCATATCGGTTCTCCCTAATTATCGGTTGGGGGGATTCCATTACCTATTTTCCTCCGTGATATAAATCCGTGGTACACGCGTATTGATATTCGTCAAAATCTCGTAGGATATTGTACCAGCCCGATCTGCCAAATCATCNNGTGACCACGCGTACGGGATGGTCGGATTCCCAGGAGGATCCGTAACTGACCGGGTGACCCGGTTTGACGACCTTGAAATAAACCACACGTGATTTCCAGGCTAATGCCGGCTTAACAACAATCCTGAGATCCTTTATGGACGATGGATACACGCCATAAAGCATGATTCCAGGTCTAACCATGTCGAATTGGCTCTCAGGAAGGTTTAAAATCGCAGCAGAGTTAGCCATGTGACGGATGGGTGTGGGCAGGCTGCGTTTTTCATAAAACCGCAAGACTTCTTGAAATCGTTCCAACTGCAGCCGGGCGTGGGTAAGATCAAGTGAATCCGCATTGGCGAAGTGAGAGAAAATTCCCTCCACCTCGACATTGGCACACGCCAGCGCAGTTTCTTGGATTGTCTGTGCACTGTAATAGTGCACCCCGATTCTTTCCATCCCCGTATCTATCTTGAGGTGAACCTTGGCCTTCTGTCCCATCTTTCCAGCGATCTCGTTGATCTGGGTTAATCGTTCCACCGAAGAGGCGGCCAGGGTAAGGTCATTTTGAATGTAATTTGTGATCTGGTCGCCCCAGATGCCGCCCAGCACCAGGATTGGGGCAGCCACTCCCAGTTCCCGCAGGAAAATCCCCTCTTCTAAAACCGCCACACCCAAATAATCCGCCTCCGAGGATAAATGTTTGGCGACATCCGCCAGGCCGTGACCATAAGCGTTCGCCTTGAGGATGACCATCACTTTGGCCGGGGCAACCCGGGAGCGAATTGCCTGTAAATTCCGGCTTAATCGGTTTAAATTAACTTCAACCCATGTAGCCCGGATGCTTCCATTGGTGGAAATGA
>DBFP01000003.1 GCA_002294405.1 Anaerolineales bacterium UBA877 | reverse complement strand
GTGACTGCGATCATGATCCCCAATATTGACAGACAAATACCAACGAGCGCCATTTTCCGGTGTTCAGACTTTCTGCTCGAAAAACCCATTCCAATTCCTGCAAGACCTATGAAAATACCACAGATCGGGATTAAACCTGCAAACAAGCTGATCACCCCCAAGGAAACCGAACCCAATGCCAGCAGTTGGCGAAAACGCTCATCGGGGTCAAGCCTGCCATAATCAGGGTCCATTTATTGCACTTAAGGAAGAATTACGCCTTCGTCACTGCAACAAATATCATGGGGCGGCGACCGGTCTGGTTGCGAAGCAGCCCCCGAACCGAGTCAGTGATGGTTTTTTCGTCGTCCATCCCTCCACTGTTGACCAGGTCAGTGACCTTTTTTTGAACCGCCGGGACAAGGGTTTCAGCCTCTTCGGGGGAAATAAATCCCCGCGTGATGACCTCTGGGTCTTTCAGTAAGCGATTGGAGTATTTGTCCACGATGGCAGTAATCAGGACAATACCGGAACGCGCCAGCTGCTCGCGCTCCCGCATCACGACCAGGTCAATTTCACCCACGCTATCACCTTCCACGAAAATGTATCCGCCAGGCATGCGTTCGGCCAGCGAAAACTTATCTTCGGTCAGTTCCACCACCTGCCCGTTTTCGACAACCACAATGTTTTCAGCGGGAATTCCCACCTGTCTTGCCAGGGATGCATGCCGTCTCAATTGATGAAGTTCACCATGAATGGGCATAAAGAATTTTGGTCGCACCAGGTTGAGCAGAAGTTTCTGTTCCTCTGAGCTGGCGTGACCAGAAACATGCACAGGAGAGATTGCCTCATGGATCACCTCCGCGCCGCGTCTCATCAGGCGGTTGATCGTTTTACTAATGGCCTCCTCGTTACCGGGAATGGGATGAGACGATAGTACGATCGTATCGCCAGCTTCCACATCGAATTGACGATTGGTTCCCGTAGCCAGGCGCCCAATAATGGATGATGGTTCCCCCTGAGAACCGGTGCACATCAACACCACTTCTTTTTCAGGGAGGTGCAGGGCTTCTTCAAGGCTTACCAGGGTTTTATCGGGCACTTCAAGGTAACCCATTTTCTGGGCGATCTTGGCGTTATCCACCATGCTTGTTCCCACGAAAGCCATTTTACGTTTATGTCGGACCGCGGCTTCTGCCACCTGCTGCATGCGCGCTATAAGGGAGGCAAACGTGGCGATGATCACCCGACCAGGAGCGGTGCGAAAAACCTCATCGAAGGCTGGTCCGATAACCCGTTCTGAGGGTGTCCACCCGGGGCGCTCTGCATTGGTGGAATCACCGAGGAGGACAGCCACTCCACGAGCGGAAAACTCGGCAAGTTTTGCAAAATCCGTGGGCCAGTTATCCACCGGGGTCTGGTCGAATTTATAGTCACCGGTGTGAACGATCAATCCTGCCGGGGTTGTGATACCCAGCCCGACTGCATCGGGAATGGAATGACAAACATGGAAAGTTTCCACCTGGAAAGGACCGATCTGGATTTCTTCCCCTGCCTGTACCTCCCGGAGCTCAGTTTTCTCCGAAAGCCCGTTGCGCGCCAATTTGACCTCGATCAACCCCCTAGTCAAGGGTGTGGCATAAACCGGGGCTGGTACGGCAGCCAGTAAATGTTGAATGGCACCAATGTGGTCTTCATGCCCATGGGTGATAAAAATTCCATCCACACGTCTTGCATTCTCGCGTAAATATTGAAAGTCAGGGATGATGTAATCCACCCCGAGCATATCGTTATCAGGGAACATCAACCCGGCATCCACGATGAGGATGCGATCGTTATATTCATAGGCCATCATGTTCTTGCCGACTTCTCCAAGACCACCAACGGGTATGATGCGAAGTGTTTTTTCTTTATTCATCAGGTTTCCTTATGTATTCTGCCCACCCATTAAAATGTGAAACACAAAACACCGCATTAATATTGCGGGGATTGGGGGAACAGGTAAATTATCAGTTTTGCAACTGCCCGGAGGCAGTAAATGTTTACTTTGCAAGTATAAAACAACCGATCGTGACAATCTTTAAAAGCGGCGTCAGTATAGCAGGTGCAGGGAGATTTGTCAAAGTATATTGCAGCCCAAGGAATGGAAAAATNNGATTTAGAGTGGTTCATAAGTTACTGACGCTCGGGAATAAGCCAAGCATTAATATGTGACGATTCTGGGGAGTTTTTTTGCTAGAGTGATCCACTTCTTCACATTCTTGACGCCAGGCAGCTCATTGACCAGGTTCTTGGCCTTATTCACCTCAACCATCCTGGCATGCAGGTTCTCAGCCACCCGGTTGGACAGCTCCACAACTGTATCGACTCCTGCTTTTTCCAGCAGGTCAGAATACTGACTCCCGATTCCTTTGATCCGAAATAAGTCCGCCCGATTGACCCATTCCAGGATAGAAGTGTGTGTGATCCCGGTGGCTGCGGCAATTTCCTTGCGACCCTTAGCAGAAGCGCCCTTTTTCAGCAGGGACTCCACTGATCGAATGCCAGCTTTGGATAATTTGCGGGCATAAACGGGTCCAATTCCTTCAATATCAGCTATTTTCATTTTCATCTCCTATTTTTGAAAATATTAGCGTAGTGAACGAAATTTCCAAGAATAATCCAAAACTGAGTATAAGGCGTATAAATGTAAAATGCAAGGATTATGTTGATGGAACACTTTGAATTGAAGGTTATTGTAAATAATATATGCTAAATATGAAATTGTTATTATGGCATCATATTACTTTCAATAATTTGGTGTTTCGCTTGATGATACAATCAAATGATCTGTTTGGAGGATTAATGAAAGCTTCGCAGCTCCGTCTCCGTTACTGGCGCATCATGGTTTTTTTTGCACGTGCCGCTCTTGGTTTTATTATTTGGGAAGTGATGTTATCACGCATTGGTTTGCGGGGAATGGCACGCAGGACCCGCGCTGATCGCTACCGCCGGGTTGCATCCCAATTTCGCCATCTCGCCATCCAAATGGGGGGGGTGATGATCAAGGTGGGTCAATTTTTATCTTCCAGGTTGGATGTTTTGCCACCGGAAATAACTGCTGAACTGTCCGACCTGCAGGACGAGGTGCCAGCAGAGAAATTTGAAGATATTCGACATGAGGCGGAGGCTGATCTCGGTGCTCCACTGAGTGAGAAATATGATTCATTTGACGAAACGCCATTGGCAGCTGCTTCCCTGGGCCAGGTCCATCGTGCCCGACTGTGTGTTGAAGATATTAAAGGGGGTTTTTGTGACGTGGTGGTAAAAATCCAGCGCCCCTTCATTGATCAGTTAATCGAGGTGGATTTAAAAGCCTTACGGCAGGTGGGAGGTTGGTTGGAAAAATACCCCACCATTTCCAAACGGGCAGATGTGCCCGCCCTCGTAGATGAATTCTCCGGCACAATTCGCGAAGAAGTGGACTACCTTGCCGAAGGTCGTAACGCAGAGATATTTGCAGAAAACTTTAAGGATGTAAATCGTGTCCACGTGCCTCGGGTTGTGTGGAGTCACACCTCCCGTCGGGTGCTAACCCTGGAAGATGTCTATGCCATAAAAATCACCGATTATGACGCAATCATTGCAGCGGGCATCAGCCGGAACGAAGTTGCCAATGAATTGCTGGATATCTATTTAAAGCAGATTTTTGACGATGGCTTTTTTCATGCAGATCCGCATCCCGGTAATTTGTTTGTCACACCGGTACCTGAAAAAAATGAAAATGATAAACCAGCATGGCGGCTGACATTTGTTGATTTCGGCATGGTGGGGAGGGTACCCGATAACCTGAGGGTTGGTCTGCGTGAAATGCTGATTGCCATCGGGATACAGGACGCCGCCCGTCTTATCCGCGCGTTTCAAACCTTGCACGTCCTCCTCCCCGGATCTGATCTGGATCAGCTTGAACAGATGAGTGCTTCGATGTTTGACATGTTCTGGGGAAAATCCATGGATCAACTCCGTCAACTTAATCCCGAAGAAATGTTCCGTTTTGCAGATCGTTTTCGCGATCTGATGTTCAACATGCCCTTCCAGCTCCCGCAAAACCTGCTGATGTTGGGACGGACGGTTGCCATTCTTTCTGGAATGTGCACTGGTCTTGAAAAGGAGTTTAACCTTTGGAATCAACTTGCGCCATACGCAACCAAGTTGGTTTCGCAAGAAGTGGGTTCCAATTGGCGGGTTTGGCTTGACGAACTGGGGAATGTTCTAAAAGAATTGATCACCATCCCGACGAAACTGGGGCGGGTTATGAGCCAGGTTGAACGAGGGGATATAACAGTCCAGGTTCCCGGGGTCAACCGCCAGTTGAGTCACCTGGAAAGGTCGATTAACCGGTTGACCGGAAGTGTCATTTTTACAGCATTCTTAATTGGTGGTGTCCTCTTCTACATTGATGGATATAATTTGGTTGCCACCATTCTGTTCTCGTGCGCAGGTCTGGTTCTGATCTGGTTATTATTTTTTAACCGGACAGGATCCCGGCGGTTTCACCCGTAATGAAAAAACCGCTCGGAAATATACCGAGCGGTTTATGATCGAATGTCAGGCTTTTTTCTTGGGTTTCTCCATACGTTCCAATGATGCGTCTATCATGCTTCGCCATGCCAACAGTAATTCTTTGCGAGCGTTCCGGTGGTGTTCTTCGAACCCGGGAGGCAACATTCCTGCCACGCTTTTTCGGAATTCTTCCCGGGCGGTGCGAAAATGCGTAAGGGTTTCTTCGGAAAATTTACCTTCAAACGGGTTAGTCCTGCGAGAGGATTGTTCAGCCATATGATCACTCCTTATTGAAGAAAGATTATAGCGCGTAGTCACGAAGAGAGCAATGTCTTGCTTACAGGGGTAAAATTATAACCTGCTTCACAACCGTCTTGCGGCAATAATCTTGGATGTCAGAGGAGAACTATTATGGAGTACCGAACCCTTGGATTAACTGGTTTAAAGGTCTCTTCCCTTTGCCTGGGGACGATGCAATTTGGTTGGACAGCGGATGAAGCCATATCGAAACGGGTGCTGACTGCCGCCTTCGAATCGGGGATTAATTTTATTGATACTGCAGATATCTATTCGCGTTGGGCAGATGGGAATCAAGGGGGAGTTGCCGAGGAGATCATCGGACGCTGGATGAAACAAAGCAACGTTTCCCGTGAAAAAATCGTCCTCGCCACGAAGGTGCGCGGTAACATGGGCGGCGGTTCCGAGGATGAAGGTCTTTCTTCCAAGCATATCCTGCAAGCAGTTGAGCACTCTCTGCGTCGGCTGCAAACAGACTACCTCGATCTCTACCAAGCCCATTGGCCTGATGAGAAGACCCCCATCGATGAAACACTAACTGCTTTTGAAAAGTTGGTTAGCCAGGGGAAAATCCGTTACGCAGGCGCTTCAAATTATTCAGCCTGGGAGTTGATGCAAGCCCTGTGGGCATCGGACCGGAATGGTATTCATCGATTTGACAGCCTTCAGCCTCACTATAACCTTGTCCACCGTGATGAATTCGAGCGTGAACTTGCGAAGGTTTGCAAGACATATCAGCTAGGTGTGATCCCTTACAGCCCCCTGGCAGGTGGTTTCCTGACCGGTAAATATCGACGAAATCTGACCCCAAATTCTGCGCGTGCCAATGGCGTAAAAAGGTATTTTTCCGGGCGCAATTGGTCTCTGCTGGATCAGCTGGATACCCTCGCCAAGGATAAAAATGCCAGCATCTCCCAGGTATCTTTAGCCTGGCTCTTGGCTGACCCTCTGATAACCAGTCCGATTATCGGAACGAATTCGCTGACCCAATTAAAGGATAACATTGGTGCGGTGGAAGTAAAACTTTCTCTCGCAGAAAAATCACTGCTGGATAATTCCTCAGCCTGGAAAGGTGAAGGGGAATGATTGCTCACAGGGGGAATAAATAAACCTTGGTTAAATCTTAATGCTTCTGCAAGTAGTCTAGCAACCAAACCTTGTCAAGGCTGTGTGGAAGAGTGGGTTTATCGGGATGCGTTTTATCCCCCAATAGCACAAACCCTTCATTTTTTCTTCATCAATGAGTGGATGAGCCCCTGTTCTGGTCGCTGTTGGGTTCACCCTATTGAACATGGTAAAATCAGGACCATATGACAGCAAAAGTGATTCTCAACCCCTATTCGAACCGATGGAAAGCAAAAGCGCGTTGGCCGGAAGCCGAAGTTGCCCTGAGAGCTGCAGGAGTGGAATTTGAACTGGCTGTCTCTGAACGCCCCGGTCACATCATTGAACTTGCGGAACAGGCAACCCGCCAGGGGTTTTCCCCGATCATTGCGGCTGGAGGCGACGGGACGATTGGTGATGCAGTTAATGGACTGGCACATGCTGCAAAACAGGGAGAATTGTTCGGTCCCCTGGGCATAATGCCGCTTGGATCAGCAAACGACCTGGTGAACAACCTGGGTCTGCCGATAAATTTAAACGATGCGGCAAAAATAATTGCTGCCGGGAAAACCCGGTTGATGGATTTGGGATTTGTAAATGGTTCGTATTTCGCCAACAATTCAGCCATCGGTTTGGAACCATATATCACCCTCGTTCAACAGCGCATTACCTGGATCAAGGGCATGGTTCGTTACCTGGTTGCGGCCGTACGAGGGATCTTGGATAATCCGCAGTGGACTGCCAAAATTGAATGGGACGATGGTGTTTTTGAAGGTCCCGTTTTGCTTGTCACCGTCGGTAACGGACCCCGGACGGGAGGCGTATTCTACATGGCTCCTCACGCAGATCCATTCGATGGCAAGTTGACATTCGTTTATGGATACCGAAAAACACGCGGACAGATCTTTCAATTGCTCCCATTGACCATGAAACCCGGAAAAGGGAGTTATGTTGAAAAGGAGGGGATGTTTGAACGGCAGGCGACATGGGTGAAAATCCATATCGATGGTCCTGCACCCGCTCACGTAGATGGAGAAATTATTTCCAATGGGATCCAGGATTTGGAATACCGGGTCTTCCCTGGGAAATTGAGAATATTACTGCCTTAATAACGATGTCATCAAAAAAACGTCTCAAAAAGGAGACGTTTTTTCTAAAATGGACAAATTTGTGTGGGCGCGAAGAGGCTCGAACTCCCGACCTCATCAATGTGAGTGATGCGCTCTAACCGACTGAGCTACGCGCCCGGGTGACGGGCATTATAGTCGAGGTGGCAGGCTTTTGCAAGGATCCTCACGGTGCAGGCAAATAGTCGAGGGGATTCACATACCCGAGGGTTGCGTTCATCAATTCGAAATGCAAATGGGGACCTGTGGAAGTGCCTCCGGTCATGCCAACTAGACCGATCAATTCCCCCTGTCCCACGTTCTGACCGCAGGGAACATTGATCGAACTTAAATGTGCGTAGAGTGATTGCCAGCCATTGCCATGGTCGATAATGACCAGATTCCCATAGCCCCAATCGTTCCAACCGGAATATACAACCGTACCTGCATCCGTCGCGAATACGCCGTTCCCCAAGGCACCCGCAAAATCGACAGCGTAATGCTTGAGATCAGGTCGGAAGGGTGTTCCGGAGAGCCAATGCTCAATTGTCGGATAAACAAAGTTACCGTAACCCACCTGAACATAATTTATACCGCTGCAAACCCCCGGTCCCCAGACGCGGGTTGATGGATTTACTCGCACAAGTTGGGCCGGTGCGGTCCATGATGTGAACTCGCGTTTACCGCCCGGAACGATCAACCATGTTCCTGGAGTGATGTTTGGGTGGTTAATGTCACCGATCGTGTCCGGATCGAGGTGATTGCCGGGGAAACTGGTGATGGCTTCCGCGTCGACTCCGAACACCGCCGCCACTTTTGCCAAATTTTCTGTGCCCTGCCATTCGTAGTAAGTCCCATCCACGGGCAATATATTCAGCTTCTGTCCCTCCTTTAATAAATCGGGTCTATCTTTTAAGGTATTATAGTTACCAAACAGGATCGTGGTAGGCTTCAGTCCGAATTTTTCTGCAATGACAAATATTGAATCACCTTTTTGAACGGAGTATGAGATTACTTCTATGCGAGGTCGATTTGGAATGGTGGTATGTAATTCCGCCTGGCGGGGAATCCCAACCAGGACGAATGATAAATCGACCGGCAATTGTGACACTGGAGCAGTAGGGGTTGCGGAAAGAGCGGATGTCGTTTCCGGCAGACTTGATGTTTTACCCAGGTTTGCCCGCTGCAGCAGCCAAACAACTACCATGACTATCAAGACGGACAGGATATTCGTCCCAATGCGCGCGGACAGCTCTCCCAATCCGAAGTGAGCCAGGCGTTCCATCAATCTGGTAAATATATTTGGTCGTCGTTCAGGTATTTCCCCCTGGGTATCCTCGATGTATTGAGGAACATCCTCCACCGGGCTGTTGTTCATAGTGCGTCATCATAACATGCCCCCAAATGACCGTCAAGCAGGGGATTAAAAGGGGATAAGACAGGATTATTGAAAAGTTTTACACCGGTAGGATGCATTCTGCCCGATCGTTGATCGGATTGTTGACCAGGAGTGAAACCGGGAAAGCTTCCATTTCAATTGCAGGGAAAGGGATGAGTAAATATTGCAGGCGATCGGGGGTTTGCGCTTGAGAATCAAGCCATTGCGTGTAGCTAGTTGGCGGTAAAATAACTGGCATGCGGTTATGAATGGGTGTCATCAACTCGTTCGGTTCAGTGGTGATTATCGCTGCGGATCGAACCTCCGATCCATCTGTTGACTGCCAATGTTCCCACAACCCGGCAAAAGCAAATGGGACTCCCATTTTCAAACGAATGAAATGCGGGATTTTTGATTTCGATCCCGGCTTTGTCTGCCATTCAAAAAAACCATCCGCAAAGATGAGGCAGCGGTGATACTTGTATGCAGACCGAAATGCCGGTTTTTCAGCCAATGTTTCTGCACGGGCGTTGATCATCCTATTACCAATGGATGGGTCTTTTGCCCAGGAGGGAATGAGTCCCCAAGAAAAGAAATCCACTTTATTGGTGTCATCATTGGGTAAAGCGAGGATCGGCTGGCTAGGAGCGATATTGTAACGGGGGACTCCAGGAGCTGGAAATGAAAATCCGGGGAAGGCTTCCTGAAGATCACCAGGATCTGCAGTCAATGCATATCTTCCACACATATGTTCCTCCGACAAATAATGAGCATTTTCCTGTCACTTTAATTTGCGAAAATCCCCAACCCGCTCTGTAATCCCGAGTGAGTCCAGGTGTTCTAAAAGGGCTTGCACATACTTGCGGCTCGTATTGAGTAAGTCACGCACCTCGGCGAGGGTGATTTTTCCCTTTTGCTGGATTTCTTGACGGATTTTTTCCACCATTGCGTCGTAGTCCGTCTTTCGGAAAACGATATCGGCTGATACAGCCACCAGATCACCGGATTCGAGCAGTAGGTTAAAAACATCTTCCCCGACCCTGGCAGTGCAATCTTTTACTGATGGCGGTGCAAGGGGTGATGAGGCGAACATCTTATTCAACTCATCCACTTTCACCTGCTGGAATGGTGAAAAGCGAACCACATGCCCGGAATGAGCTATCCATCTTGGATTCTCAGTGAGAATTCCCTCGGCGGCCATTTTCTTCATCGCCAAGGTGAAAAAGCGCGGCATCATTTTAAGCCGGCTTTTGAGTTCCTCACGCGGCATTCCGCGGCGGAGAGGGTTGTCATCATGGTATGCGGATAAAGTGGATCCAACAGTCTCTTTGAGGCGCTCCCATTCCGAGGTTGCTATTAAGAGGTCTTCCAGCAGGAAACCTTGTCCCGTGTCAATAAGATCTTTCACTCCTGTTTCAGCAGAGGAACCTTCCAACCCTGAACGAGCGATCACCTCCTTAACGGGAGATGGTCCGATCGAGAAACAAGTCTGCAATATAACCTCAGCAGGTGCACCTTTGACCATGGTATCCAAATTTTGAAGTACTGCCTTGTCAAACCGCTTATGTCGACTCTTGGGCATGGCATCCACCACCATCCCACCACCGAGTGTCTCTCCAGGCGAAGGACGGCGCAGGATATACCGGTCTCCGTGCACCGCGACAACCGGCGAATGCAGGTCGAGTTGCAGCCAACCAGTTTGCCCGGGATTTAAAGCCTCAACGCCAAGCAGACGAACATTCCCAATAGTTTCTGAAGTCCCCAAGAACAGCTTGACTTCCATGTGGTGCCGCAGAGGGGAGGAAACTTCCGGGAGCAATCGAAAACTGAGGTCGAGACGCTGGGTGGCTTGGTATTGGCCGGGATAAGTCACCACCTCACCACGGGTTATTTGCGCAACATCCAGACCAGAAATGTTCACTGCAGTCCGGCTTCCAGGGAGGGCGACTTCTTCTTTATTCAGATGCGTCTGCAGCCCCCTAATACGCCCGTGTAAACCGGAGGGCAGAAGTTCCACTTCAGTTCCAGTGGCAAGATTTCCATCTATAAGAGTGCCGGTGACTACGGTTCCAAACCCCGCAATGGAAAATACCCGATCGATGGGTAACCGGGGGCGACCCAGGTTGGGACGCGGTGGCAGGTTTTTAATGATGAGGGAAAGGCAATTGAGCAGCTCCGGTAGACCGGCGCGGGTGCGAGAGGATATTCGAAGAATGGGCGCATTTTGAAGTATGGTGTCACGCAAAATATTTCGTATATCCGCCTCGACCAGTTCAAGCCACTCGGGATCATCAACAAGATCTATTTTACTGAGAACAACAAGACCAGCCTTGACCTGGAGCAGGTCGAGTATAGAAAGGTGTTCCCGAGTCTGGGGCATGAGACCTTCATCTGCTGCGATAACCAGCATTGCCGCGTCGATGCCCCCCACACCGGCAAGCATGTTCTCGATAAAATCGCGATGGCCGGGAACATCCACGATCCCAACCTCCTCCCCACCTGGTAATGTGAGCCAGGCGAAGCCGAGGTCAATGGTCATTTCCCGTTCTTGTTCTTCTTTAAGACGATCCGGGTGGATTCCGGACAGTGCCGCGACAAGGGTTGATTTGCCGTGGTCAACATGTCCAGCTGTGCCGATGACATGCATAATTCCTCAAATTCATAATGCACTTAACACTGCCTGCCAAGTATTATTTTGCACTCATGATCCTCTCATTTGTGGAGAGAAGTTCATGCAGCTGGGCGAGGATTCCTTGTAGGAACTGTTCGTTCGCATCCTTGGTTTGCTGGAGCACGTCTTGCTGCGCCTGAATCAAGTCTTCGATGCTGGTCAAGCGATCCTCAATTTTTATTACAACCCCACGTGAATCTTTATGGGTCTCGTCTTGTGAAAGTGTATAACTGGTCCAACGTTTCTGGTCGTCAGCCTTGAATGTGACCCATTCCTGGCGGAAATGATCTTCAGCCAGGCGCTGCATTTCTGTGATTTCATTGATGCGACGTTCGAATTTTTGGACGATTGACTCGTATGTTTCCTGGGTCCGCTTGACTGTGCGTTGTACGACTTCCCAGTTTTGTAAATTTCGATCCATTGTTTCAGATTGTGCATTCAGGTTATTCAAACGTTCTTCCCATTCTTTCCAGGTACGATCTCGCTCGACCTGGATCCTTGCATGTGTTTCTATGAAATTCGTCTGTGATTGGCGACGCTCAGCTTCATTGGCGAGAATTTCATTCAGACGTGTTTCAATGCGGCGGATATTATCTGCGAATAGGTCATTTTTCTCCCGGGATTCATCCAGCCGCTTGCGCGCAGCTGAAAGCTCTCCCTGGAGGTCAGCCAATCGTTTGCTATCCTGCCGTCGAGGTTCTTCTGCAGTCTTAATTACATGTTGTACATCCTCGACAGTTTTAACCATCGCTTGCATGCGTATTTCCCATTCAGCACTTTGTTTATTACGACGGACATCTTCTTCAGCACGAGCCTTGAGTTCCCTCTTGATTTCCGCAAGGGGGTCTTTCATTTTTCTTAGGTCAGTGATCGTTTTATTGATTCCATCAAACTGGATTTTATAGCGTTTGTCTATCTCTGGTTGCTGACTCTGCAGTTTTTTATCCACAGCATCTATATATTTAACAATATCTGTGCGCTGTTGAACAAGGGTAGCATCATACTGATCCAGTCGGGCGGTAACTGTTGAAAGGAGCGAAATTTGGGAGGTGAGGTCTTTGATTTTTTTATTTGCCGCCTTTAAATCGCTTTCAAGATTGGCACAGCGTTGTGAGAGAGTATCAATGTTATCTTTATCTTTGCGATGTTCTTCGTCCAACCAGTCCAATCGCTTTACGATCTGTTCGAATTCCATTGCTCTCCTCCAATAAGATTGGTGGAAATTGTTGGGGGGTAATATTTTTTATTATACTGCGTGCAGGAACTATCCTGAAATCCGACGTCCAGAATTCATATGATTAACAAAATAAGGGCAAAATCCGCTTCAAATCATACAGAAATATCAATATTGTCCCAATTTACTAAACATAAACTGGAGTTTAGTCAATAATGGCAAAACCCATTGCGGGAATATTCCCAACAAGATGAGGGCAATAATTCCGATGGATAAAAGGACTCCCTGGGGGACCGTCTCACGGGATTTCCATTGGGCTCCTTCAGGAGCTTTTATCAACACCAACATTACACGGATAGAACTGAAGAAAAGGCCAAGGGTACCGGCCAATATCCAAATGACATTAGTTAAAGAATTTGAAGCCAACCCTTCCCAGGTGGCTAAATGAGGTGGAAATCCGGCTAATAGGGGGAATCCAGCCAATGCAAGATTTGCCAATACCACCCCGGCAGATGCCAGGGGCAGGGATCGAACCAATCCTTTGCCATCCCCGAAATTAAGAGATGGAACCTGTTCACCAAGAATTGACAAAGCGTAAGCCCAAACAATCAAACTGAGGATTCGAGGAACAAAAAACAAGAAAAAAATATTCAGACGGAGGGGGTCACTCAAGCCAAGGGATAGAATTGAGAAACCAGTCTCCATAATTACAGCATATCCAAAAATGCGTCCAAGGTGCCTTTGGAAAGCTGACAACAAACCACTGGTGACCACCATAAGCGATCCAACCGTCATTAATATGCTGCCAAGATTCGGTGCATCCCGCAACCAAGAGTAATGATCCAAGAATCCCACCCCGAAAAAAAGCGTTATGGTTGGGAACATCCATAATATGAATCCGACCGAAAAGGGGGAACACTCTTCTGTCAGCATCGGGATCCAATTATAAAAAGGGAAAACAGCAAGGAGTAAGGCAAAACCCAAGCCAATCAGAATGGCTGCTTGTTGTACCAAACTAACATCACCCGGGTTTGCTTCAATCCCAGCCAATAACCATCCGGAGAAAAGAATAAACGGCAAGGATAGTGTCTGGAAAATCAGAAAGCGAATCAATCCCTTTCCAGGTTTTTGCTTGGGTAACATTAAGAGTGGAATTGAGAGCAGAACCGCCAATTCGATCAGCAAAGCTGCATATAAGAATGGTTCCACAGCCAACGCAGCCACCAGCAAGGCAGTGATTGCCAATCCCAACGATGTCATATAGCGGCTGGCCTTTATTGTCGGCGAAGCGGCAAACCAAACCAGTGCTGAGCCATAGATCAAGGCTAAAAAGGACAAATCAGTAGAGGATAATACCAGCCGTCGCCCCAAAATCTGAAAGGATGATGAAAGTTTGAAAGACCAATTACCGAATGTCATGACCGTGTCGATTGGAATCATCCATGCAGCAAGCGTCAGACCCAGGGTGAAGATGCAGGACATCAGGGCTGCCGCTTTCAGATTCCGAATCAGCAATAATAGACCTGCAACTAATAAAGGGAGAATGATCCAGAGAAAAGGCGCGCTCAGGTTGTTTCCTCTTCATTCCGGTATAAGAAGTAAGCACCGCTTAATGCAAGACCCAGGTTGATAACAGATAATAAAGCGGCTACCAGGATGGAACTCTCCACGATGGCATAAAGGATCTCGAATCCTGAAATGACCGTCAACAAGCCTATGATTACTCTCAAGGGCTGTGTACTTATGCTCAATTGGAGCAATCCCATTCCACAAATCAGAAGGCTTCCCCAGGTGACAGGCAGGTTGAGCCCCAACCAGGTGGAAGCGCGCAACGAAAGGGGAAATGTTGAAGAAATGACGATACCAGCGATAAACAGCCGAAATAACCGTGAGTGAGGCCAAAACGCCTCAGTTTCATGGGCAGAATCTGCAGTTAGTTTCGCAACACCAAGTATGGCGCAAGCCATCCAACCGGTTACCAACTTACTGGCAGCCATTGTGACAGGCCAACGAGTTTGGACAAACCAGAAAATAACCAAATATTGCACTGCCAGGAAACCAATTCCCCAACGCCAATCCCGGTGGAGCAACACCCCTGCAGAAGAGATTAGGGCGGCGAAGAGAGCGATCCAACTAAAAAGGGTAAGCATCACTATAATCCACGAGATGAAAGCACGGATAATATCAACGCGAGCAGCAGAAGTGACCAGAACAAACCACCCTCCCCTTCCAACGTTGAGGTGAAGATATCAGCAATCCTGCAGAAGAAATCATATCCCATTGATATCGTTTTGTATAACCATTTTATGCGGAAGATGCGAGTCCATTGGCTGGGGGTGGTGGTGGATTTCAACCGGGGAAGAATAGTCAGCGCCAGCGAAATAAGCACAGCCGTTAAAATGGTGACTGTTATCGCAGGCCACAATTGACCGAGGCTGCCAGCTCCTTCCCAGCCCCAAAATCCGAAAAGCAATGTAATACCAGCCAGCAGAATCAACCCGATTGGGTAGAGATACTTCGTCCACCTTTCCTCGGATTCAAGACTGGTCTTCCCCGGGTGGAGAGTGTGGCGGACGAACCCAGTCATTAAAAGGGCTTGAGCAGGAAGGAAGAATATGACAGAAAGCCAAGGACTTTGGTTCCCGGTGCTCCAGGCAGAAGAGGTAATGGAGTAGGGCAGGGTTGACATACCCCAAAGGTTAAGGAGAGGCAACCATAAAATACTTCTCTGGCGGGCAGAAAATAGAAAAAGCGATCCCCCGGCAAGGATGAGGATTACACCCCAACCAACACTTCCCGCAGGATTCCCGCGTAAACTCGAGCAGACAGACATGGAAGCCAATCCCAGGACCCAGAAGGGACGGCCCAGGATTTCGTCTGAGGCGCGAAGCCACATCCATCCTGAGTACAGGGCAGCTATTGCTCCCAGGAAAAGCAGCAAAGGTGACAGGGAAGTGCTCAAGGTATTTGGGGGGATGCGTGCNNAATGGTAAAACACCGAGTCGAAGTCCAACCGCGGTCAGCAGGAATATTCCAGCAGATCTGGGGATTGACAGGAAATCCGGGATTATGCCACCTTCAACCCCCACCAGAGCAGCCCAAATAACCAGACCCGTTCCAATTGCGCGGGTCGAAAATGCAATTACCACTCCCTGGAGGTGTTCCTCTCCTTCAGTGGACCGAAGCATTGTAAATAACTCCGCCAGGTCAATTGCACACCAGACCAATACTATGGTAAGGAAATTACCAGCGGTCACTGCCAGTATACCCAGCGCCGTGATCAAGAGAATTCCCGCCCAAGACGCGGGATCGTTTTCATCACGAACGACAGAAGTCCAGATTACTGCTGCAGCCAGTGCAGAGAGGGAAACCGCATAGACCCAGGAATATCTGTCTGCCAGCAAAGAAGGTGATATTAAGAAGACCGATACTGGTTGCCAGCGTGCCAGAGATATATTTATTGGAAGACGAATGTGCCATAAAAATATGCCAAAAAGGGTAAGGGTAGCTCCCCCAACCGCCAGTACCCAGGGATATTTAAAATTGGGCCGTATAAAACGCAAACTTATGACCGTAATAGCGGTCAATAGCATTAAACCGATGGGGAAAAGCATGAACATAATGGGAGTTATTGTATCAGAAACGTTGGTCGTCCCCGGGATTCTCATGTAAAATATGATATTCCATTTTGAGGAGAATGCAGCATGGCGAAATCCTTATTAATTGTCAATCCAACTGCCGGTCGAGGATATTCCGGACGTTCCCTGCCATTGATGGAAAGAGAATTGAAGAAATATAATATTGATTATAAATTGGTATTTACCGAACGACCGTGGCATGCTGCGGAATTGACCGAGCAGGCTGCGAGGGATGGTTATGATACTGTAATCATTGCCAGCGGGGACGGAACAGCAAATGAAGCGTTGAATGGACTTATGCGTGCAAGATTGGCTGGCTTTGACAAAACAGCCATGGGGCAAATTGCCGTTGGAACAGGAAACGATTTCGCCTACGGGATGGGGATCCCTGGAGGGGTGGAAATAGGATGTAAAATCCTTGCTGAAAATTACCGGCGGCGAATGGACGTGGGGCTTGTAGTGGGAGGCGATTATCCAAATGGTCGCTATTTTGGTAACGGAGTTGGAGTGGGGTTCGATGCCGCGACCGGTTTTGTAGCGGCCAAAATTCGCTGGATTCGAGGATTGCTACTGTATCTTATCGCTGCAATCGAAACAATTTTCATTTATTACAAAGCGCCTTCTGTCAAATTTACATACGATGATAAAGAAATGGAGATTTCCCCACTCATGCTATCGATCATGAATGGCCGGCGGATGGGTGGGGGATTCATGTTTGCCCCACAAGGTGATCCTGGAGACGGGATGTTTGATTTATGCATTGCCAGATCAGCCAGCCAGTTGCGAATCTTTGGTCTTATCCCATACTTCATGAAGGGCACTCAAGCCACGCAAAAAGAAGTGACCATGGGGAAGGCTCGTAAAGTGATTGTAACTGCAGTGCAGGGTACCCTCCCGGTACACTGCGATGGCGAAACTGTTTGTTTGGAGGGGAAAGAAATTACCATCGAGTTATACCCTGCACAAATAGAATTTATTACTCAAAAACCTGCATGAAATTCATCTCTCGTTGGTTCATGAATATAGTCATCCGGATGGGAACAGATCTTCTTTGCCGGATAGACAAGTCTGAGTTAATTAATATTCCAAGACGGGGACCGTTGATCTTGGTCACCAATCACATCGGCTCGCTCGAAGTCCCTCTTTTATTTGTCCACCTTCAACCTCGAAAAATGACCGGGTTGGCAAAAATCGAGACCTGGGATAATAAATTCATGGGCTGGCTCTTCGATTTGTGGGAGGCCATTCCTGTGCGACGGGGCGAAATGGATCTGTATGCCATACGTGCAAGTTTGGCAACGCTTAAGGCTGGGAACATTCTAGCGATTGCACCGGAAGGAACCCGTTCAATAAATGGACGTTTATTGCAGGGTCAACCTGGTATCGCGATGATCGCCCTGCGAGCCGGAATTCCCATCCTACCCATTGCTCATTGGGGAGGAGAGAGTTTTGGAAAAAACTTGAAAAAACTGAAACGAACGGACTTCTTTATTCGTGTAGGTAAGCCATTTTTCCTGGATGCCAAAGGAGAAAAAGTTAACAGACAGGTTCGCCAGGTTATGGCAGATGAAATTATGACCCAGATAGCCATTCTCATGCCGCATGAATACCGGGGCAATTACTCTGACTTTGTCCCACCATCAACAAAATATCTGCGCTTTGCTTAATTCTCCCGAAAGGATAGGGGGCATCCCGCGATTTTAATTATTCTTGAATTGAAAAATCTTATTGAATAAATGATTGGCAGGATGATCAGAAAATGATGGTTACTAATAATGGAAGGCGATATCGTTTTTTTGACCTGATCATGGCGGTTTTTGTTTCGATTCTGATCATAAGCAACATTGCCTCATCAGCGAAGATAGTTGACTGGGGGTTTGGCATTTTTGGCATACGCATGGCATTTGATGCAGGCACTCTTCTTTTCCCCGTTAGTTATATTTTTGGCGATATTCTTACCGAGGTTTATGGTTACAAAAATTCCCGCCGGGTTATCTGGGCAGGGTTTGCCTGCCTGGTAATAAGCGTATTATTTTTCTGGATAGTAAAAACCCTACCCGGTGAACCCCAATGGAAGCATTATGCGGGAGATGCAGCATACCTGGCAATCCTGGGGGGGATTTCCAGTGGAGGGATTGCTCTGGCAAGCCTGGCAGGTTATTGGTCGGGGGAGTTCATGAATTCATTTGTCCTGGCCAAAATGAAGATCATAACCCGCGGCCGTTGGCTGTGGGTGCGGACAATAGGAAGTACGATTGTTGGTGAACTGGTTGATACTCTGGTCTTCATTTCAATTGCTTCCTTATTCCATGTTTTTCCCTGGAGTCTGTTTATTACCCTGGTTATAACGAATTATTTATTCAAGGTGGGAGTGGAAGTAATCTTTACACCGGTGACCTATTCCGTTGTCAATGCTTTGAAGAAATCGGAAAACGAAGATTATTATGATCGGGAAACAGATTTCAATCCATTTCACCTCTCGTGATAACGATATGAATGGTACCGCTGGGGTGAGCAGATAATCCTTATATGAGTCGACCTCCATCGCCAATTCAAACAAACAGTGGATTAAATAAAAATCTTCCAGCGGGTGTATAAATACACTGCTGGAAAATGTATTTTAGTTTATAACATTCGCTGAAAGCGAATCTGTTGTGGATAATCCCTGCGCAACGTTATAGATAAAGAAATCTTTACGCTAATTCAAGGTAATGGTCCACTTCCCAGTCGGTCACATTTATCCGGAAGGCATCCCATTCATTCCACTTGGCACGTGTAAAGGCGTCATAGATGGTCTCGCCCAGCGCATCGCGGACAACCTTGTCTTTTTCCAATTCACCCAGGGCTTCAGCAAGCGACCCGGGCAGTGACGCTATTTTCAACTTGCGCCGCTTGGTCTCATCGAGGTGGTATACATTGATATTGTTCAATGGTTCGGGTGGTTTTAATTTATTGTCAATTCCATCCATCGCCGCTGCAAGGATGGTAGCAAAAGCCAGATAAGGATTGGCGGAAGGATCTGGGAAGCGGAGTTCGGCACGCATCGCCTTTGTCCGTCCCTCGGTGAAACGCGGGATGCGAATCAAGGCCGAGCGGTTAATCTGTGCCCAGCCAATATATACCGGGGCTTCATATCCGGGAACGAGCCTCTTATAGGAATTGATTGTGGGTGCCACGATCGCAGCCAATGCAGGTGCGTGCTTTAATTGTCCTGCAATGAATCCATAAGCCAGTGGGGATAGGTGATAAGCATCCTTGGCATCGAAAAACAGGTTATCACCCTTTTTATCGAAAATCGATTGATGGCAGTGCATCCCCGAACCATTTATTCCGAAAACAGGCTTGGGCATGAAAGAGGCAATCAAGTCATGCTTTGCAGCAATGGCTTTCACGGTGTATTTTAATGTCAACACATTGTCTGCTGTCCGCAAGGCATCCGCAAAGCGAAAATCAATTTCATGCTGACCGATGGCAACCTCATGATGTCCAACTTCAACCTCCAAACCCATGCCATTCAGTGCATCCATCAATTCGGTACGGACTCGCACCGCCTCGTCGTCGGCAGAGAAGTCGAAATAACTTCCTACGTCATGCGGCACGGGGTGAATTCCCTCCCTGCCATTGCGACGAAATAGGAAAAACTCGGGTTCGGGTCCCACGTTGTATGTCCATCCCCGCTCCATCACCTTGGCCAGTATACGTTTCAGGGCTCCCCTCGGGTCTCCATCGAACGGCTGACCATCTGGAGTGAAGATGTCACAGAAGAGGCGTGCCCGGCGTGCCTCAGGAGGACTCCATGGCAGTGCGGCGTAGGTATCAGGATCGATTACCAAGCGCATGTCACTTTCCTGGATGCGGGCGAACCCTTCAACGGAAGAGCCATCAAACCATACCCCGTCATCCAGGGCGGATTCCAATTGCTTTATTGGTGCGTCCACACTCTTAACTGTGCCAGTCACATCTGTGAACTGGTAGGAAATAAATTTGACATTGTCAGTTTTAACTCGATCAAGTAATTCTTTATTATCCATAGGTCCTCTTTTTAATTTCCCGGTGGAATTGGGACTTACCAATGTATTTTGCTCAAAAAATGAATAAGAAAACCCCGCATATGCCGTGTGCTGCAAGGTTCTGAACCTGCTTTCGCAGGTCGGGTTCCTACCCGGCAAGTCAGCCTTGGCGTAAGCCTATCGCATCCTTGTCGCGAGATTGGATCCCTTTATGTGGGTGTTGGCTCAGAACGGAGGTGCAACATCACGTGCACAGCAGGGTAGGTGTTTTATACCATAAAGTGGAGGGGGTGGGTAGGGAAAGATTAAGGTGCAAAGGGAACCATATCTTCGATAGGAATATTTAGAATTTCCTGCAAGGATGGTCAAGTTCTGTATATTGAAAAATTATGGATATACCCGGTTGATCATACGCGGGAAGGCTATCGTTTCGCGGATATGCTCAATTCCACAAATCCACGCCACTGTCCTTTCCACACCCATCCCGAAACCGGAATGGGGTACCGATCCGTAACGACGTAAATCCAGGTACCATTTATAGGCTGCTTCAGGCAACTGATGCTCATGGATGCGTTGGAGCAGTAGATCAGCATCGGACATTCGCTCAGATCCCCCGATTATTTCACCAAAACCTTCCGGTGCAAGCAAATCCACAGACTTGCAAACATCGGGGCGTCCCGGCCATGGTTCCATGTAGAAAGCTTTCACTTGAGTCGGGTAACCATAAACAAAAACAGGTTGATCATAACGGTTTGTCAGGGCCACCTCATGGGGTGCACCGAAGTCCATCCCCCATTCAAATTTGAGTAAATCCTTCTTCTCCGGATCGGTTTCATTTTCATATAGTTCTTGAATGATTTTGGCTGCCTCATCATACGAGATTCTCGGAAATGGCGGTTCGATGGCCTCCAACTTTGCCAAGTCTCTACCCAAAGATTTCAATTCTGGTCCCCGATCCCGTAAAACCCGTTTAATAATATGGGTTACAAATTTCTCCTCCAATTCCATCAGCCCATCCAGGTCGCAAAATGCAATTTCTGGTTCGACCATCCAGAATTCGGTTAAGTGCCTGCGGGTCTTGGATTTTTCCGCACGGAAGGTCGGTCCGAAGCAGTAAACCTTGCCAAAAGCCATAATGTCAGCCTCGTTGTAGAGCTGCCCAGATTGGCTGAGATAGGCCTTGCCTTCATCAAAATATTCAGTCTCGAACAATGTTGTGGTTCCTTCGACTGCTGCCGGAGTCAGGATGGGCGTATCCATGTTGATAAACCCATTCAGTTCGAGCCACTCACGGATGGAAGAAATAATGGTACTTCGTATGCGTAGAATAGCCCATTGGCTGGGCATGCGAATCCACAAGTGGCGATTATCGAGGGCGAAATCCACTCCGTGCTCCTTGAGTGCCATGGGGTAATCTTCCGCCGCGATCTGCACAAATTTAATCTCCTGCATGCCGATTTCATACCCGCCCGGGATGCCGGGGGCACGCTTGTCTTCGCGCACCATTCCGCTTATGATCACCGAAGATTCTTGAGGTAGGCGGGTCAGCTGGTCAAAGACCTCTTCAGGTAGATCCCCTTTGAAAGCCACGCACTGTATAAATCCAGAACCATCGCGAACGAGAAGAAAGACCAGCTTGCCCTTATCTGTGCGACTGTAAACCCAACCTTGGATAGTGACCATTTGTTTAACATATTTGGAGATTTCTTCGACGCGAATGAGAGCCATAAATTCCTCCTAATCCATTGAGTGCATCTATTACCATGCGCTTACTTGGTTATTTTGATATGTAACTCACTTAACTGTCTTTCATCCGGGTATGAGGGGGCATCCGCCATCACATCACGTGCATTCTGGTTCTTGGGGAAGGCGATCACCTCGCGTATGTTGGGTTCATCTGCCAGAAGCATTACCAGACGGTCAATTCCAGGAGCCATTCCCCCATGCGGCGGTGCGCCATATTCAAAGGCCTCCAGCAAATGTCCAAATTTATACAAAGCTTCCTCTTCTTCGATACCGAGAAGATTGAAAACCCTGGATTGAATGTCACGCCGGTGAATACGGATCGAACCGGAGGCCATTTCGTAACCATTACAAACCATGTCATATGCTTCTGATAACATGGATGATGGATCAGTTTCAAATTGATCAAGATGCTCCATGCGCGGCATGGTAAAGGGGTGGTGCGCAGCATCCCATTTCTTAAATTCTTCATTCCATTCGAACATGGGGAAATCCAAAATGAAAGAAAAAGCCATGGTGTCCGGGTCGGCAAGGTTTAATGCGTCCCTGAACCATGTTCGCAGGGCGGCCAATACTTTATTAACAATCTTGGGTTTGTCAGCCACCAGTATTATTAGGTCTCCAGGGACCACACCTGTAATTTTGGTCAAACCTTCAATTTCCTTTTTATTAATGAACTTTGCTCCTGAACCCTTTAAACCCTCTGCGGTTAAAGCGAGGGTGATTAATCCTTTTGCACCCAATTCTTTGGACATATTTGCTAAATCGTCCAACTGCTTTCGGGTATACCCGGCACAACCTGAAGCCACAATGCATTTAATGATTCCCCCGCTTTCTAACGTTGATTTAAATACCACAAATCCGGTATTTTCAAAAATATACCCGACATTAAATAGTTCCATACCGAAGCGCAGGTCAGGTTTATCGGTGCCAAAGCGTTCAATTGATTCTTGATAAGTCAGGCGCGGCCATGGAGAGGCTAATAATTTCTTGCGTGGTGACACCTGGGGAAGCATTGAGGTAAAGAGACCCTCCACCATGTCGAGGACATCATCCCGGTGAACGAAGGACATTTCCAGGTCGAGTTGTGTGAACTCCGGCTGGCGGTCTCCACGGGAATCTTCATCCCGGAAGCAGCGGGCGATCTGGAAGTACCGTTCGAATCCCGCAACCATGAGGAGTTGCTTGAGTTGCTGGGGGCTTTGGGGCAGGGCGTAAAATTGACCAGGATATACGCGGGAAGGTACGAGGTAGTCGCGCGCCCCTTCGGGGGTGGTTTTAAACAGAATGGGTGTCTCCACTTCGATGAAACCTCGTTCTGACAAATACTTGCGCATGAACAGCACGACCTCATGGCGTAGCGTCAGGTTGCGTTTCATTCGTTCCCGCCTCAAATCTAGATACCGGTATTTGAGACGCATGTTCTCGTCAATTTCTTCGTCATCCCGGCTGACCACAAACGGCAAAGGTTTGGCTTGGTTTAATACCTTTACTTCGTGAGCCTCAACCTCGATCTCACCAGTGGTCATTTTGAGATTGAACTGATCTCCAGGACGCATACGTACGATACCGGTTACTTGTACCACCCATTCGTTTTTTAATACTTCGATCGCGTTGGCTGCATCTGGGAATTTATCGGGGTTGGAAACCACCTGGGTAATTCCAAATCGATCCCGCAGCACCAAAAAGACAACCCCACCAAAAGTACGGAAGTTGTGCACCCACCCTGCCAAGGTGACTGTTTGCCCGGCATTTTTGGATGCCAGTTCACCACATGTATGAGTTTTATACATAATATTCTCCAATCACAATGTCACTGCCATCTTGACCGTCCCACATGACTGCTCCATATTTATCGCGATGGGGGACTTTGATTATCCAAGTTGGTGATCTTCAACAAATATCCATATTGGATTATACAAAAGAAATCGCCCTCCGCAAGTTGCGTTGGGCGATGGGTGGGTCTGAATAATGCTTAATGTTGCAAGCTTCGCCCATCGGCTCGAGGCCGATTATCATTTTCGTAATGATTATTGGCGAAGGGAAGAACTATCATTCTTGCCTCAGGTTGGCGGTATTATAGCACATATTATTTTGCGGCTTAAAGCAGGAAAATATTGTTTGCCCTGCAAATTTCGACCATTTCCTCCGGCCATATACCAACCTGAACTTCCCCGATATGTGCCTTTCGCAGGAAATACATACACAGGCGGGATTGCCCAATGCCCCCTCCAATAGAAAGAGGAAATTCATCATTTAGGAGACGGCGGTGAAACAGCAAATCCTTTCGTTTAAGCGTGCCAGTTTTCTCCAATTGCTTCAACAGGGCATCCCGATCAACCCGGATCCCCATGGAAGAAAGTTCATAGGAGCTATTAAGGACACTGTTCCAGACGATAATATCGCCATTAAGACCATGGAATCCTTTACTGGTTTCGGTCGTCCAATCGTCATAATCTGGTGCCCGACCATCATGGGGAATTCCGTCAGCCAGCGGTGAACCGATTCCTATGATAAACACCGCCTTATGCTGGCGGACCACCGTTTCCTCCCGCTGGCGGGGATTCATGTCGGGGTATTTTTTTTGCAATTCTTCCGCGTGTATAAAAGTGATCTCATCGGGGAGCTCGGGCTTGATAAACGGATATTGATCGGAAATGTAGAATTCCGTTCGTTTGATGACTCCATAGATCTTACGCACAATCTCCTGCAAAAATGGGATCGATCGCTCAGTCGCACTGATCACCCGTTCCCAATCCCATTGATCCACATAGATTGAATGAATATTATCCAACCGTTCACTGGGACGGACCGCGTTCATATCGGTGTAAAGTCCGTACCCCTGCGGCATTCCATAATCGGCCAGCATCATCCTTTTCCATTTTGCCAGGGATTGGACTATTTCTGCAGTCTGTCCGTTCATATCGTCAATGGGAAATGAGACCGGTGCTTCGATTCCATTCAGATCGTCATTTATCCCTGTCCCATGCAGCACAAACAGGGGGGCAGTAACGCGGGTTAAGCGAAGCTCCGCTGACAGGTTAACCTCAAAAAAATCCTTGATTAACTTGATGGCTTTTTCGGTTTGTTTCACATCCAACGGGGATTGATATTCAGAAGGAATTAATAAGTTTTTCATAGTATCTCCTAATTGATTATACAAGCAATAAAAAATGCCCATCGCGTAAGCGTTGGGCAGCGGATAAGATACGTGAGGAGGTTAACAAATCACGCTTCGCCCAACGGCTGCATACCGCAATAATTATAATTATGGATATAGTTGATTGTTGACATATTTACCTCAAGTTGTCTGTATTATACCATAAACAGTATTCCTTGTGATTAACAAAACTATCGTAATATTAGGAATTTCCAAAACATCAACATTAATTTGCCGGTTATCTTGCTATCCAAGTATTTTTATTTGCGATAATTTGGATCGTTCATATTTCCTCATATCGTGAATGTAAGGTAGAATTCCTTGGTCATGTCTCGTACCCTTAATGCCTTCAGAATAATTCTCCTGATATTCATGTGTCTGGCCGTCATTGGAGGGTTATTGTGGGCTAATATACTTTTTTCCCGTGACCATCCCGGGGAGAAGGATTTTTTCGTCCCGTGGCTGGCTGCCAGGACTTTTCTTCGGTATGGGGATAATCCGTACGGCATTCCAGCTTCCCAACGTGCCCAGGTTATTTTTTATGGTCACTTGGCTGCCAATGGTCAAGACCCGCTCCGATTGGGCGTTCCTTTCCCACTCGAACTCTTTTATATTCCTTTCGCCATGGTCCCGGATTACGCCATCGCACGTGGACTTTGGATGACCTGCCTTGAAATTGCATTATTTGCCCTGGCCTCGTTATCTGTTACATTGACCAGTTGGAGACCAGCGCGAACTCTCCTGCCGGTAATATTCATCTTTTCAGAGGTTTGGACGTACGGGTTTCTGGCGATTATTGGAAGTGGATCGGTCATTTTCGTCAGCTTGGCGATTGTAGGGTCTCTGCATGCACTTCGGGATGACCACGACGAGGCCGCTGGAGCGTTGCTTGTGCTGCCATTCTTTATGCTCGATGTGGTTGCTCCCATCAGTATTTTTCTGTTTTTATGGGCAATTTATCATCGGCGTGCAAGGATTGTTGCGGGTTTCCTGATGACTTTCGTCATACTTATGGCTGTTTCGTTCTTCATTTTACCGGGCTGGTTCATCCCTTANNTTATTGCATTATTTTTACCAGCAATTGGTTCGCGTTTAAGCTGGGTTCTCACTGGATTGGTACTTTTGGTCCTGATTTTTGAGTGGAAAAACAGCTTGAAGCAGGAGTTCCGCCATCTTCTCTGGACTGTCAGCCTTACATTGGCCGCGACCCCTTTCTTAGGATTGCCTTTCCCCCTGCAGGATAGCGTCCTTTTATTTTTCCCCTTGATCCTGGTCCTTTCAATTTTAGCTGAGCGCTGGTCACGACCTAAGGGGTGGGGTTTGGCTGGCTTCTCGATGATCGCAATCTTTGTTTGTTTCTGGATTATCACCGCCAGCGAAGTGTCGGCATCTAATTTCAACAGTCAGATTGCCGGGCTGATGTTGGGTTTGCCATTCTTGCTTGTACTTGGTTTGTATTGGATGCGATGGTGGGCAGTCCGCCCGCCAAGGACCTGGAGAGACAGTCTTCCATGAACTGGAAGTTGTACTTACTCCTGACGCTATTGGGTCTGTCAACAGCAACTGCCGTTGGTTTATTTCAGTCCTCACCCGGTTATATGGATGCGGATTATTACTATGCGGGGGGGATGCAATTAGCCAACGGTCATGGATTTAGCGAACCTTATTTATGGAACTATTTGGATGATGCAGCTGGTTTACCTCACCCTTCACACACTTATTGGATGCCCCTGGCTTCCATCCTCGCTGCTGCAGGAATAATCCTTATAAAATCCTCTCCCTGGTTCGCAGCAAGGATGGGGTTCCTCATAATTGCCGCCCTAATTCCACCTGTAACTGCTGCCCTCGCCTGGTCCTTCACCCCACGTCGCGACTTGGCGCTGACTTCTGGTTTGTTGGCAGTGTTCCCGGCTTTTTACCTGTCGTTTTTACCGGTGACAGACACCTTTGGAATATACATGCTAATTGGCGGCACCTTTTTCTTGATCATTAGCCGCAGATCCTCCGCCCTCAACTCTTTGCTGCTAGGAATATTGGCTGGATTAATGCACCTAGCACGTGCTGACGGTGTTCTGTGGCTTTTGATCGCCATGCTGGTTGTTCTTGTCATTTCACCCAAACCATCCAAACGCCGCACAATAGTTTTTTACCTGGTTATCGCACTCGCAGGTTACTTGATGGTCATGACTCCTTGGTTTGCAAGAAACTACTTCAGTTTGGGCACCCCATTTGCGCCGGGCAATTCGAAGCCTCTGTGGCTAACTACCTATGACCAATTATTTAGTTATCCTGCCAGCCGGATTACGTTTTCAAATTGGTGGCAGTCTGGACTTGGCGCCATTACCCGCGTCCGCATTTGGGCATTGCGATTGAATTTATCCAATATGCTTTCGGTGCAGGGAGAAATTTTCTTGCTGCCCTTTATCGCACTGGGTTTTTGGCATTTACGCAAGGATCGGCGCGTCCAGTTGGCAGGTTTTTGCTGGGTGATAACGCTTGCTGCGATGACAATATTATTCCCGTTTGCGGGAGCACGCGGCGGTTTTTTCCATTCCGGTGCTTCTATTCAGATGATTTGGTGGGTTCTTGCACCAATTGGTCTGGACCAGGTTATCTTGTGGGGAAGCCGGAAGCGTGGGTGGATTGTGTCCCAGGCGGGAATAATATTCAGATCGGGGCTTGTGGCGATTGCAGCCTTGTTGACCCTGCTGGTGATTTATACGCGGGTCATTGGCGGAGGCGGTAATTCAGTTTGGGATCAGGAATATATTGCGTATAGCCAGATAACCTCTGCTTTAATTTCAAGAGGGATGACCAACGGAGAGGTGGTCATGGTTGCGAATCCACCAGGGTTTTTCCTGGCCTCAGGCAACCCAGCGATCGCGGTTCCTGATGGTGATGTCAGTACCTTGCTGGCAGCTGCAAAACGATATGAAGGGAAATATGTGATTTTGGAAGAAGGTGCCACTCCAGCTGGACTCATGACCATTTATGATAATCCGGAAAATGCATCACGTCTTCATTTCCTTGGAGATGTTCATGGAGCGCATTTATATGCCATCCAACCTTAAATGGCGAATTTCTTCCCAATCTTTATGGATGCTGGCAGGAATCACCGTGCTGTCGGTTGGCTCCTATCTTGTATATAGCGGGGTGTTTTATCATTTTGGGTTCCCCCTGGATGATGCCTGGATCCATCAAACATATGCTCGCAACCTGGCAGTGAGGGGTGAATGGTCATTTATTCCCGGCCATCCTTCAGGAGGTTCAACCTCCCCGCTCTGGTCAGCACTCCTGGCGATTGGTTTCTGGATGAAGTTAGCCCCTTATTTCTGGACATATTTCCTGGGTGGGATCGGGTTATGGTTGTTGGCGGTTGCAGGTGAATCTGCAGTTCGACAGTTGATACCCTCTTATTGTCCAAAGATCCCCTGGGTTGGCGTAGCCTTGGCTTTGGAATGGCACTTGGTTTGGGCGGCGGCATCTGGTATGGAAACTATCCTGTTTTCCTTATTGACGACGGTTTCCTTGGTCCAGATTATATTGGGGACTGAAAAAAATTTTCGTCTGGGTTTAATAATTGGGATCTCGTGTTGGGTGCGACCGGAAGGGATCACCCTTCTCGGACCTGCTGTGCTATTGAATCTGTTGACGCGATCACCATGGTCACAACGTCTTCGCAGACTTGTAAATCTTGGCGTGGGCTTCGGAAGCGTATTCGCATTGTATTTGCTATTTAATTTGTTCATCTCACATTCACCTTTCCCGAATACTTTTTATGCCAAACAAGCGGAATATCTGGAATATCTTAATATTCCTTTTCTGGTCAGATGGGGAAGAGAGATAATCCCAGCGCTGGAAGGAGCGGGAATATTCCTTTTGCCAGGCTTTGTCATTACGCTGATCTCCGCTTTTCGTCGCCGCAACTGGGGAGTTGTGGTAGCTGCGACATGGGTATTGGGTTTTTTGGCAGTATATGCATGGCGCTTGCCGGTTACATATCAGTACGGGAGATACGTGATACCATCAATGCCGGTATTCTTTTTGTTGGGATTGATGGGCTTGGCGAAATATTCCTCTTTAGCCAATCAATATTGGCAACGGATATTTTCATTCTCCTGGAGAATGGCGGTGGGGGCGGTATTGATTGTCTTCTGGGTGGTCGGGGCAATTCATTATGCCAGGGATGTGGCCTTTATTGAAAGTGAAATGGTGTCGACGGCAAAATGGGTCGCGGCAAAGATTCCGCCAACCGACCTGATCGCTGTGCATGATATCGGTGCAATGGGGTTTTTCGGAAACCATGACCTGGTAGATTTGGCAGGTCTTGTCTCACGGGAAGTGATTCCCTTCCTGCGCGATGAAAATCAGATTGCAGCATATTTGAATCACCGTGAAGTGAAATACCTGGTTACCTTCCCCAATTGGTATCAACAACTGACGCTTAATTTAAGGGCGGTTCATTCAACCAATGCACCCTATGCACCAGTTCCAGGCGAGGGAAATATGACAGTTTACCAATGGTCAGGACCATGAAATAATATTACGCAACCGATTTTAAGTTTACCAAGGCAATTTTCTTAAATTCCACCATGAGCATAATACCGAAAATTCAATATCTATCGATCATCATTAGTTAAATCTGATAATAGGGAGCTGTTAATTGTCGGCTTGATTGACCTGTGCTATACTTTGGATTGCGGGTCGCAATGTTTTATGCCTCAGGCAGGTTATCATACACCAGACCGAGTACCAGCAAAGTCGCTCGATAAAGGTTCACGGTCCCAGGAGTTTACCATGACACTATCCGAAGATAAGCAACTCCCAGCTTCAATTGAAGATCCAGCCATTCTAATTCAGGCAGAGATGGATGAAACCAGCCGGGCTTTAAAGGAAATCACCTTGATGTTGGAACAAAGCCGTGTCGAGGTGGGCAAGTTGACGCAGCGAAATTCGGCAGTGACGGCAAATTTAAAACAAATACAAAATCAAATTGAAAAAATTCCTTCGGGAGAAGTCCAAAACGCATATGATGCGGCCATGGAAGCCCAGCAGAGGTTGTTCGTGATGCGCGGACAGCTGGAAAAATTACAAGGCGATCAGACGCATTTGGAACGATATGGAACGATCTTGGAACGATTAAAGAATGGAATAAGCTCAGGAGGAAGCGATGGAGGCAAGAACGACCGGAGTGCTTCGTCGAGCCTCGAAATGCTGGTTAAGGTGCAGGAAGCGGAACGCCAAAGGCTTTCCCGCCAGATGCATGACGGTCCAGCGCAAGCACTCTCAAATTTCATCCTGCAAACTGAAATTGCCTTGAGACTATTTGATATTGACGCGGAGAAGGCACGGGCCGAACTCGGCATCCTTAAAGATTCAGCGAATCGTACTTTCCAGAAGGTGCGGAATTTTATTTTTGATTTGCGTCCGATGATGCTAGACGATCTGGGTTTATCCCCAACTATTCGCCGTTACGCAGACATGTTCAAAGAGCAGGCTGAGGTTGATATAAGCGTGACTGTTATTGGCAATGAACGCCGGCTGGAGTCAACCATTGAAGTGATGGTTTTTCGTTCCATGCAGGAATTGTTAAGCACGGCAGTCCATCAGAACCAAGCCACACAGGTTAAGGTCCAGCTGGATATGGGCGACACCTTTATCAAGTTGGCAATGGATGATAATGGGAAGGGTTTTGACACCGATGCGCTTGAAAAAGATAAAAATCTGGGTTTGAAATTGATCAAGGAACGCACAGAGACCCTAGGTGGGTCATTTGATATTAACAGCGCTCCAGGAAAGGGAGCGCGGGTCACATTATCCATTCCGGTTGGTATTTGAAATAACATTACTGTAAGTTCAAATCATATAAAAATAATCCGTCACGTGGTAGAATGTGACGAAATTCCGATATCTCTGAAATGGCTTTCAGGGAAATCCAAAACGGAAAGGAGGTGAAATACCATGTTATTCGCCCCGAAAGAAAGAGGCCAGGGCCTGGTCGAGTATGCACTGATCCTTGTTTTGGTTGCTGTCGTTGTTATTGCTGTTTTGTTAATCCTCGGTCCAGTCATCGGCAACGTATTTAGCAAGATCAACTCGCAATTGGTCACCGTGTAA
>DBFP01000053.1:10862-11350 GCA_002294405.1 Anaerolineales bacterium UBA877 | reverse complement strand
AGCAGGGCAACCAATGCCGCGGCCAGGAAATGTACCAACCGGTCGCGGTGACGGGCACGAATATCCCTATATGTCCAGACTACCAGCGCCACCCACAGGGTCACCAAAAAGGCTCCGGTGAAACCGGTCAGGACTAGGGTGAAACCGCTTAGGAAAGTTGGATCAAAGGTCATCAGAACACCTGATCGTGATGCGCATTATTTTCCCATTCTTCTTCACCAGGGGCTTGCAACGCTGGGGAATTCTGGGTATGGATACATACGACCTTTTCAGATTATACCCATAAAAAAGAATCTAAGCCCGGGGAATATATGGTTTAACGAAAATGAAAATTACCTGCGGATCACCTGGAGCTCCACCAAAAAAAATAACCCGATCCAATAATGGATCGGGTTGGCAATTCAATGGGTCCGGTCGTCGGAGAATGGTTACATCCCTTTATCTTGATCCTTTGCTCCATACCCCGGGCCCGATTTGAAGAAATCGTA
>DBFP01000053.1:0-10835 GCA_002294405.1 Anaerolineales bacterium UBA877 | reverse complement strand
TCGATGCAGCCGCGGTCGCGCAGGCACAGGCTGGTAATGATATGAGTCATTTTGTTCCTCCTTTGGGAAGCCAAATTTACCTGCTTCTATTATAAAGGGGCTCATAAAATTATGCAACTTGTAGCCTGGAAATAAGGCCTTGTAAGTTATTAACCTATATATTAGCTGGAATTGAAGAGNNTTCCACCAATTCCCGGCGTATTCAGCCCGCCGGTTTTGATACTTTAAATAGTAAGCGTGCTCCCAAACATCCAGACCCAGCAGTGGCACCATCGCGTCAGATAACGGATTATCCTGGTTTGCGGTTGATACAACAACCAATCCGGCACCCTTCTTGACCAGCCACGCCCATCCGGATCCAAACCGACCTACCGCAGCCTTTTCGAATTCAGCCTTAAAGTTGGCAAAGGATCCAAACGTGGAATCTATTGACTTTGCCAGATCCCCCTTGGGTTCTCCGCCTGCCTTGGGAGCCATCACCTGCCAAAATAGGTCATGGTTCCACGTCCCACCACCGTGGTTTCGGACTGCCGTGCGAATATCTTCAGGAATTGCGTTCAGATCCTTGAGCAGTGCTTCCAGCGACTTCCCCGCCAGTTCGGGATGCTTGTCCACTGCGGCATTCAGGTTGGTTACATAAGCAGCATGGTGTTTGTCGTGGTGAATCTGCATCGTTAGCGTATCAATAAATGGCTCCAAAGCATCGTATGCATATGGAAGTGGATTGAGTTGGAATGACATTTTCATCTCCTTATTCTTAATTATTATGATAAATATTGTCTAAATTATACTATTATGCACCTCGAAGTCAATGCTGAAGCACGCGTTTCTAACACATCATTAACAATGGGACCACAAGCGGTATACTTTGAGAAGAATGATTGAAACACCCCTGCCCCGTCGGGCAACCTTAACCCTGGTCCTCGTTGGTGGAATCTCAGCGGTATCTACTGCCGCAATAATCATCCGTTTTGCTCAACATGAGGGTGCATCCTCGATAACGATTGCCGCGGCCCGGCTGACCATAGCCAGCCTGTTGTTGGCTCCCCTTGCGCTAACTCGCTATCAATCCGAACTGCGCCAATTGAACAAACGCGAGTGGATTTTAGCCTTGCTATCAGGGCTGTTCCTGGCTTTACATTTCGCCACCTGGATCACATCCCTTGAAACAACCACGGTTGCCAGTTCGGTGGTCCTGGTCTCGACTACTCCCCTCTGGGTGGCTGTTTTTGCCCCCTTGATATTACATGAACGACTTGGAAATTTCGCTGTCGTCGGATTGATTCTTGCTTTGACCGGAGGGGTTATTGTAGGTTTGAGCGACTCCTGTTCATTGGATTCTGGCGTCTTGGCATGCCCAGCCATACGAACCTTTTTTACAGACAAGGCATTCATCGGGGATGTACTTTCTCTTGTTGGTGCCTGGATGGCGGCGGGGTATTTGCTGGTGGGGCGCAAACTGCGAATGAAAATGAAGCTCATCCCATATATATTTCTTGTTTATGGTATGGCAGCGATCGTGTTGATTATTATTATGATTGCGATGGGAAAAGGGCTCATTGGGCTGCCACCAGTCACATATGTTTGGTTTGCCTTATTGGCCCTCGTCCCTCAGTTATTGGGACATTCCACATTCAATTGGGCACTGAAGTATTTACCGGCCTCTTTTGTCTCAGTGACCTTGCTCGGCGAACCCATTGGATCGACCATCCTGGCATATTTCATCTTTCAAGAACAGCCCGGGTGGATAAAAATTGGTGGCGCAGTTTTAATTTTGGCTGGAATTTGGCTGGCTGCCAGGGGAGAAATCAAATAACCAGTTTTTGTTTATCTAGAAAATTATCCCACAAGTAATCATTGTTTCTGTGGCGCACTTTGATGTAACTGGCACACGGTTCATAATCTGGTAAACACTTTCAATTGGGATACTTACATACTTTATCTAAGATGAATATCAACTGATAACGATATATTGGGTTGTATTTTGAAGGAATAAAGCGGGGATTTCAGAACGATCGCGCTATGCGGAAGCCCCGGAATACCGGCGCAGTCCCAAGCGCCAAATCAAGCGGGCTGCTGCAGACAATAAAATGGCCGCCCCAAATGCCTCCAGAAGCATGGAAAAAACCAATCTCCCGGTCAAAGCCTCCGCCGGGATGGTCGTGGCAAACGCTACGGGAACAATAAAAGACAGCGCAAAGCGCAGCCAATCCGGGTAAATGCTGACAGGCCAGCGCCCTGCCTGGTACATGCTTTGGAAAATTTCAAGAAGGTTTTCAACCCTGATGAGCCAAAATGATAGGCTTGCCAGAATCAACCAGAAACTGTAGACGATCACTCCACCTGCCAGCAACATGCAGATGAATTGGGCTGCTTCACCAAACCCCACGGTCTTTCCAAGGCGGATAAGTGCTGTCACTAAAACACCTGCACCCATCAACAGATCGAGCATACTCCATATCGCAACATGCTGGATGCTTACCAGCAGTTGGGCATCTTCAGGTTTCGTCAGGGTAAAATCCAGAGTTCCATCCCGAACCGAATCGATCAAGGCGGACATGCCAGGCTGGATCACCAGGCTGATGATCCCCCCCATCAGGAAGTAGACTCCCACCAAGGCTAACATCTCGTCCGAACGCCAGCCTCCCAGAGTCTGTGTGTACGAAAAAATGACCGCCAATCCTGCCAGGGCGGTACCCAACTCAAGGAGGGATTGAAAAAGCTGTACGAAGAAATTTACCCGGTATGCAGTTTCATTGAGCACACTGATTCTGAAAAAAACAAATAGCAGCCGCATGGTATTCATGCACCCACCGCCGAATAGACGCGCACCCCTGCCCGCCAGATCACCCAGATCATTACCAGGCTGATGATCACCCAGGCGGCCTGGGCAGCCAGGCCGATCAATACCTGGGTCGGTGTGAGCCTGCCGAGCACCAGTTCCACCGGGAAACCCAGCATCCACCGGAACGGCAGGACATCCGCAGTGATTTGCAGCCAACGTGGGAAAAGAGACAATGGAGCGATCCGTCCTGCCAGGAAGAGCATCAGAGTGAAATACATCTGGTTGATGGCATTTACCCGCGTTGTCCAGAAAGCCGCCATCGCCAGGCTCCATTCCACCAGGAAGCGCACCAGGAAAGCCAGGGTCAAGGAAGGGATAAATGCGAGGACAGCCCACCACGTAAGTTCTGCCGTTGGTCGGAATATTAGGGACAGGCCGCCAGCCACAAAAACCAGTATCGGCAGGGTGATTATTTTGGACGAGAGGTTGTCGGAAATATCCGAGTGGATCGGATGAACCGGTTTAAGCAGGGCAAACGAAAGGAATCCCTGACGCACACGGTATTCATATTCCCACATGATCCAGGTATACGTAACCTGGTTAACCAGCATCAAGGTCAGGTAATACGCCGCAAAACCCCGGGCGGTGTATCCCCCCACGCTGCCTCCGCTGCTGTTCGAGACAGTCGACCAGACGACCAGGTAGACCAACGGTTCCAACACTTGGGAAATCATCCAGATGAAAAGTGAAGCCCGGTACTGGACCATGCTGGCGAAAGTTGTTCTGAACTGCTGGGCATACAATCGCATTAACGCGTTTAATTCACACAGGGGAGTCATGATGTTTCCTGGGTAAAAACCTGATCGATGACTTCTTCGATGGGTGGATCTTCAACCAGCAAGTCTATTACCGGCAGGTTTGCCAGCAGTTTTTCAGTCACCCGCGCGGTCGTTTCTTTCGGAACCCGTATGGTAAAGCGCCCATCTTCGCAATTGATCACTTCCCCGTAGGCACGCAGATCGGCCTGGCAATCTTCCAACTGGACAACAATGGTCTTATGCGCGGTGAACTCCTGGATCAGGGACGCCAGGTCGCCATCAAAAAGCAGCCTGCCGTGGTGAATGACAATGACGCGCTTGCAGAGGGCTGCCACATCTGACATGTAATGGCTGGTTAGCAGGACTGTCGCCCCGGAGCGTTGATTGTACGCAGTGATGAATGACCGGATCCGGCGCTGCATGGTCACATCCAATCCGATGGTGGGTTCATCCAGGAATACCACCTGTGGACTGTGAAGCAGGGCTCCAGCGATCTCGCATTTCATACGTTCCCCCAGTGATAAGTTGCGGACCGGTTTCTTGAGCAATGGTCCCAACTCAAGCAGCTCGGTTAATTCCTTCAGCGAGCGGCGAAAACCCTCAGGGGGGAGGCGATAGATGACCCGGTTTAATTCATACGAATCCGCTGCTGGAATGTCCCAAGCCAACTGATTGCGCTGTCCCATTACCAGCGTGATCTGGCGTAGAAAGGCATGCTCCCGCTTCCAGGGGACAAACCCGAGCACACGTCCTTCGCCTCCACTGGGGTGCAGAAGACCGGATAGCATTTTTAGGGTAGTGGTCTTGCCTGCACCGTTGGGACCCAGGAAGCCAACAATCTCACCCGGGGAAACATCAAACGTCACGCCATCCACCGCTTTGACCTCCTGCATCTTGCGGTGAAATACCGACTTTATGGCTGCGCTCAACCCCGATTCGCGTTCCGGGACCCGGAATGTCTTACAGAGTTCTTTAAGATGGATTGCAGGTTCGGTCATCAGTTAAATCCGATTGAGAGGAGCAGATTTTCAGGGATGATTTTCACCCTGTTAATATGCCAGCCCGTGGTGTTGCCAGTGATAAGATGCTCTTGCCAACTTGATGATATCGTCCCATCCTGATCAACTGAATCGAGGTCGATCAACTCCATCCATGTAAATCATTAGGATGTTTTTACCGTGGACGGGGTGAAGGATACAGGCAGGGTAATGTTTTCCCTGAACGATATGGAACGCCAGGCTCAAATTTTATCCTCCCTGATGAGCCTCAGGTGTGCCTTTTTAAATATTCCATAATTGAGATTCGGGTAAAAGAGTCGATATTCAGCTCAAGCGCTTTTTCAGGTTTGATCCATATATGGCTTTCCGCTTCATCATTCAAGGTCACCATGGTGGAATTTGCCACACAGGCGTAGTCAAAAAAAATAAAATGCCTCCGCTTCCAAAATGTAGGTTCATGGACGTACTCCTGCCAGCAAAGGAATTGCAGGTTCCCAACATCCAGGCCGGTTTCCTCCCTTGCCTCCCGCACTACTGCCTGTTCAATTCGCTCGCCCAGCTCAATATGACCACCCGGGACAACGTACAAACCCGGCCATTTATGGGACTTTACCAACAGGAGTTCACCCTGCCGGTTGAAAATAAATATCCCGACAGTCGGCTCAGGGTAAGCCTGTTCACTCATCTTTTCTTCCATAACAACCCCCGGTTTGGTTGGAAAAGAAAAACCATGAGAAAAATGCATGTGGCAGCAAGCACGATCGCCGATCCGGAAACTATATTGAAATAATAACTCAGATACAGACCTGTCACTGCAGAAAGAGCACCAATTATCGCTGAAACCACCATTCCCTGCCAAAGGCGGTGAGTGAGCAATGACGCTGTGGCTGCAGGTGTCACCAACATCGCCACCATCAAGGCCACACCAACCGTTTGCATCGCGACTGAAACGGTCAAAGCCATAAGGATAAGCAGGAGATTGTTCAGCAGTCCAGACGGGAGACGCAAGGTTGCTGCCAGGACCGGATCGAAGGAGAGCACCAGAAATTCCTTGTAGAAGAGGAAGATAACCAGCAGCACCACTCCCCCAAAAACCGAGGTTAAGACCAGATCGCGCATCGAAACGCCGAGCACATTTCCAAATAGAAAATGGCTCAGGTCCACGCTGTAACTGCGCACACTCGAAATCAATGCGATGCCTAGAGCAAACATGCTGGCAAATAATATCCCTATTGCGGTATCTTCACGGATCTCGGCATTCTTGGAGATGCGTCCTACGGCAAGGGCCACCAGCACAGCCGCGCCAAGTGCCCACCAGAAAAGGGTGATCCTGCTCCCCCCGCTGAGCAGGTATCCCAAAGCCACCCCCGGAAGGACGGCATGCGCCAGGGCGTCCCCAAAAAATGCCATGCCGCGCAAGACAACATACACGCCCACCACCGCACAAACCACGCCTACTATGACTGACGCCGCCAACCCGCGGAGCATGAAATCATAAGAAAACGGCTGGAGGAAGATATTGATGAAATTACTCATACCCCTCTTCCCCATCGCAACATGAATCGGTCACTGTGGAGGTTCCATCCTCCGCATGGATCAACTGGGCGTGGCCACCATATGCCCGCAGTAAATTCTCACTCGTCAAAACTTCCAGCGCTGATCCAAAGCGGATAATTTGGTGGTTTAGCAGCATGACGCGGTCAAAGTGGCTGGCTGCCTGACCAAGATCATGGGTGGCTACCATGACCGTGATTTTCTGCTGGCGCAGTTTATCCAGCAAGACCAATATCGCTTCTTGCGAGGGTGTATCCAGGCCGTTTAGCGGTTCATCCATCAGGACCAATTCCGCTTCCTGCGCCAGTGCCCGTGCCAGGAAAGTTCGCTGTTGCTGACCCCCGGATAATTCTCCTATCTGGCGGTTCGCCATGGATTCCATGTCCACTTCCCTGAGAGCATCATGGACAGTATCCCAATCATTGCGCCGTGGCCAGCGAAAAAAACCAACCTGTCCGATCCGGCCCATCATGACAACATCCGCCACGCTTGCCGGGAAACGCCAGTCGACCTGGCTTCGCTGGGGAACATAAGCGATGCAAATGTGGCCGCGCGGGCTGTACCCTGAAATATTCACTTCCCCCGTGGTGGGCGGCATCACCCCTGCAACAACCTTGAACAGCGTGCTTTTTCCAGCACCGTTTGGTCCAACCACTGCCACTCGTTCCCCCACGTGAAGGTGAAAAGTGATATTTTCAAGGGCAATGTGCCCTGCATACCCAGCGGAAAGATGCCGTATGTCAAGGATGGGTTGGTCAGGTTGGTGATGAATGTGGGGATACATTATTTTAAAGCTCCCACGATGGCGTTGACATTATATCGCATGAAATCAAGGTAACTCGCAGCCGGGCCTCCCCTTGCCGTGAGTGACGCATGATAGATCCGGACCGCTTTAATCCCTGTGTCCGCAGCAACCTGGTTTGCCAGGTTCTGGTTGACCGCTTCGCTGACGAATATCGCCTTGACTCCCGTCTGGCGAATTTTATCCTCCAGCGAAGCAAGCTCCCGTGCGGATGGTGCGGCTTCGGAGCTGAACGATCCCGTGATCGTGCCTTCCTGGACGAAACCATATTGCCTCGCAAAATAGCTTAGAACGGCATGATCCACGACCAGCAGACGGTTTTGAGGCGGGATGCTTTCCACTTCAGCACGGATCCAGTTGTCCAATCCTTGCAGCGAGGTTATATAGGCTTTTGCATTGGCTTGATAATATGCGGCATGTGCCGGGTCGGCAGAAGATAGGGACTCAGCGATATTTTGAGTCCAGGTGATGACGTTGTTGGGATCCATCCAGGTATGCGGGTCCACCGAATCCTGGTTGCCGACAGATATATGCAGGAGGCTGTTTCCTTTCGAAACTTCAATGACGGTTCCTGCAACACCTGCACTTTCAAGCATCGGTTGGAGGAATGCCTCCAGCCCCGCCCCGTTTGAAAATATGATTTTCGCATCCAGGAGGGCGGTTACATCCTTCGGTCGTGGCTGGAAATCATGTGGGTCGGTGCCGACCGGCATCAGGATGGACAGGGCGATGGCATCCCCTCCGACTTGGCTGACAACATCACCGACAATGCTTGTCGTTGCCAGGACTTTAAGCCCCCCAGCAGTCACTACCTGAGTTCCGATATTACATGCGGATATAATTATTATAAGAGCAGCCAACCAGGTGCGATGAATAAACGCGGAGAAAAATGAATATCTTCGAGTCATTCCTTATTCCCTCGTAAAATTACTTCCGTAATTTTTCCTGTATTCTTTTTTTCCGGTGTTCAAGTTCATCCATCCAATGTCTGTATTCATAGCGCGGGATGTCAAGGGAACTGATCAGCTCCTCTGCCTTTTGAGTCCATTTCAACGCCTTGGCATAATCCCGGCGGCGGTGCTCGTAATATTTTGCCAGCTCGATATGGGCATAAATATGCCCCCCCGCAGCAGCCTTTTTCCACAACCCTTTGGCAGATTCCAAGTCCCCCCGTCGTCGCTGCAAGGCGGATAATCTTTGCACTGCTGCACCAAAATCGGTTTCGTTGTCGCCTGCCTGCAAGCCCCGTTCATAAAGGCGGGTTGCTTCTTCACTTCGACCCAGATCTTCGAACAATTTCGCCAGGGCAATGAAATCCTGCCCATGCTGAACCTGTCCATCAAAGGGTGAGTGAAGGACGGTTGCCATATGGTTCATCAACGCTGCCAGCGCGACGATATCCATCGAATTGTGATAAAACACACCTTTTAAAGGTAAAGCATCCCCCGTGCGCAAGTAATCAAAGTAGATGTAAGGTATTTCATAACCGGGAACTTCATCAATGCTGCGGGGTGCTGCCAGGACATTTTCTTCCAGGTATTTCAAGGCGCGGCTGGGCAGGCGGTCGCGCCACAAACGCCTGGCAAGGGGTAGCAGGTCAAGATGGCTATACTCCTTGAAAGGCACCGGCAGACTGTGCAGGGAGTAGCGCGTGATCAGCAAAGGTGCATCGAACGCTTTTCCATTGAATGTGACCAGGGCACTGCAAGGAGCCAGGAAATCCATCAACCCTTCCAGCATTGCAGCTTCTTCGGTCGGGTCTCGCATGAAAAATTGCGTCAGGTGGAAATTCTCGCCCTCAAAACGCCCGACCCCTACGAGGAAAGCATAGGTGCCAGTTCCACCTGCCAGGCCGGAGGTTTCTGTATCCAGGAAGGCAAATGATTCCAGCGGTAGATCGGCAAGGTGCGCATCCCGCGCCCATTGTCCAATGGTCATCAGCGGCACCGAGGTGCGCAGGGGGGTCAAGCCGTGACGATAACTAGAGGGGAATGTTTGTTCAGAGATGAATGTCTCCCCTTGCCGGGTGGAAACGAAACGCCCCTCCACCACGGATTGAATGGGGTTGTTCGTTTTCAATTTTTCCACGGCAGATGGCAGGTTTGTTGCTCCTACCTTGACGCCCATGGATTTAAGTTTGTCTGAAATCGAAGGCATGCATGGTATTTTATCCCATCATGGCTTGATTGGCGGTTGCGCGCAGGGTTTCCGGAAAAGAATCACAAGGAGCAATCCCAATAATTTCTTCAGGTGATTTATAACTGCAATCTTAATTTTCCATGCTACACTAATGGTTATTATGGTTATCAGATAAAGTTTTATTTTCCAATATTGCTGTTGAGTTTTTTTGTGCCAGGCGCGGTAATTCGAATTCATGCCAAAGGAGATACCCGTGAGCACATCCAATTTACCTTTTCCCCCAAAGGGTCGTTCCAAACAGGAAATCCTATCCGAGATGCGCGCGGTACGTGACCACGATATCAAGTGGGAACAGGGTCGCGTCTTCGGTCTTGTCTACCACATCAACGCTGAGATAGATGACATGCTCAAAGAGGCCTTCACCATGTTTTTTAGTGAAAACGGTCTTAACCCGACTGCCTTTCCCAGCCTGCGAAAATTCGAGACCGAGGTGGTCGCCATGACCGCAACCCTGCTCGGCGGTGATGAGAAGGTGTGCGGGAATATCACTACCGGCGGCACCGAGTCCCTGCTGATGGCGGTGAAAACCGCTCGCGACTGGGCACGTCTCCACCACCCCGAGATCCGGAACCCTCAAATGATCCTGCCAAAAACCGCGCACCCGGCTCTCGACAAGGCAGCGGAATACTTTAATGTCCAGGCCATCCACGTTCCGGTCAGCCTGGATTTTCGGGCGGATGTCAAAGCGATGAGGTCGGCGATCACTCCCGATACCATCCTGATGGTCGGCTCAGCCCCATCCTATCCACACGGTGTCGTGGACCCCATTCGGGATTTGGCTGCACTAGCACTGGAACATGGTTTCCTTTTCCATACAGATTCCTGTGTTGGCGGATTCATGCTGCCTTTCGTTCGCAGGCTGGGGTATCGCATTCCAGACTTTGACTTCAACGTTCCCGGGGTGACCTCCATATCTGCTGATCTGCATAAATATGGATACGCTGCCAAACCAGCTTCGGTGATCCTTTATAAAACACCGGAACTGCGCCGCCATCAAATGTTTGTCTCCATAGACTGGCCTGGTGGCATCTATCCCTCCCCCACAATGACCGGTTCCCGGGCTGGGGGACCGGTGGCTGCTGCCTGGGCACTGATGAACTTCCTGGGTGAAGAAGGTTATCTCCACATCGCAGATGAGGTCATGAAAGCTTCTCGACACATTCAGGAAGGTGTCAATGCCATTCCCGGACTGGAAGTCCTCTCCGATCCGGAGATGAGCGTCTTCGCGATCGGATCGAATTCAGTGGACGTTTACGAGGTGGCTGATGAACTCGATCTCCGTGGCTGGCATCTAGACCGGCAGCATTTCCCGAAATGCCTGCACATGACGGTCAATTACATGCATATTTCAATCGCAGATCAATTCCTGTCAGACCTGGCGGCATGCACTGCAATCGTACACAAGCCAGACATTCGAAAAGCCTCCAATAAGATCCTGCAGGTCATTGCTAATTTCCTCGCTTGGATCCTCCCCGAAAAATGGGTTTCGTGGTTATTAAGTAAAGTTTCTTCATTATTGGGAGGTTCCGGAGGCGGATTGCCGTCCCGCATGGCTCCCATGTATGGGCTGATTGGATCATTACCCAACCGAGGGGATTTGAAGGAATTGGTGTTAGATTTATTGGATTCGATGACCCGTCTCCATGCCTGACCCTTGACTGGTCGGGATATCTGGAAGG
>DBFP01000056.1:11205-11469 GCA_002294405.1 Anaerolineales bacterium UBA877 | reverse complement strand
GCCAGGTTTCATGATGGTCGCCCTGTGGTGGCGCAGGATGTGGTCTATTCATGGGAACGCGCGGCAAAACCCGCCACCCAATCGGACACTGTGCTGACCTACCTGGGTGATATTGTTGGCGTATCGGAAATGTACTCAGGCGCAGCAGATCACATCTCCGGGTTGAAGGTGGTGGACGACCATACCCTTCAAGTCACCATTGATGAATCCAAGCCATATTTCCTGTTCAAATTAACCATGTCGGTTGCGTTCGTGCTGGATCAA
>DBFP01000056.1:11053-11177 GCA_002294405.1 Anaerolineales bacterium UBA877 | reverse complement strand
AGCCTGTGCACTGAATATGTTGTATTCGATGTTTCCCAACCGCCTTTCGATGATGTCAAAGTACGCCAGGCATTTACCATGGCTTTTGACAGGCGGAAATTCATTGATGTGGTGAATAATGGAG
>DBFP01000056.1:0-11019 GCA_002294405.1 Anaerolineales bacterium UBA877 | reverse complement strand
CTGGTGCGCCGACTATCCCGACCCGGAAAATTTTGCCGACGTGTTGTTTCATTCCGGCTCGCAGCAAAATACTGGAAAATACAGCAACCCGGTGCTGGATGCCACCCTGGACCAGGCGCGTCTGGAGCGAAATGTTACCAAGCGCATCCAGCTCTATCAACAGGCTGAACAAATGATCATCCAGGAAGCTCCGGCGATATTCATCATGCACGATGTTTCATATGAACTTGTCAGGTCCAACGTGAAAGGATTTGTGTTGACCCCGATCACCATTCCCCTGGAACGCTACATGCGGCTGCAACCATAGATCTGGGCGATAAAACTCCCTCCCGAATAATGAGAGGGAGTTTTTCAGGGTCTTGCCTCCGGTTGAAATTCAACCTTGTCGATTTCTGGCCCCACGCTGTAAATTGTAAAATCGAAGGAGAGGGGAGAGTCTGTTGTTAGATCTGACGAGGATTCCCATCTGCGCACCCCGATCACGTTCCCATCGGCGTCGTATGCGGTTGCGAGCACCCAGGTGGATTTAGCTGTTCCTGTACCTGGTAAGATCACCCGACCCGACAACCGGGCAGTTCGCCCGGAGGCATCACCCCTAACGGATGTATTCTCGACATAAATATTAAGGTACCGTAAATCCCCTGGCAGCAAAGGAATCGCCGAGAGCACCTGGACGCTCAAGTTAACATTGGTCTGCACTGGAGGAGGAAAATGGACTGCCAGGGGCATGGATTTTCCCCCAGGAAGCGTATTCAACAAGGCGTACGCCGACTGATTGGCGAATTCCTGTCCATTGGAATCCAATAAAGTAAACCTGGCGGAAATGTTTTCAAGAGTATCCGCGTATATATTCTGCAGCAGGGCGAAACACCAAAGTCCTCCATTTGCTTCATTCCAGCAGTGCGGTTGCAGGATTAAAAGGGGGGCGGGGGTGGGTGCAGACTCACCCGGGGTGACGCTTTTTGCTGGAATTACGAGCTTAATCCCGACGGGCAGAGATTCAGGCTGGAGACCAGGATTGGCTGCAAGCAGCATATCCACCGATATGCCATAGCGTCCGGCGATGGCATTCAGCGTGTCCCCCTGGACAACGATATAAATAATGGGTGTAGGTGTGGGAACAATGACCCCCGAGCGAGTGGGAAAAATTGTGGGGGTATTGGAGGGAGTACCGGTCACGTACGGGATGGCAGGCGCAAGGACTGTCGCGGTCTCAGTCTTCGACGCACAGGCGGTCAGGGAAATAATTATAAAGAAACAAGCGAATAACCTACGCATATCGAGATTATACACGTTTCACTTGTCCTCTCCACCAGGCTGTGCTAAACTAAGCTCATGCTTGATGATTCGGAATTTCTGTCGGAAGAATCCGGTGAAAATTCGATGCTGCGCGAGGCCATTGAAGCCCTGCGCCGGGGGGAACGTGCACGCGCTCGAGATTTGCTGACGCGTTTGCTCAAAACAGATCAAAAAAACCCCAACTACTGGCTCTGGCTCAGCGCCGCGGTTGAGACGCAAAAGGAACGTTTGTACTGCCTGCAGAGTGTACTCAATATTGACCCCCAAAACGCCTCAGCCAAAAGGGGATTGGTCCTGTTTGGAGCCCTGCCCCCCGATCCTTCCGTTCAGCCCTTCCCGATGAATCATCCGCGATTATGGGAGGATAAACTTGTCACTCCCAAGATGCCGAAGGAGAAAACCCCCGCCCTGTCAAACCCGGTGGTGAAATTGGCCCTTGTGCTGGGCCTTGCTGTGGTTGTCATTGGCGGTGTTTTTTGGGGGAGCCGGTTGATTGGCAAGTTTTCGCTATTTCCAAGCCGCACAATTCCTTCGTTCACCCCCACTCACCGTCCAACAAAGACACTGACGCCATCCGTAACTGCCACGCCGGTCATTCGTACCTCGACACCCACATTCATCGGTCCCACTCCTCTGTGGATGTTCCTGGTGTCCACCTACACACCCACTCCACTTTATGTGGTCACCGAGCATCCGATCTCAGGCGCTTTTGAAGCCGGGCTGCGTTTCCTGGGAATCAAGGATTATACAAATGCCCTGCTTCTATTCGAGCAGGCAATCGGCCTAGAACCGGAGGCAGCGGACCTATATTATTATGTTGGTGAGACTTACCGGGAACAGGGGGATAACCTAAAGGCCAGGGAGGCGTACCAGGAGGCTCTCAATCGGAATCCTAATTTTGCCCCGGCATTATTGGGTCGTGCCCGTACAAACCTGAGCCTCGACCCGAATGCGGAGGTCATTAATGACCTGAACGGGGCTATTAACATGGATCCGAAATATGCCGAGGCTTATATGGTACGCGGCGAATACCTGGCAGTGACCAACCCGAATAAATCCATAACGGACCTGGTGAAAGCGCTGGAAATCAATCCCGGTTCAGCACAGGCATATCTATACCTGGCTGGAACCCAGTTAATCTTGAAGGAGAATGATGCCGCCCTCAAATCGGCCCTGCGCGCCAACGAGCTTGATATAACCCTTATTCCGGTATACCTGATGCTGGCGCGGGCATATATCGCAACCGGACAGGCCTCCAAGGCGGTCAGCGTATTGGAGACTTATTCATTATACAGACCTGACGATGCCAGCGCATTCCTGCAATTAGGAATCGCATATAATTCAGTCGGGGATTACCAGGCGGCAGTGGATATACTAAAAAAGGCGGTTGAAGCCGACCGTCGCAATTCCGAAGCATACTACCAGCGGGGAGTGGCTTACTTGAACCTTGACAGTCCCCACCTGGCGGAAATTGATTTCAGGTCGGCAACCATTTATGACCCGTTGGACTTTGATGCGCAAATCGGTCTTGCGCGCGCTTATTTCATGCAAGACAAGCCTCGGGATGCCTATATAAAGGCACAGCAGGGGGCTGAGCCGCTGGCCAAAACGGAGGTAACCCTGGCGCAGGTCTATTATTGGGAAGCCATCTTCCTGGAAGCTATTGGGGATCCGGTTTCGGATGAAGGAGCGCAGAACAGCTGGAATAAGTTGATCGCCCTCCCAGCGGAAGTGATGCCCGAGTCGTGGCGAACAGAAGCCTTCCAGCATCTCAAGATCACCCCAACGTACACCCCCTCGTTAAGTCCCACGATGACGCTGACCAAGACCCCGACCCTTACACATACTAAAATACCGACCAATACCCCATAAATTTAGGAACAACGAAAAGGGTGCAGTGTTTTTGGGGAAAGTTTTGCATTCCCCGAAATGGTTTTTTCCCCCTAATTAACCCTGACATGAACTGCGGCGGGGAATTTAATTCCGGCATTCACCGCATGGGCAAAGTGCCCTCAGATAAACCCACCGGTAAATCCCGGCTGCATGCCCGTCTTCCCAAACCGGAGTGATGCCGTAGGAACCAACCGGGTAAATGTTTTTAAGTTGGGTGGATGGGGTATCGCGTGGGAGGGTGGAAAAAACAGACGGGTCCGGAGTATCCCCCATTTTATCGTGGCCGCCGCGGCATTCTGCACACGGGCAACCTGCGCGGAGCAGCGAGAATGAATAATTGCTGGAGTGGTCGTCGTCCCAGGTGACGACAACCTCTTTTTTCTCGAGGTTGGCAGTGATGGATGTGGGTTTCATAAATGGCTAAAGTATTCTCAGTGGGAAGAAATAACCGTCAGGAAATTCTGCGCTGCCCAGCCGGCACGCGTGGCATCGTAGGAAGCGGTCAGCCGCCACCATGTGTACCCGTCTGCCTGAACCGGGCCTGCGGAAATTAAAAACACTTCTGAATCCCTGCCAGAAAAAAGCACCTTGGTGTTCAATCCCGCTTCGGAGCGAATGTTCAATCCTTCATCTCCCGTATTCGTAATTTGAACATACACACCGATGGCAAATTCACCTGGTGCAGGGGTGGGGGAGGTGGTGGGAGTGGGGGGAAAGGGGGTTAGCGTGGGCGGCAGGATGCGCTGCGTTGAAGTGGGACCCGCGGTGATGGCCAGGTCCGCTGAAGCAGGTGTCAGGTCTGGAGGCGGTGCTGACGGGCGGATTACAAAGATATAGCCAAGGCTGATACACAATAAAAAACCGGAAAAGAGGAACATCAAAATCAAAACTTTGGCATTCAGGATATTTTTCATTTGGATAATAGAATTAAGAAAAAGAGCAGCAACAGAAGTTGAATTAATGTGAGAGAGATAAGGAACCCGGGGAGATGGGTTGTGAATCAACGATTGGCAATGTTCACCTTCCCGGTATGAATTATACCTTTCCGGCGCTCAGCAAGTACCTGGCTTGCGGAGGTATGAGAACCTGCAATTCTCCCTGGAGGACTTCGATGACAGCATTTTGTGCTCCCAGCATCGGCTCACCGTCCATCTGGACAGAGAATGGAGTGCTGGATTCAATGGTTGCCTTTTTGAATGGGATGCAGCGTGCCTGGTCGGAGGTAAGGTGACGCCCGGACTGCATGTCGAAAAAGTGACGGAAGGCATCCGCAAGGGTTGAACCGGAGAATAACCATAAATCCATCAGGCCATCATCCAGGTAGGCCTGCGGAGAAATTTCGGCCAATCCCCCGAGATAATGACGGATATTGCTTGCCAGGGCCAACAGGTAATGCCCCTCAACATGCTTGTCATCTGCATGGACCCGCAGATTCATCCCGTGCCACAAGGTGGCATTCCATACTGTCGTGGCGAAGAATTCAGGAACACTCAGGTATTTTTCCACGCGTCTGCGGGGTTCCAGTTTTTTAACCGTCAGTGCATCCAGACCGATGCCTGCCCACAGAATAAATGGTTGACCATTGCACAACCCCACATCCATCGCACAGGGAGCGACTTCTGCCAGCATCCGTGCATTTTCGCGCAATAACCGCCAGCGCGGCCAGGTGAAAGCCCGCATGCCAAGTTCCATTGCCCACACATTGGCTGTACCGGCAGGAAGAACTCCCAGCGCGGTTTTTGAACCGATCAAGCCTGTGGCTGCCTGACCTACTGTGCCATCACCGCCAATTACAAACACGGCGCGAAAATTCTCGCCGGCGGCCATGTGAGCCAGTTGAGTGGTATGTCGACCATCGAGAGATTCTGCCACCTCAACCCGCCAACCAAGGTCACTCAATGACCGGATCACACCACTGATAAAAGGTCGCACTGAAATCCGGCCGGCAGCAGGATTATAAATAAGCAGGGTGTCAGCCATGACATTATTATACTTGGGGCGGGTGGAAATGAAGCCTCATAACCAGCATGATATAATCCTGACAAACCGCCAATGAAAGAGCGAAAGTTATTAAACAACCGTTACCAACTGCTGGAAGCCGTTGGCAAAGGGGGTATGGCTGTTGTCTACCGTGCTCAAGACGTGATGTTGGAACGCCTAGTAGCGGTTAAAATTCTGCGCGAGGATTTCTCGAGCGACCCGGACTTTCAGACGCAATTCCGCCAGGAAGCCAAGGCGGCAGCGAACCTGTCACATCCAAATATTATCACCATGCACGATTTTGGTCTGGATGAGGGACAACTTTTCCTGGTCATGGAATATGTGCCGGGCACGGACCTTAAAACGCTTCTCAAACACCGCTGCAGGTTCAGTCCAGAGGAAGCTATCCCGCTGCTCGTGCAGGCATGTGCGGGAATTGGATATGCCCATCGTGCCGGGTTGGTACACTGCGATGTTAAACCGCATAACATGCTGGTGACGCCGGATATGCGCCTAAAGGTTGCTGACTTTGGCATCGCCCGAGCACTCAGCACCGTCCACCCGGGGGAGAAAAGCGATGTGGTTTGGGGTTCACCGCAATATTTTTCACCGGAACAAGCCATTGGAGGAATTCCCACCCCTGCATCGGACGTTTATTCCCTGGGCATCATCATGTACGAGATGTTGACGGGCTCACTCCCTTTCAGGGCGGGTACGGACGCTGAACTTATCCGCATGCATGTCAAGGATGACCCGCCGTTAATCAGCGAAATGGTCCCGGAAATTGCACCGGTGCTGGATCAAATCCTAAAGAAAGTACTATCCAAGGAACCTTCAAAAAGATATCGTACAGCCGATCAACTGGGACGTGTTTTAATGAATTTTGGAACCGTCAAACCAGCCCAGGAACCTTTGATAGTCGGGTCAGAGACTTCAGGCACAACCAACGCAAATGAAAATGCCGGACCTGGATCCCATGAGGTGGACTGGGCTTCAATCGGCCTTGGTCTGGCAGCCATGATAGCCGTGCTGGGATTGATTCCTTTTTGGATGTGGATCTACTTCTTGTATAATCCACCCATCCGTTGAACCTTGATGAAACCATATATAATTGCCCCCTCCATCCTTCCATCTGATTTCACCCGACTTGGCGAACAAATTGCCGAGTGTGAGGCAGCCGGTGCGGACTGGATTCACTTGGACGTGATGGACGGACATTTCGTCCCCAACCTGACATTGGGACCGGTTATCGTGGAGGCCTGCCACCGGGCAACACGACTCCCGCTGGACGTGCACTTGATGATCGAACAGCCCGGGAACCTGCTGGAAGCCTTCGCACAGGCAGGCGCCAGTTCCCTGATCGTTCACGTTGAAACCTGCCCGGATATAGCCAGGACCCTGGAAAAAATAAAATTACTAGGTTGCAACGCAGGAGTGACACTCAAACCAGAGACTTCCGCCAAAAACATTGAACCTGCCTTGGGACTGGTTGACCAGGTATTGGTGTTGACTGTTCATCCCGGATATTCAGGGCAGGATTTTATGCCCGAAATACTCCCCAAGGTGGCGGAAATCCGCCGCATGTTGGAAAAAATCCAGTCACCCGCCAGGCTGGCAGTGGACGGTGGAATTTCAGCTGGAACCATTTCAAGCGTTCGGGAGGCAGGCGCCGACACGTTCGTAGCAGGAAATGCAATTTTCCATCATCCCGGAGGCATCGCGGCGGGCATCCATTCATTAAGAGCGCATTTGCAATAACTTCCCTGCCCCTTGATACAGACCTGGAAAATAAAAATCACGGCTTGCGCCGTGATCTTGTCAGGAAGTCTTTATAAGATTATGCCGTTTTAACCAGCGTGCGGATACACTTGGTGCAAAGAGTTTTCTTCACCTTGCGACCATTCTCCAAAACCGTTACCTTCTGCAGGTTGGGATAAAAAGGACGGTTGGTAACTCGATGAGAGAAGGATACGTTATGACCGAACGTTGTGGATTTACCACAGTGAGCACATTTCGCCATTATTAAACTTCCTTTCTTACTTGATCGATCCTGTTTCTGTCTTTTGAAAGCGGCGTATTTTACCACGAAACGTATCCTTGTACAAGTCGAGTGTTATTAAAGAGTATAGAGGACAATACCATGGGCAAAGAAACCACCACTTTAGGAACCATTCATATTTCGCCAAATGCACTGGCGACGATCGCCTACCATGCCACGCTGACCTCCTACGGCGTGGTCGACCTGGCACCAAAAGACCTGGCGGAAGGCATCTCAACAACCATCACCAGGGAACCGGCGCACGGTATTGCCGTGCGTTACAACGGGGAAGATATAGACATAGACGTCCATATCATTATTGAATACGGCACGCGCATCACCTCAGTGGCAACCAGCGTAGCCAATGCAGTGCGCTACCAGGTGGAAAAGGCATTGGGAATGCCGATACATGATGTAAATGTGCATGTACAGGGTCTGCACATCAGTGATTCGGAGTAATTTTATGGAGCATTTATTTGTATGAATCCGGATGCCCAGGCACGGTTGGAACGAAACAAACTTTTGCCAATTGACGGGCAAGGCCTTAAGAAACTGATTGAAGCTGCGCTCACCTGGTTGCGCGCCAACCAGCAATTGGTTAACTCATTAAACGTATTCCCAGTCCCGGACGGTGATACCGGCACCAACATGGTCCTGACCATGCAGTCAGCTTACAACGAAATTGCCCAACTCGGACACCGCGATATCGGACCCATGGCAGCCGCGGTTTCACAAGGAGCATTAATGGGGGCGCGCGGCAATTCTGGGGTCATCCTCTCCCAGTTGTGGCGTGGTTTTGCCCGCACGCTGCATGATAAAGAAATCCTGGATGGCCCGATCCTTGTTCAGGCATTCGCTGAAGCACGGGATACGGCTTATAAAGGAGTGGTCCGTCCGGTGGAAGGGACCATTCTTACCGTCGCCAAGGATGCGGCACGAGCTGCAGAGCAGGCACTGCGTGAGACGGATGATCCCTGCGAGATCCTGGCGCGTGTTGTGATAGAAGCGGATGCTTCGGTTTTACGAACCCCGGATCTGCTCCCGGTTCTCAAGCAAGCCGGTGTGGTTGATTCTGGCGGAAAAGGGTTGTTTTTTATCCTGGAAGGGATGCTGCGTTATTTGAACGGTGAACCCATAGATTCACCGACTGCAACCGTCCAGCCACTTTCAGCGATGAATCTGGAGAACACAATGGATTCGATCGAACCGGGACAAGACTATGAAGTGGTGGTGGATTTTGTTCCAAAACAAAAGCTCGATTTACAGGATTTTTACAGCGAACTTGAAAAGATAGGTACTTCCATCCAGGTGGGCGAAGGCGAGGGGATGTACCGCATGCATATCCATGTTTCCACCGATAAACGTTATGAACCGATTGATTATGTCATGAAGGTCGGTACCATTACGAAAATTGCCATGGAAAACCTGATTGCCCAAATGGCAGGGATCGACCACGTCTCATCCGGCAGCCATATCGAACCTGCAAAGATCGGACCAGGGCAGATTGCCGTGGTAGCGGTGTCACCCGGGACAGGCATCTCCCGCGTTTTTGCCAGCCTGGGGGTTGCAGCCATCGTCGAAGGAGGACAGACGATGAACCCATCCACGAAAGATTTCCTGGATGCATTTGAGAATTTACCGACCGAAAAAGTGATCATCCTGCCCAATAATAAAAACATCATCCTGGCTGCCCAACAGGCAAGGGATGTGACCGTGAAGAAGGTATGGGTAGTGCCCAGCCGGAGCATTCCGCAGGGGTTGGCAGCCATGATGCAAATGAATCTCGATGGGGAGGTTGAGACGGTGGCAGCCAAGATGAGCAAGGCAATCGACGGAGTGATCTCAATCGAGGTTACCACTGCCACGCGTTCGGTTGAGATCGACGGAGTCGCGGTGGAGCAGGGGCAGGTTATTGCCCTGGTTAATGGCAAGCTTGCCATTTCAGTGGCCACGGTGGAAGATGCCTGTTTAAAGGCATTAAAACACTCCCATGCTGAAAACCATGAACTTATCACCCTCTTTCATGGGGAGGGGTTACCCATTTCCGAGGTCAACCGGATTGTGGATGTGATCCGGGGTGAATACCCCGCCCAGGAAATCGAACTGCAGGATGGCGGTCAGCCACATTACCAGTTTATTATCTCCGTTGAGTAAACCATTCAGGAGCCTCGATCCCTGCTCGCACAGATGCCCAGAATCTGTATTCTCACCGACAGCACAGCCCAGTTTACGCATCCAAATTTTCCGGGGCATGACCGCGTGTACGTGATCCCATTTAATATACAAACAAAATCGATGTCTGGGGATAAACCTGTACCTGGCAAAACCCAGGACAAGATCTTGCTTCCTCCATCGAAGGAAGAATTAAACCGTTTGTATAGCCAATTAAGTCGGGATTATGACACCATTTTCATGCTAACGATATCTTCCCTGCTTAATCCAGTTATCAGGGTTGCACTCTCCGCTTCCCTGCAGGATAACAACCATGCCACCATCATCGTGATGGATTCGCAAACCACCGGCATCGGGCTGGGTTTGCTGGTGCAGGCAGCTGCANNTACCTGGCTCATTCGGGGTATATCGAATATTCCCAGGCATTGGTCGGCGAAATGATGGGGATGCTGCCAATCTTCACCCTGGAGGAAGGCCGCCTGACTCCAATGGAAAAAGTTCGCACGCCGAGACATTTGTACGAGTCATTCTTGGAATTTATCAATGAGTTCGACTCTCCATCCCATATCGCGTTCATGCGCGGTGCAAGCCATATTTCAACCCGCACCCGACCGATACGGCAATATGTCCAGGAAACATTCCCGCATACACCTTATACCGAGCATGTGATGTCACCGCATCTTGCCGCGCTTTTCGGTTCTCAAAGCATGGCATTGGTCATCATGGATAAACAGGATCAGGGGGTATGATGAAAATCGGTTTTGTCACCGACAGCACTGCCGACATCCCCTCTGCATTGGCGGAACAACAAGGCATTGAAATTGTCCCCGCGCTGGTGAATATCGGCAATCGCAGTTTTGCAGATGGGATCGGTGTAAGCCGGGAGGAATTTTACAATCAACTGCCGGAATTGACCCCTCCTCCGACAACCTCCTCTCCCTCGGTGGGATCATTCCAGGAGCGGTATGAAAAGTTGCTCAGCGGTGGAGCTGAAAATGTCGTTTCCATCCATCCATCGAATGAGCTGAGCGGGATTTTTAATGCCGCCCGACTGGCAGCGGAAGGGTTTGGCAAGCGGGTGATTGTGCGGGACAGCGGTCAGGTAAGTCTAGGTTTGGGATTTCAAGTTCTCATGGCAGCCGAGGCTGCCAACCAGGGCGCTGCCCTGGTCGAGGTGACAGAGTTGGTGGAAAGCATTCGCCAGCGGGTACGGGTTGCAGCACTCCTGGAGACTATTGAGTATGTACGCCGCAGTGGACGAGTCTCGTGGGCTGTGGCAAAGATAGGCGGTTTGTTGCGTCTCCAACCATTAATTGAGTTGCGTTTTGGGTTGGTGCAAAGATTGGGGCAGGTCCGTACGCGCTTGCAGGGAATCGAAAGGTTGGTCGAGGTACTAAATTCCTGGGGACCATTGGAACGACTGGCGGTACTGCACACCAATGCTGAATCTGCTGCTCATCAATTGGTCGAAAAAGTTAAATCCAGGGTGTCGGTTCAGCCATTGCTGGTCAATGTCACCACGGTAATCGGGACGCATGTCGGGCCAAACGGGTTGGGTTTCGCGGCAGTCCCATTTATATCCAATTAATTTCTATTCTTCGATTATTGAATTAATAATCAAAAACGACGCCACCCTG
>DBFP01000001.1:19927-41987 GCA_002294405.1 Anaerolineales bacterium UBA877 | reverse complement strand
AGGTGATCGTAATCAGCGCGGCGGCTTCCAACTTGACGCTCAGAGTTGTAAGGATCAGGGTCATTACCCCTTCCATCACCCCAAGCCCCGAGGGGGTGGGAGTAACGATCAGGAATAAATAACTGATGGCGAACCCAGCCACCAGGGTCCCAATGGTAAAGGGAGTCCCCAGAGCGAGGAATGTAAAAGCCAGGACGCAAATGAGCAAGGCAAAATTGTTCAACGAGAACAGGAGCGGCCAGAGCAAACTCTTGTTTTTACCGCGCAGCATGGAAATGCCCTCCGCGATTTCCCTGGCGAAGAAGTGGGCGCGCTCCTCCTGCAAATAATCGTGATGAATAAAAAGGCGCATGAACCGGTTTATCAGGTGCGCAATCCGGGAAAGGGCGTTTCCCAATCTTTCCGCGGATCTTGACCCCAGGTACAGGAGAAATGCCACCCCGGCTGCGATCAGCAGCAGGATGGAGACCGCTGTAATTTCACCAGCATTCAGGTTGTTGCGGCGGACCAATACGATCAGTCCGAGGGCCAGGATGCAAAAGAAGGCCATGTAGTCAAAAAGTATGTACAGCACCCCCACCACTGTCACCCGGCCGGTCGAATGATTCTGCCGCTGGGCGTCATCCAGGAAGACAGCCATTCCGCCAATGCCCACGCTGGGAGCCACGACATTGACGAAATTTGCCGCGGTAGCCACAAGGACGAGGTGCAGACTGTTCTCTTTTAACCCCACCAGGCGGTACAAGAGCCTGTAGACTGTCGCCGAGTTGTACAACCAAATGAACTCGATAATCACTGCGGCGATCAAGAAGCGATAGTTGCTGTGGTGCAGGGTATCAACAATATTTTCCAGTTCGGAAAAGCGGAGGACAATAAATCCAACGGCAAGGAGCAANNACGCCGGCGACCCAGGCCGCCGACCATGCTGGCGTAATACAGAAGCTGCAGGACGGCGGTTACCAGTGCGGCTACATAGGTCAGCGCGGCGGCGTTTAACACAGTCTTAACCCCATGCTCCTCGTCCGGACCAATAATGCCGGTTTCGGTCAACAGGCGGTGTGCCCTGGAAGAGGCATTCAATTCCACCGGGAGGGTTGCCAGGGCAAAGAGCGCTCCCCCTGCAAAGATTAAAACCCCAAGCCAGGCGATATTGATCCCCAGGGCCATGCCGGCATAACTTAGGAATAATCCGAGCATGACCAGGATCCAGCCCAGGTATGAGCCGATGTTCACCATGGGTACCAGCGCGGCGCGAAAACGAAGAGGAAAGTACCCCTCGGCATCCTGTTGGGCGTGCCCCAGTTCGTGGGCTGCAACCGCGATGGCGGCAACGGATGAATTTTGGGCCACGTCTTGCGACAGGTGCAGGACCTTGGTGCGCGGGTCATAATTATCGGTCAAATTCCCAGCTACAGCCTGGACCTGGATGCCAAACAATCCCCCGCGTGAGATCAGGCGCTGGGCGGCTTCGCTGCCGGTCAAATGGCTGCGCGCCTGCACCTGGTTCCACTTCCGGTATGCGGATTTAACATACCAAGAGGTCAGCAGCATCAACAGGAAGGCCGGGGCCATGAAAAGCAGGTATTGGGGGTTATACAACATGATTGCGCTCCTTTCAACCAATCAATCCCATGGGGGGGATATTTGGTCGATTGATCTTAAAAAACAGGAAACACCTTGAAGTTAAGGATGCAGGAGCAGCTGTACCGCTGCATCCAATTGTGGATCGCGTTTGGCGGTAACATCTTCCTGGGTCAATTTAACCACCTCATCGGGGGTCAGACCGACCTTATCAATGGTGCGACCATTGGGGGTCAACCATTTGGCAATGGTGATGCGCGCTGTGCCTCCATCTGAAAGCGGCAACCAGTTCTGCACTGATCCTTTTCCGTAGGTCAGCTCACCAACCAGTTTGCCGCGACCATCGTCCTGGATCGCGCCTGCCACGATCTCCGAAGCCGAGGCGGTATTACCATTCACCAGCACCACCAGCGGGAGTTTGGTCGCAAGACCATCGGAGGTGGCATTTTGTGGATCCCTGGTCCCATCGCTGTATTGTTCCGTGACGATAACGCCGTGATCAATGAATTCTGAAGCCACCGCAATTCCAGCATACAGGTAGCCGCCACCGTTGTCCCGCAAGTCAAGAATGATGCCAGCCGGGTTCTGGGCCATCAACAGACCCAACTGGTCATGGAAGTCCTTTGCGGTCGTATCCCCGAACACCGAGATCTGGATGTATGCGATTTTATTGTCAAGCATTTTACTTGTAACGCTGGGGATGACTATATGGGCGCGCGTGATCGTAAACTCAAGCGGTTTGTCAACGCCAGCACGGAGCACTGTCAAATGGACATCCGTTCCAGCCGGACCCATAACCTTGGTCATCCTGACCAGGTCCGGATCAATCCCGGTCATATCCTGGCCGTCCACCGCAGTGATCTGATCGCCGGTTTGCAGACCGGCCTTTTCAGCGGGATATCCAGGGATGGTCTTGGTAACGGTTAAATAAGCACCCCGCGTGTCCACGTAAGCACCGATCCCATCGTAAGCCCCCTGCATGGCCATGTTGGCATCGGTGGTTTGCTTCGGGGTCCAATACCCGCTGTGGGGGTCACCCAAGGCATTCATCATGCCGCTGATTGCCCCTTGGACGAGTTTGGTATCATCGACCGGCTGGTCGACGTAGTTCTGGTGGACGAGGACCCAGGCCTGCCAGAAAGGTGCAAATTGGGATTGCAAATCGGGCGAGGTCCCTCCCTGGCTGGCATCGGTGGTGGGGGTGGGCGTGGGGGTCGAACCGAAAGGCAGCTGCAGCGCCGGGAAAACCTTTCCGGCAGGGAAGACGTTCCCCACGCCATACCCGAAACCAAATGCAGACCCAATTAAAATAACTGCCACCAGGGCGATCAGGATGGAACGCAGGGTTTTACTCATGGAAATCTCCCATTTCTATTTATATAAAAATAAACTATATCATTCCTGGATTAACACAAAATGAAATCCAGGTTTGAAGGCCTCAAATCTTAAGGGTACATTTATTGTCCCAATTATTTTAACAAGCGGGTATAAGAGCAGCGTTAGAGTCACTCGACGAGCAACCCGGGGAATTCCGACCAATTAACAAGGACGGCATCGGCATCCTGGCTGTCAGGTTGGCCCCCCACCAGGATTGAGAAAATCCCCATGTTCCGGGCAATGCGCGTGACGCGCGCCTGGTCGTCGATCAATGCGCAGAGGTGCGGGTCTGGTGAGCCGGCAGCCGCGAGGGCAAGTTCAAACGATTCCGGCATTGGTTTGCAATAAGGGGCAACCGTGTGCACATCCAGGATGCCTTCAAACAATCCCTGCAAGCCCAATGTTTCGAGAACGCGGTTCGCATGCAGGCAGTCGGCATTAGTAAAAATATATTTTCTGCCGGGGAGGACCTCGATAACCCGGCGCAATTCTGGATCCGGGTGGAGGTGGTGTTCCAAGGGAACATCATGAACAAATGCAAGGTAATCTTCCATATCCACCGGGTAGTTGGCCTGCAAGCCGCGTAAAGTAGTCCCATACTCGCGGAAATATCCGTCGCGCAGGCTTTCTATCTTTTCCAATGGAAATCCCATCCGTTCATGCAAGTACAAATTGATGCGCCCTCCGATGGCAGCCCACAATCCGCTTGACTTTGGGTAAAGTGTCTCATCAAGATCAAAGAAAATGGTTTGAAAACGCATGGCGATATTATACGGTAGAATAAAGACATGACCATCCGCGTTTTATCCCCCGAGGTTGCTTCGCAAATCGCTGCCGGCGAAGTCGTGGAACGTCCTGCCTCGGTGGTAAAGGAACTGCTGGAGAATGCCCTGGACGCCGGGGCGAAATCAATCACCGTTAATATCGCCGGGGCAGGCCGAACTTTAATCCAGGTGACGGATGACGGGACGGGCATTCCAGCCGATGAAATGAAACTGGCTGTTGAGCGCCACGCAACCTCCAAACTTGTTACAGCCGAGGACTTGTTTCGCATTGCCACCCTCGGTTTCCGCGGGGAGGCACTGGCTTCCATAGGCTCAGTCTCGCGACTGACCATCATCTCCCGGGTGGCAGACGCTCCTTCAGGGGTCAGGCTGCATGTGGAGGGGGGTGCCGTCGACAGGCTTGAAAAAGTCGGCGCGCCGGTGGGCACCTCGGCAAGCGTGGAAGAACTTTTCTACAACGTGCCTGCGAGGTTGAAATTCATAAAGCAGGATATGACTGAAAGGAGGGTGATTGACACGCTGGTGGTGAGATATGCATTGGCTTATCCCCAGGTCCGATTCAAATCCCATGAAGGAAATACTGCCTCCCTGCAAACCAGCGGAGATGGGGATAGACGGGCAATCCTTGCCAGCCTTTATGGAGTTGACACTGCCCGCCAGATGCTGGAGGTCATCGCGGAAGAGGAAGGATTCAAAATCAGCGGATACATCAGCCCCATCGGACTGACCCGCTCCACCCGCAAAGAGATCACATTCTTCGTCAACGGGAGGTGGGTGCAGGATACCCCCCTGAACACGGCAGTACTCCAGGCATACCACACCCTGCTAATGGTGGGACGGTTTCCGATTGCCACCCTGTTCCTCGAACTGCCTCCTGGAGAAGTGGACGTGAATGTCCATCCAGCCAAGGCAGAAGTGCGATTCAAGAATCCGGATAAAGTTTTCAGTTTCGTTCAGCGTGCAACGCGGCATGCCATTTTGGCTTTCACACCCGTGCCGCACCCGGGTCCGCAAGCCTTATGGGGGAATTCCCGGACTGATTCCGGGATGATCGACCTGAATTGGAGACTCGGGCATGATAATTTGGATATCGGCAGTCAGGAGCAGGAGATTGGGCTGAACGCAGGCGTTTCTTCTGCAATGACAAACACTGACCAGCCGCATGCCATGCTTAACATGGCAGTTCCTCTGCTCCGATTGATCGGCCAGATTGGCGCGACTTACCTGGTGGCGGAAGGCCCGGATGGCCTGTATCTAATCGACCAGCATGCAGCCCACGAAAGGGTATTATTTGAGAAACTCCTCTCGCAGCACGAGCAAAAGACGATCCCTTCCCAGATCCTCCTGGCTCCTGAAGTGGTGCACCTGCCACCCGCCAGTGCAAAACTGCTGGAAGATCAATTGCCGGTGTTAATCCACCTGGGTTTTCAAGTGGAATCATTCGGGCAGAACAGTTATCAAGTGCGCGCCATGCCGGCCTTGTTCGCCAATTCAGACCCGGCGATGGCGTTGCGGGCACTGGTGGAAGATTTTGAAGAGGACGAGTCCCCTTTCCAAAATGAGCTGGAAGCGAAAATTGCCGGGCGTGTCTGCAAGCGACTGGCGGTTAAAGCCGGCCAGGTGCTTTCCCCCGAAGAACAAAGAATCCTGTTGAAAGACCTGGAGATTTGTGCATCGCCGCGTACTTGTCCCCATGGGAGACCAACGATGATCCATTTATCGGTGGACACCCTTGAACGGCAATTTGGACGCAAGGGTGCGCGCTGAAATTAAAGCGTATTTTTAACGTGAAGTGGGACCAGGTTGAGCAGGACCCCAGGGAATTGGATAAAACAAGTTTATCCCCCCAGCGGACCAGCACAGATATCGAAAATTAAATCCCCTAAAACTCAATCCTTCTTTTGCTTTTCAAATTCCAACACTGACTTGGCGAGCTTGGTGAACTGCTGGGCTGTCAGGCTGTCGGGACCGATGGAAAATGCGGTTGAATTCACGCGCACGGCGGAGTAAAACAGTTCGGGGGCGGGAGTGATGGCAAGCAGCGGGGTCTGACCAAGGAGTTGCTCCACCTGGGCCATATTAAGCTGGGTATCGGTCCGAATGCGATTGACCACAACAGCATGGATATTCTCGCCGCCACCGGTCATGATCCCCAGGTCTGCAATGAGCACCCTTGAGCGGATGACCGAATTGGCGATGGGTTCAACGAGAACAAGCAGAGTATTACACGAGGGCAGCAGGCTCTGGCTCAGGGGTGTAAGCCCGGAACCCAGGTCGAGGACAAGATAAGGGGTCAGGTAACTCATCCGGTTGACCAGGGTTTCCATCATGGTTGGGAGGTTTTTTATCAGACCGTCTTTTGCCTGCACAGACCCCAACAGCAAACGGAGCCCGGTTTTATGGGTGAAGAGTTTCTCCTGGATTCGTTGACGGGTGATATCCGACAAATTGGCGGAGATGAGGTCGGTCAGGGAGGTGGGATTGGGTTCTCCCAAATCGGGACCGAGGGTGCCCATTCCAGGTCGGAGTTCAGCAACAATGATGTCCCCGTCCGTCAATGTGTGCAGGGCATCCCCCAGGTTGACTGCAACCGTGGTAACCCCCTGTCCTCCCTGGGGTGCAATTATGCCGACAGTCATGGCGCGTTTCTCTGAGGGTACCGCCATGGCGGAGATTTTCCCTTTGCTGGAGCGCGCCAGCAGGGCCTTGATATGGGCGCTTAACTCGGTGGGATGGGTTGGTTTGGTCAGGTAATCATCAGCGCCAGCCTCAAACCCGGTCACTTTATCGTCCAACTGGGTTTTGGCGGTAAACATGAGAATGGGGGTGTTGGCCATATTTGAATTTGCCCGCAGGCGCCTGGCAACCTCGAAGCCATCCATATCCGGCATCATGACATCCAGGAGGATTAAATCTGGATTTTCAGCTTCAGCCTGCATCAATCCCTGCTCGCCATTTGCGGAAGCAATGATGCGATATCCCTGCTTCTGAAGCATCATCCCCACCAGTTTCAGGGTATCCACGTCATCATCTATGATAAGGATTTTTTCAGCCATGGAACAGCCTCCACGATCATGAACAAAGTCTAGCATAAAGCGGCTGGAGAAGCAAGCGCGGCCCGGGCATCAATCGGATTTCCATCCATGAAAAAAGCGATCGTATGGAATTGAGATANNTTTTTCCAAAGCCGGCAGATCGACGGAATCGCCTGGGCGACGCATTACACCCACATGAAGCAGCAATTTCACCAAATCTGCAGGGCGATGCCAGTTGGGGAGATCGGAGAGAGAGTCTCCACCCATCAGGTAGACCAGGTCTGCGCCCGGATTCTGTTCCGACAGGATTTTCACTGTTTCCAGGGCATAATGCGGGGCGGGACGGTCCAAATCCACTGTGGAGAACTCGAACAGGCGGTCCTTCTTGAGGGTTAATTCGACCATTGCCTTCCGATGTTCGATGGGTGTAATCGACTGACCCTGCTTGTGCGGCGGGATGGGAGTTAATATCCAGAGCAACCGGTCAAGCTGAAGTTGTGCGTCTGCCTCAGCGGACAGGATGAGATGACCTATATGGGGAGGGTCGAAGGTACCGCCAAAAAGCCCGATCAGGGGAGGCATGGTCGTAGTATATCATTTTAGAAGATTGAGACTGATTAAGATTACCGTTTTCCGGGGGTATCTTGTGTTCGCTTTCTGGAGGTTTAATCATATATTCATAATCTTTTCATATAATATGCTTGAAAATGGTACCTGCTTGATCGGTAACATGCTTCGTAAAACGATTTGTGAGTTGTAGTATTCTGCATCAGTCAATCACCTTAACCGTGATCATCCCGGTAGTTTTTAAAAATTATTGATAGGAGAAAGAATTATGAAAAAAGTATGGAAGTGGGTAATCGGCATAATCCTGGGGTTGGTGATTATTGCTGTCCTGGTCAGCGTTGCCCTTATGGTTACAAGTCATTTCTATGGATACCGTGCCGAGTTTTTCGGCCCGCGCAATTTTTCCTCCAGGGGTCCGGATTATTTTGAGCGCGGTCCCGGGATGATGCCCTACGGCGGGTATGGACATATGCGCGGTACCGGCATGATGGGCTACGGCTTCAGTCCTTTCGGGGGAATCTTTGGAGGTCTCATCTCTCTCGGTTTCCTGGCCCTGGTTGTGCTGGGAGTGATCTGGCTGGTAAACCGCCTGCGCACACCCCAGCGCGTTGAGGTTCCAGCGATTATCCCTGCAGCGGTACCTGTGGAAACTATTAAACCATGTAGACAATGCGGCAGACCGCTCCAGGATGAATGGAAGGTGTGTCCGCACTGCGGAAAAAAAGTGTAGTTTCCAGCAAAATATCCACGAAAAACAAGCTCGTGTTCTGGCCTCCGGTTTTTATCCCGGAGGCTGGTGTTTTAAGACCCACGGATTCAATACCGGCACATTCCAAAATTCCTGCTGAAAACCCTGCAGGATATGCATCCATATAATCATTTAATGGCTGTCAACACCAACTCATAAGCTTCTCACTGCGGTATTAGACTGGGTGGGGTGATGAGCAGCAATTCATGATAAACTCGCAAGAGCCTATGAAGCTGAAACACTGGTTCGCTTTAATATTGCTGGGAGTGGTTTGGAGTGCCTCATTTCTGTGAAACAAGGTGACACAATGCAAGGGACGTTTTTCTTTTCCGCCCGGTTACCGATTGACGTTTACACTTTCCAGCCCCTAGCGATCACCCTAATCCAGGGGCAGGAAACCCAATAATGTATTTTCCAGGAAAGCAGGCAAATCCTGCACACATCCGTGGTTCAACCGGGTCAAACTTGTGAGGAAACGATGACCGATTTCCATTCCGGATTCATTGCCATCATCGGCAAACCCAACGTTGGAAAATCGACGCTGGTCAATTCGCTTCTCGGTCAGAAAATTGCAGCCGTATCTCACCGCCCGCAAACCACCCGGCGCCGTCAACTCGGAATCCTGACCACTGCCGATGCCCAGCTCATCTTCGTGGATACGCCGGGAATCCACTCCCCCCGGCATAAACTCGGCCGGTTCTTTAACCAGGAAGCCGAGGAAGCCCTGGAAGGCGTGGATATCATCCTATTCATGGTGGATGGGAGCAGCTTGCCAGATGAGGACGACCAGCGGATTGCCACCCTGCTCTCGGGATTGCGCCGCAGGCCTGACCTCCTTGTGGGGCTCAATAAAATTGACCTGATCGACGCTGACCGGCTGGTGAAGATAAAGGAGGCAACCCTGGGCTTAATCCCCGACACTCCAACACTGTCCTTTTCTGCGACCAATCGAGCCGGGCTGGAAGAATTAATCAAGGTGCTGACCGCGCGTCTCCCTGTTAGACCGGCGGAGTTCCCGGAAGAGCAATTGACCGATCTTTTCGAGCGCGAGATTGCCGCAGAGTTGATTCGTGAGGCAGCCCTCATCTACTTGCGGGACGAAGTCCCGCATGCAATGGCGGTTCGGATGGATGAATACACGGAGCGCGGCGAAGAAGGCGCGTTCATCTCAGCCACACTTTTCGTCGAGCGTGACTCGCAGAAGGGGATCGTCATTGGAGAAGGCGGAGCGATGCTAAAAAAGATCGGTTCTGCAGCCCGCAAGGAAATTGAAAGCATGAGCGGACGCAAGGTGTTTCTTGAACTCAGGGTCAAACTATCGAAAAACTGGCGGGACAATGAGGACGCCTTGCGCCGATTCGGGTATAAACTCAATCAATAACCCGGACCCTGCCTCGAAATTCGAAAAGGGAAAAAATGCTGACGACACTCACATTCATCGCTGTACTGGCCACCGCCGTGGCCGATTGGGTGGCAGTAGCCAAAGGCTGGAGGATGATCGAAACCCTCGCCAAACCAGCGACGATGGTGCTCCTGTTCGGTTACCTGGTGCAGGCAGGGAACCAGCCCTCGCTTCCGCTGATCTGCTTCGGGGTGGGACTCATCTTCTCGTTATTGGGTGATATTTGCATTTTAGGTTCCCGTGGGGGATTTCCGAACCGCTGGTTTTTACCTGGCCTGGCTGCTTTTTTGCTGGCTCATGTGGCCTACATCATCGGGCTGAACACCCTGTTGGGAAACAGTTTATCGATTTGGGCCATTGGGATCGGCATCCTCCTCGCATTGACAACTGCGCGGGTCTTGAAACGCGTTATCAGTGGAATAAGGGAAAAAGGATTCCAGCGGCTGCTTGTGCCTGTAGTGACCTATGCGATGGTCATTACGATCATGCTGCTGTCCGCTTTCCTGACGATCTATCGGGTGGAGTGGAAAGCTGCTGCTGCGGGGCTTGTCACCCTGGGTGCAGCCCTATTTTATTTCTCTGATCTCATCCTGGCATGGAACATGTTCGTCAAGCCGATCAGGAATGGCCGCCTGATAAATATGATCGCTTATCACTTGGGGCAGATCGCGCTGATCACAGGAGCAGTCATCCAATTTGGGTAACCACTTGGGAGATTGACCGTGGGGATGCATGGAGTCCAAACTTGAATCTGCCATCAATCGGGAGAGTAGAATCTCAGCCCCCTGTTTTTGGTGAAAAGATTCCCTCCTGGAAACTTGTTCATCCTTTTTTTAATGGCTGAAAACCTTCTCCCAACGCCTCATGCGCTGCGCCAATGACCATGAAAGCCCTGGGATCCTCTTCGTGGACGATCGTTTTCAACTGCTGGACCTCCGAACGGGTTACAACGCAATAAAGAACAGGCCGAGGCTCGCCTGTGTAAGCCCCCGTCCCCTCCAGGATGGTGACGCCGCGCTCCATTTCAGCCAGGACCCGGTCTGCCATTTCCTGACATTTTTCGGTTACAACCAGCGCGGTGCGGACGGTTCCGCCGCCCTCCAGGGTGCTGTCCACCACCAGCCCGGAAACGTACAAGACGATGATGGCATAGAGCGCTTTCTGCCAGCCAAAGACGAACCCCGCGGCGAGGATGACCAGCGTGTCGGTCATCAAGTAGCTCTGCGATAATGGGATACCGCGCCAACGATTCAAGATGCGGGCAAGAATATCGGACCCTCCGCTGGTTCCCTGACCACGGTATACCAGTCCGTAGCCGATGCCGCTGAGGACAGCCCCGTAGAGCGTGTTTAGCACCAGGTCATTGGTAAGCCCGTTTTTCGGGAAGAAAGGCAGCCAATAAACAGCCTCAATGAAAACCGAATATGCCAGAACCGCCACCAGTGTTCGAACTGCGAACCGTCTTCCACCCAAAAAACGCCAGCCAAGGATAAAGAGGGGAATGTTCCCGATGAAAACCATCAAGCCGATCGACCAGCCTGTGAAATGGTTGATCAACTGCGAAATGCCGCTGATGCCGCCGCTGGCCAGCTGGGCCGGGACCATGAACAAGCGCAAGGCAACCGCCTCGAACAACGCGCCAGCCAGGATCAGGGCATAATCCCTGACTACAGGCCACAACCTTTTAAAAGAAATCATTTTGTTTTCTCCCTGATATTAAAAAATCCTCACCCAGGACAGCCTCCCCGTAAGGGACGTTTTATAATTCCTGCAATTTTGTTCCAGCCAGATCCTCGATCATCGCGACCACGGCTGAGTTATCCAAATCACCCATGTTGTTNNCCTTTTATCGCCTCGATCACCTTGCGCGGGTCCACACCGGCTTTCTGCGAGAAGATGAGCAGTTCAGCCATGGCCACCATCTGCGCGGCGACCATGACCTGGTTGGCTGCCTTGGCCACTTGGCCAGCTCCCGCTGTACCTACATGGGTGACAGTTTTTCCCATGGCTTGAAAGACCGGCATGACCTTTTCGAGGACCTCTGCCGGGCCACCCACCATGATCGCCAGGGTTGCGTCCCGGGCGCCAATATCTCCACCGGAGACCGGTGCATCCAGGGAAAAAACATCCAGCGCAGCCAGTTTTTCAGCCAACGCCCGGGCAACCCCCGGTTTGATGGTGGAATTGTCCACCCAGATGAGACCGGGGTGGACCCCTGCAGAGATCCCATTCTCGCCGAACACCACCTTCTCCACATCGGGAGTGTCGGGCAGGTTGGTGAAGACCACATCCACCCTGGAGGCAACCTCAGCGGGAGATGAGGCTGGTTGTGCACCTTCATCGGTCAGCGCTGCAACAACATGAGATGACCGGTTATGGATGGTGAGCGGGAAACCAGCCTTAAGAATGTTGCGGGCGATGGATTTACCCATCAGCCCCAGGCCAATGTATCCGACTTTCAGCATGCTTTCCTCCTCAAGTTTTGCAGAGATTATACCCGCCCCAATGTGAAACCGGCTTCCGTTAAGGAAGCCGGTGGAGGATTCGGAATACACAGTCAACCAGTCAGACTTCACTCCCCCAGGTTCAGGGTCGAATTGCAGTAATTAATGGATCTCGTATACTATGGTTACCGTGGTCGTAATCTGCATCGAGCCGGATTGGATGGGGACGCTGGGTGCGGCTTCAGCAGAGACCTGGCGGGCATACTGGAGGGCAACCGGGGGGGTGCTGTCGTAGTATGAAATGGTCTGTACTGCTCCCAGAGAAACACCCGTAGCGCCAGTCAGTTCGTCGGCCTGTTTACGGGCATCGGCAACGGCTGCCGCGCGCGCCTGTGAAAGCGCATTAGTCTTATCAGCCACATCGAAGCTGATGTTGAAAACATTGTTGGCCCCGGCACGGACGCTGGCATCGAGCAATCCGCCCAGTTTTTCAAGGTTGCGAACCGTAACATAGACGGTATTTTCGACCACATAATAAATTTCTGTGGGTTTCCCGTTGGAATCGAATTGCTGCTGCTGGTAAATGCTGAAATTGGTGGTCTTGATGTCTTTTTCAGCAACTCCGGCAGCCTTGATGGTGTCTATGACTGCCTTCACGAGGGTGCTGTTGGCAGTCATGGCAGCGGTCGCACTCGCATCCTGCGAATGAACACCGATGTTGATGTAGGCGATATCGGGGGTGAGGGTGATCAGGCCGGTTCCGCTNNATAATGCCGAGCAGCAAGACCGTGATGAGAAATAAGAATTTGGTTTTCATTTAATACTCCTTGGGAAACATCCCTACTCTATAAAGTAATTGTACACTCTATGGACGCCAGAGGAAGAGAAAAGTTCCTTTGATGAAAGGAGAGGCAGGCAACGGCAGTTCTTCAAGTTAGAACCCTGTCGGAGGGGATTCGAGTGACTTCCAATTTCCCTTTATAATGGACTCAATTCGTGACAAACCCGTTGATAGAACTAATAAAGTCACGCTGAAGGAGAGTCATAATGGCAGTCGACCATATTATAGAAAAAACCACCAGTCGGAGCCTGCAGTTCACACAACATCGAGGTTTTCAAAAGACACTTAATGAGCGTGTTAATGCTTATCTGCGCGATAACCATCTCACCGGGCGGGACGTACCCGCCATGCGTCTGAAAACAGCGGTAGCACTGGCTTTGTGGCTGGGGATATACCTGTTGCTGCTGCTCGGTCATTTTCCCATGGTGGTCAACTTTTGCCTGTGCCTGGCATGGGCATTGGCCATCGCCTCAGTCGGGTTCAATGTGATGCATGATGCCAATCACGGCGGCTATGCAGACAACCCCTCGGTTAACCGGCTGGTAAGTTTAAGCGCTGATATGTTGGGCATGAGCGGATTTCGCTGGCGCACCAAGCATAACATTTGGCATCACACTTACACCAATATTGCCGGCTTCGATGACGACGTTGAGGCCTTTGGCTTGATGCGTCTCACCCCCCGCGCACCGTGGAAACCGCACCACAGGGGACAAGCCTGGTACTTCCCGGTGGTGTACAGCATGATCGGCTTCGACTTCATTTTGCGGGATTTTATGATGGTGGTGGCTGGCAAATCGGATGCAAACCATGTTTACCCAAAAATGAGCCCGGCTGACAATGTCACATTCTGGGCTGGCAAGCTTTTCTTTTTCGGGATCATGATCGGGCTCCCGCTGCTGGTCTTCCCGTGGTGGCAGGTGTTGATTGGTTTTTTTATTGTGCTTCTGACGGTCGGCTTGGTTCTGAGCGTCATCTTCCAGCTCGCGCACATTAATGGGTATGCCGCCTTCCCGGAACCGTTGGGCAGCCCACAGCATATCGACAATGAGTGGGCCGTGCACCAGGTCGAGACGACCGTGGATTTTGCGCCGAAAAACTGGTTGTTGTTTAATTTTATCGGCGGGTTGAACTTCCAGATCGAGCACCATTTGTTTCCACATATATGCCATATGATCTACCCGCGTCTGGCGCCGATCGTACGAGCAACATGTGAAGAGTTCGGCATCGTTTATCATTGCCACAAGACCTGGAGGGAGGCGTTCTCCAGCCACTTGAAGGAACTATCCCTCCTCGGCAGCAAATCGGAGGCGATTCATCCTCAATAATGGATATGGGAACCATAGGATGGGATATAGACTAGTTTTATTCGACCCGTTCGATGAAATTCAATTTAATCCCCAACGGTACCAGACCCGATTCGCCGGGTCTGGTGATGAGTTTTTTCAGGCAAGCGATTATTCCCACCGTTACGGATGTGAGTGAATATTTGATGGAATACAGAAAAATAAAAAGGGATGCCTGGCTGGGGGGCTGAGGAACTACTCAACCACCTCAAGGGTTCAAAATGAACAACCAGGCATTCTCATACTTGCAGGTCATCTTTCCAGATTGGTTAAAGGCGATCAAACCCAACAACCCGGCGGTGTAGATAGCTCGGGAGGAGGCGTAATTTTCCCGTGCCCGTGCGATTTGACCATTAATGGTGTCGATGGTTTCATCATACTGGTTGGATAGGTTCTCGAAATCCGCCTTCTGTTCATCGGTTGCCCCCGGAGGAAGTTCCATACTCGGCATGCGGGGGACTTCGATGGGGGGCGGTTGGGTGATATCCACTTCGGCGATCAAGTGCCCATTGGTATACATGTCGATCAAATTTCCCCTGGCAACCACCGCCAGCCGGTTGGGCTGGTTATTAAACCAGTTGAACGATTTATCCACGCTCCTCGGGAAATAATAACTAAAGTTAGCGATGTTGCCCTTGAATGTGGCCATGAAAGCCAGGTAACCCGTGGCAGCCCGGGTGATGAGTACGGAGTATTGGTCGGGCTCCTTCGAATCACCATTGGAGCGGAACATGAAGCCACAGCCCGAAAGGCTGCCGATGCTGTCCATGCTGATGTCTGCAGCGAGAACAAAATCCCCCGCCGGGATCAAGGGATAATCGTTGGCGTACCCATTGGTCATATATCCCTGCAGATCGATGGTCACCGGCTTATGCAGCCAGGCAACATAACCGTTAGAAATATCAAGACCGTAACGAGGCAGTTCAGCCACAACCGGGGCGATGGCAGTGGCAGTTGCCAGCCGGGAGGGTTCGTTCAAAGCCGCATTGGCGGTCTGAGTGGCATGGATCTCACCGCCGCGTTGGGTGGCGACCACGATGGCGGTCTTAAGGGTATCCTCCACGCTGCTGCCCCCAGCCCGGGCAGTGACCGTCTCCCGCAGCAAGGCGCTCATCGGTGTGAGTGTCCCGGCGAATGGATCGGGTTTGCCGGCACAAGCGTAAGGGCCTCCCAAAACCAGCAGGCAGGTCAGCACCAGTCGGGCTAATGAAATCCTTTTTTGTTTTTCCACGGCATACTCCTAGCGCGGGCGGGAAAACCTGTGATTTGTCCAACCAGGAAATATATAAGCGTGCTCAGTTAATATCTTTCCTTTTTATCATATAAAGGATGATCAGAAAGTAGACCAGGCATATCTCGATCTGTGCCAACCAGGATCGCAACAACCAGGGAATATAAATACTGGGATCGCTTTTATCAACCCAGGCCCAGGCGAACATTTCGTTGACCTTGCTGATCATCCCCTCGGCACCCTTTACTGCAGAAACACGGGCAATGTTGTACCTGGCAAGATCCTCCTGGTAAAGGGTCATCTTGTCGGTATAGACCTCCGCCTGCACCTGGTAGAGGTCCATCTCGTTGCGGTAATTATCCTGGATGGTCTTGACCTGGTCTTGGTAGGCGACCAGTGCATTCAGGTAGATTGCCATTTTCACTTGGTCGAAATTGTCATCAGGGGGGGTGGGGCTTTGGGGGATGGTCGGCTCAGAGGGAGGGTCTGCCAGGGGGGCAGGTTGCGTCGGTTCCACCTGGATGATCTCGGGGGTGAATAATTTCCCAACCCCTGGGAAGCCGCAAGTTCGTTCTTTGAACATTTGCACCCCCATGCAGCGGCAACCCTGGGAGACCTTGTCTTCAAGGGTCATGGCGTCACGCAGATCTTCATCAAGATGCCAGCATACATCTGCAGCAATATCGGAACCTGCTCCCGTGATGCCAAGCATGCTTTGGAATGCCCAGCGGGTGGAGGCTACCTGGCTGATCGCAGAAGGGACCGGGGCGAGCACGCCGCTCAGAACGATCAACGGGATGACGAACAGGATCGTTGTCAGGGGGGCAGCCGCGGAGTTGGGCGCCACCGCAGAAGCCAGCAAGCCCAGCATCATTCCTGTGAGAACGGCGAACACCATGGTGATATAAACGGACAGGAAATCAATAAAATTTCCCGGCATGCGAAAGGCAATATAGTGAATCACGGTGTAGGCCAGGGCATGCCAGAAAGCCAGCATCAACGCAACCCCGACCTTGGAACTAACATAAGGAAATATTTGCAGGTTTACCAACCGTTCCCGTTTATAAATGTGAGATTCCTTGACGAACTCGCGCATCTGGGACATCCCGCCTACAAGCAGGGCAAAAAGGGTCAGCAGGAAAAGGGTGATCGCCCCGTTATGGGCATCCCCGTTATTGAAGCTGAAGGGAGCTCTACCCATTGCGGGAGCCAACAGCAGATCCAGGGCTCCGACTGCTGGAGGGGCTGCGAGCATGAGGATCATGGACGAGCGATCACGACGCAGGATGGTCAGGTTGCGCCTGGTGAGCACCATGAATTGGTGGAGGGAGGAGCGCCTGGCTCCCTTTCCCTGGCTTTTCTTCTTCCCTTTTCCTGACACTACCGCGGCTGGTTTCTTGCCGTCTTCGTGAAGCGGTCCAGAGATGAACCGTGCATAGGCAGGGTCGGCCTTGAAGCGCTCAGCCCAATCGAATGCCTTCCCCTTTTTGGGATCGTCGAGGATGGAATAGATCTCGTCAAATTCCATCTCGCGGGTGCGGCGGTCGTTCTCGCTGCGGTACTGGTCAAAATAAGCCAAGGCGGCATCCGGAGGACCATACCAAGCCAAATACCCGCCGCGTGCCAGGAATACGACCTTATCCGCCAGCATGACATTCTTGGTAGCATGGGTGACCAGGATTATCGTACGACCCTGGTCTGCCAGGCGGCGCATGAGGTGCATAAATATGGTCTCCGTTCCCGGGTCCAGGCCGGAGGTGGGTTCGTCCAGGTAAAACAAGGAGGGACGCGTGAGAAGTTCCACACCGATGGAAACCCGTTTCTGCTGCCCGCCGCTCAACCCGCTGATTTGCAGGTCCTTGCGGTGAGTCAGATCAAGATCTTCGAGCACCTCCATGATGCGCTTGTGGCGTTCCTCCGGCAGGGTGTCGCGCGGCATGCGCAGCTGGGCGGCAAAATCTAGCGCCTGGTAAACGGTCAGTTCCATGTGGATGATGTCCCGCTGGGGGACGTAACCGATCTCATTGCGAATGGCATCAAAATTGCTGTATATGTCAATCCCATTGACATGAACCCTGCCAAGAGTTGCCGGGCGATATCCGGCGATGGCATCCAGAAGGGTGGACTTGCCACCACCGCTCTGACCCACGATGACTACAAATTCCCGCGGCTGGAAGGACAGCGAAATATCCTGCAGCAGGTTCAGATCTTTTCTAACCCACTTTTCCAGGTGCTGTGCTTCAACATTCACCCCCTCAGTAGATTCATCGTAGCGGGTGAACTTGTCTTCGCCCAAGACCAGGCGGAACTGGCTGATGCGCACGGTGTCCTGCGGTTCAAGCCAGACATCACCAGCAACAGCTTTGTCATTGACAAAGGTTCCATTGGTACTGTGCAGGTCTGTTACATAGTAACGCCTGCCAACCCGGGTCACCTGGGCATGGAAACGCGAGACGTTGGGCATCTCGAGCACTACATCGTTCCGGGCATCCCGTCCAAACGTGAGGCGATCTTTTTCCCCAAATTGAACGCTAAAGGGGACCTTGGCTGCGGCAAGCAGCGGTGCCAGATATGTCATGCTGACCATGTTGCCAGGGATGCTGCTGTCGATGCGCAGCACATCTCCATGCGCCAGGAGTATGCGCGTGAGCAGGTGACGACCCTGGCAGGTGAGCGTATTCAAAGCCCCGGGAATCACTTCGATCTCGTACCCCTTCCGTGTGAGGTGAAGAGTGGCATGATGCCTGGAGACGATCATCGAAGGAATGATGATGTCATTGTCATCTGCCCTGCCGATGGTGATGAGGTCCTTTACAAGCGGATAGGTGTGAGTTTCGACCCCTGCCACGGTCACCACCAGATCAGGGGGAATGACCGGCTGGTCCCCCCGTGGGTTGATCCGGGCGGCGGTCATATCCAGGATGGTCCCGGGTGATTCGATAGGCGCGGAATTTTCCGGTTCAGCAGATGATTCCCTGACGGGCTGAAGCGATTCCTGCCCCACATTAAAAATGAGCAGCAGGATGGGACCCAGGGAGATCTCATCCCGGTCGGAAAGCTCCCGCCGACCCCTCAGGCGAATCTTGTTAATGAAAGTTCCGTTCCTGCTGCCCAGGTCTTCCAGGAACCATTTGCCCCCTTCGCAGGTGAGCCTGGCATGTTTTGTGGAGACCAGGGGATGATCAAGTGCCACACTGGCTGGTGGCTTTCGTCCAAGGATGATGTCGCTTTCCTTAAGTTCGAAAACCCTGCCAGGTTCAGGTCCTATCTTAATTGTTAAACGAGGGTGGGAGGAAAATTCCGGCATATCACCTCAAGAGGGATTCCAGGAATAAACATGAACGGCTCGCGTGGAGAAGATCCATGTGACCGAGGGAAATTCTTCCAGCGGAAAAAACTGATATGGATATTATAGGTCAATCCATAAAAAAAAAGAGAAATTATTACACCGGGATAGACGATGATGCAAACATGGTAACTTGGATGAATTGATTCATATATATCCACAGTATTTTATTAAGGAATAGAAATTCGAGAGTGCCTCTGCGGTCAGGATATTTCCCAGAATCACCGAAAAAGAAGGTTTTTTTGTGAATTTCCAGGTTTTTTTTCCTCCGACGGAAAAACAAATTTGATAAGCGCTTGTTAGTGGTCTGTAATTCATGATTACCGTGAGTTGACGTACAATCTGAATAACCAAATTCATTTATTTTTAGCAAGGAGTAATATTATGTTCACTCGCAATCGTAATATTCGCAACCTGACCATCTTCATCCTGGTCCTGGTAATGGCCAGCGCCACCTATGCTTTCGCGGCTGCCAATACCGTCCCGACCAGCAAGGCAGGGGATGGAAGCGGAGGCATCACCGGGTATACCGTCAGTGCCATCCACTATGCCTTGAATGCGGCAAATCCCGCCACCATCGACGCGGTCACCTTCACACTCGACTCAGCACCGGCCGGTGGCAGCACGATCAAGATTAAGCTCGTGGGAGCCGGCAGCACCTGGTATACCTGCACAAATGTAGCCACAGCGGTTACCTGCAACACGACCGGCGCCCCCGTCAGCACTGCCGATACGCTGCAGGTTGTCATTGCCCAGTAAAGCGGGCTGAATCAAATTTCGATCTGGAATTATTCTTCCCCTCATTCAGAAGGAGGCTATCATGTTCATTCACGATCGCAGAATTCGGTTCATATCCATCTTTACCCTGGTTCTCATCCTGGCAAGCGCCACCTATGCCTTCGCGGCAGCCAATACTGTCCCTACCAGCAAGGCGGGTGACGGCAGCGGAGCCATCACCGGCTACACCGCCAGCGCCATTCACTACAACTTGAATGGTGCCAACCCGGGGACGATCGACTCGATCACTTTCACACTTAACACGGCACCGGTCGCCGGGAGCACGATCAAGATCAAGCTGGTGGCAGCAGGCAGCACCTGGTNNAGGCGCAGCCGCGTAGGGTGGTTGCGCCCTTTTTGCAGAGTAATGCCGTGAATCAACTGCGCTGGATTAACACTGTTTCCTCCGCCCTGCTGCTGGTGGGAATGACCACTGCCTGGATCATCTTTGCCCCGATGCAGTTCGGAGGGCAGGTGGCGTACGTCATAGTGAACGGGAACAGCATGGAACCGCTCTACCAGCAGGGTGATCTGGTCATCGTCCATCGGGCAGCGGAATATCAGCTGGGCGACATCATCACTTATCGCCACCCGGATATCGGTCCGGTAATCCATCGAATTATCGGACTGCAGGGTGACAACTACCTGTTGAAAGGTGACCATAACTCCTGGACTGATTCTTTTCTTCCGAGTAAAGCAAATATCGTCGGCAAAGCCTGGATACATATTCCAGCAGTGGGAAAGGTATTCGGATATCTGCGCAACCCATGGATCCTGAGCATATTGGCGGCGAGCATTNNGGAAAAAATGGATAATTGGTTGTTCGTCCTGGTCGTGACTGCCCTCGCGGCGTTGGGGCTGGGTCTGGCAGCCTTCACGCATCCAGTCACGCGCATTGTTATAAAGGATATCCACTACACCCAGGAGGGGGTGTATAACTATTCATCTCCGCAGGGTGGCCATCATAACATCTATGACCCAAATGGACTGAAAGCGGGGGATCCTGTATTCCGTCAATTGATCAACAAGGTAAACATCCAATTTGATTACAAAATCGTCTCGGATAATCCCATCGTTGCCCAGGGCACCGGACGTTTAATCGCTGAGTTGAGCGCCGTGGACGGATGGCGGCAAAATATCGAACTCCAGGCGGACACGACCTTTAGAGGCTCTTCCACCAGCGTAAGCGGAACTATCGAATTGGACAAGATCCAGGCGATTTTAGATAACCTGCAAAACCAAACCGGCATCCAGCGCCAAAGTTACACCATCCTTGTCACCCCGCAGATTTCGGTTCAGGGGCAGATCGGCAACCAGGCATTTGTTGATGAATTTTCCCCGAAACTGCAATTCCAGATCGATCCATTTGAAATGCAATTATTTCAACTGGATCCGTCGGGACCCAACCCCCTGTCTCCAACCAAAGACGGGCTGCTAAAATGGCCTGTTCCTGAACCCAACAAGCTTTCTTTTTTGGGCTTGCAGCTGGAGGTCCTGGCAATGCGCTGGGTATCCGTTGTGGTATTCGTCCTGTCACTGGGCGGCCTAATCGGATTGGGCATCCCCGCATACCGTGTTATTCGAGCCGAAGGCGAAACCACCCGCATCCAGCGAAAATATGGCACGAACCTGATCAACATCAGTAAGGGTCTCCCGGGGCGAAACGAGCGGGTGAAAGAAGTTGGGAGCATTGATGAATTGGCGAAACTGGCCGACAAGGATGGACGCCCAATTCTGCACATGATTAAAGGACAAAACCATATTTTCTTCGTACAAGATACCACGGTCGTATATCGATATACGGTGGCAGAGAAAGAAAAAGAGTTGAGCGCATGATACACAGGATTCCTCTTAGGCTGACCATTCTGGGGTTGTCACTACTGATCCTGATCAGCGTGGTTTTGGCGGTGGCGGCCAGTAACACCGTTCCAGGCTCCCGCCTGGCCAGCCGGAGTGCGGCCATAAATGCCAATGCGCTTAAACCCGTGGAATGCGCGGCCCTGAACCTTAGTGCCATTGTTATATGTTCAGGCAACGGCACATGCAATGGGACTGCGGCAAATGAACTGGTAATCGGTACCTCGCTAGCCGATACTATCAGAGGCCGGGGGGGCACCGACTGCATCATGGGTGGAGGTGGGGACGACGACATCACGGGAAGTGCAGGTTCAGACGTCTGCATCGGCGGCCCTGGGAATGACACCTTTCATACCTGCGAGACAATCATCCAGTAATCCTGGAGAATGAGACCAATCCTTCACACCAACCGGATTACATTATTGTAATTTTATGAAAAAGGAGTTGTAAGGTTAAGCACGGGCTAGTTGTGATAAACTGATCCTGCAAGAAAAAAATCCGATAAAGGCAAACCCGGCAAAAGCCGGCGACGCAAAGCTATGGGTCTACCGTTGCGCAAGCAACCATGACTGCCAGGCCGCCGAAGATCACAGAACTGTTCCTGTGTGTGTTAGGCCTGGCTTATCTATACCAGGCCGTTTTATTTGGAGATCGAAAGATGACACACACATGGAAGGCATTGATCATCCTGCTCGCAGCAATCATCATCGCATCCACAACACATGC
>DBFP01000001.1:0-19920 GCA_002294405.1 Anaerolineales bacterium UBA877 | reverse complement strand
TCAAGTCTGCTGAGACATTACGGGTGTTCGCAGCCGGAGAATAAAACTAACAAAGTAAGAGGGGCTGGTAACCTTCACGCCAAAGAGTGAATTGGAAACCAACCATGTGGGTGTTTTTGTCACCTCCCCTTGTCCGGGAGGTGATAAATTATGGAAACAAGCCGGGGGGTGATCCGAAGTTTGAAAAAAAATTGTTGGGCGAGAAAATTTAAACGATTCCCCCCCGGGAGAGAAACACGGTTGTCCGCTGGAAGAGGATTAAGCAACCAGAAGGCGACAGGTCGACACCCAACTCATGAACTGAGAATTATTTCGACCCGTTCTTTGCCGCGACCAATGTTGTCCCGCTTCAGCTTTACGGACCCAATCTCGCCAGTTCGTTTTAAATGGGTGCCGCCGCAGGGGACACGTGAAAATCCCTCAATTTCCCAGTATCTTTTTTCGTTGGGTTCATCTTCAAAAGCGCTGATGATCTCATGGTCAGCAGCAATCATCGCGTTGGCCTGGCTGGCAATACCCGGGAGCAAGGTTGAAATACTTTCAGGCCAGGAAAAGTCAATTCGGGCCTTATCCTGTGCAATGTGTGCTCCAATCTTTTGAACCCCGGGGAGCAATTTATAGAATAATTCAAGGACCAGTTCAGCAGCAAAATGAAGGCGCATCAGGCGGTATCGCCGGGTCCAATCGATCTCCATCAGGACCGCCTGCCCGGGTTCCACCCGGTGGTCTGCGGGAAGGGAGTAAATGATCTCGAATCCGTCCTTGCGAACATTCAGAACCGGATACCCGGCAATGGTTCCATGGTCACTTTCCTGGCCTCCAGAGAAGGCAAACAGGATTGTCGAATCCACGGTAATTTCCGAACCCTTGACGGAGGTAACCGTTGTGTTGAGACTGGTTTGGTAGGGGTCAACCCAAAAGATCTTCTTTGTCATTTTCGGGTTTGGAGGATAAAGACAATTCAGCCTGGCACGATGCGCAAAGATGATGGTGGGGCAGGGCAGCTAAATAGGGCAATCCTTTTTAATTATACCCAGCTAATTTTTAGTTTTCATCAACACCCCTGGCTTTCAAAAAAGCTTCCCTTCCCTCGTTAATCGAGAAATAGATCAAGCCCAGGGCGCCAAGACTGTCTACATAGCCAAGACCTGTAAATTTGTATAGGAGACTCGAGGTCAATAAGACAACCGACATGTAGATGCAAACCATCGTGCAATTCGCGTCAGCAAGAATGGGAGCCGAGTCAAGCGCGCGACCTGTTTTGCGCTTTCCAATCACCAATACTCCCATGACAGCAATGGAGACCAGTGAAATAATGAGACCAGGGATTGTGGTCCCCGGTTTATGAGCGGTGAAAAGATTGTAGACGGCGGTGGCACCAAGGCCCGCGGCAAGAATGTAGAATGAGGACCCGGTGATGCGGAGAGCATTTTGCTCGAATTGTGAGCGAGGCGCGTCAGGATTTTGTCGGACACGAAGCACCATGGCAAGGATGCCGATGCCTGACATGACCTCGATAAATGAATCTATCCCGAAACCAAAGAGGGTGAGGGTCTCATCATGGGCGCCAAAGGAAATTGAAATGAGACCTTCGGCAATGTTATAAAAGATCGTGAAAAGGGACAGCCAGAGGGCNNAGTCATCAGCAAATGGCAAGGACGCAAAACCCGTCGGTACGAAAAATAACATCACCTGGACCGCCTCCGACGCATGTTGAACCTATAGAACTTTGTATTATAAATCCATAAATATACTAATTAAGATAAATTATATCGTAATTAAATGAGTCAGTCAATCAGTACAATCAAGGGAAGGTCACAAAGAAATTCGATAAAATTCTCGGTGGCATATGAACGCGGCAACCCTGATAAACCAAACAGCTTTGCGAGATTTATGTATTAATTGATCATCTTTCATGCGGGGAGTTTGACATTCCCGCTTTTTTTTGCTACACTAGAGACATGGTTGTCTGACAACCTATTCCCCAATACACCATGAGCACTCTTCTCATCAAGAATGCCACTGTCCTGGTTACGATGGACGAAACCCAGCGGGAAGTCGCCGATGGGGGACTTTTTGCGCGGGATGGATTCATCGAACAGGTGGGGGCAACGAATGAACTGCCGGAAACCGCGGATGACGTTCTGGATCTGCATGGACACCTGGTGTTACCGGGACTGGTGAACACCCACCATCATTTCTACCAGACTCTGACCCGGGCTATCCCGGCGGCCCAGGATGCCAACCTGTTCAACTGGTTGAAGACGCTGTANNTCCCTCCTGGATGACGAAATATCAGCAGCACAAGATTTTGGCGTTCGCTTGCACGCCAGCCGGGGCTCGATGAGCCTGGGAGAATCCAAGGGCGGACTTCCACCTGATTCGGTGGTTGATTCTGAAGAAAACATACTGAAGGACAGCCAGCGCCTGATCCAAAAATACCATGATGCCAGACCGGGGGCCTTCGTGCAGATCGTAATTGCGCCTTGCTCTCCTTTCTCAGTGAGCGGAGAATTGATGAAGCAGTCAGCGAAATTAGCGCGGGAAAGCCAGGTCCATCTGCATACACACCTGGCTGAAACCGAGGACGAGGAAAGTTTTTGCAAACAAAAATTCGGCCACCGACCCGTGGCTTACATGGAATCGGTGGACTGGGTGGGGGAGGATGTATGGTTCGCGCATGCAGTCCACATCAACGCGGAAGAAGTGGGGAGGTTTGCAAAATACGGCTGCGGTGTGGCGCACTGCCCCAGCTCGAATATGCGGTTGGCTTCGGGGATCGCGCCGGTTATGGATTACCTTAGGACGGGAGTGAAGGTGGGCCTGGGGGTGGACGGGTCGGCATCCAATGACAGCTCGCACATGCTGGCAGAAGTGCGCCAGGCGATGCTTTTATCCAGGCTGCGGGAAGGCATTACGGGTTTTTCCCTGTCCAAGGATGCATCCCGAAAATTGATGACCGCCCGGGAAGCGCTGCGGCTTGCCACGCAAGGAGGAGCAGCTGTACTGGGACGGAGCGATATCGGCAGCCTGGAACCGGGGAAATGTGCCGACTTTTTTNNATCCTGCTGTCACTTGCGGTCTCCGTGATCGGTGTGGTTAAGAAATGGCCGTGGATGGTAATGCTCGGCGGGGTTGTGATCATCCCATTCAGCATATACTTGAGCGGGTATCCTTCAGTCCGGTTCGGAGCCTTCCTGCTGCCTCTTTTTCAGTTTGGATCTGCCTGGGCTGTCCATCAAAAAAGGAAACCCCTTGCATGGAGCATGTTGATCCCACTGGCATTGGTGAGCCTATTGCTTGCATTCGTGGTTCTCACGCAAAATTAAACAAACTATTGGATAATGAAAGCATGCTATTTTCATCAAAGGTCGGGGTAAAATTGCTCGCAACCGCAGTGACCCAGAATCCGGTTGAAATGAAGATATGTAAAATCATCCGGGGTGAGGTTCAGCCCGGTGAAATCGTTGCGGAGGCCTAACAATGCAATCAAAGGTGGGGCGCATGTGAGAGGAGCAGGGAATGAGTCCTTATCCATTTCGACGCCTTCAGGGTGAATTGGCGGAGTTGATCAATTCGCTGCCGGCTGAAACCCGGTTGCCCTCGGAACCGATCCTGGCGAAACGATTGGGTGTATCCCGGGCGACCTTGCGGGAAGCCATGCGTTCTTTTGAAGGGCAGGGGATGATCCGCCGCCGCCAGGGAGTTGGCACATTTGTGGCTGCCAAAGTCCCGGTGATCGATACCGGTCTTGAAGTGCTGGAGAGCATCGAAACCATTGCGCAACGGTCGGGCTTGACGGTTAAGATGGGGGAACTTAAAGTCATGCACATCGCAGCCGATGAAAACCTGGCAAAGGTGTTGAAACTGGAGGTCGGTGCAGACCTGACCAGGGTGGAGCGTATCATCTTCACCGATTTCCGCCCGATCGCCTTCCTAGTGGATACACTGCCGATGGACATCCTGCGGGTGGATGAGATCCAACCGAGTTTCAGCGGTTCGGTGCTGGATTTGCTGCTGCGACGCGGCGACCCAAAGTTGACTCAATCACGGACTGAGATCAAAGCCATCGGGGCCACACCGGAGGTGGCGCGGGCGCTTCAAATCCAGCGGGATGACGTCCTGCTCCACTTTGCAGCTGAACTATTTTCAGAGGGTGGCCAGGTGGTGGACCATTCATACAGTTATTTCCTGCCCGGATACTTCCGCTTTCACGTAGTAAGGCGGGTGGGTTAGCAGTTACATGTGTAACAACGCAAGAAATCATAATTAATCTCTAGGAGGAAAAAATGCGCAGTTTTTCTGGTCGGGACATCCTGTCCCTCAAAGATTTCGAAAGGCAAGAATTTTTCCATGTTTTTGATGTAGCAGCGGAACTGGAACCGATCGCGGTAAACCGCCGGAACGACGACCTGCTGGCAGAAAAGACCCTGGTGACGGCTTTCTACCAACCGTCCACCCGAACCCGCCTGGCGCATGAAGCCGCCATGCACCGCCTGGGTGGTCATGTGACCGGGTTCGCGGATGCCAAGATGACCCGGGCTGGAGACTTCTACCAGGAGTCGATCAAGGACACAGTCAAGATGCTGGAATTCTACGGGGATGTAATCGTAATGCGCCACTTCCAGCAAGGCGCACCGCACGAGGCGGCTAAATGGGCTTCAATCCCGATCATTAACGGTGGTGACGGGTGGGGCGAACATCCCACCCAAATTCTGACTGACTTGTATACGGTGCTCAAGGAAAAAGGGACCATTGACGGCCTGACCTGGCTGGCTGTGGGTGACATGCGCATGCGCACCATGCACTCTCTTGGTTATGCCCTGAGCCAGTTCGACTGCCCGATCACCTTTGTCTCTCCGCCGGACATGTCCCTGACCGAGGAATTCAAGACCGAACTCAAACAGTTCAGTGTAAATTTCCGGGAGGCTGAACATGTGGAACAAGCCATCGGGGAGGCTGATGTGATCCTGGTGGAACCGGTTGTACAACCGGATTATACAAAATCCCGCGATGAACGCTCCGGGAAAGAGGTGGGTCTTACACCAGCCAATTACAAGATCACGCGCGAACTCCTGGAGAAAAAAGCCAAATCGGATGCCATCCTGCTCCACTCCCTGCCGCGCATGGATGAGGTTCCCACCGATGTGGACATCACCCGGTGGTCGCGCTACTGGCAGGAGGCATTTAATGGGGTGGTCATGCGCATGGCATTGCTGGCACTTGTGCTGGGTGCGATGGAATAAAAGACGGGAAGGAGATTGAATATGCAAACGTTTCTGCACGGTCGCGACTTGATCGGCGACCTGGATTTTTCGAAGGAGGAAGTTGAAACAATCCTGGATGTGGCTTTTGACCTTAAGCGCAAGCGGGCCTTGAATGAACCTCATCCATACCTGCGTGACAAGGTGCTGGCGATGCTGTTCTTTTTTTCGTCCACCCGCACGCGCGGCTCCTTCGAGGCTGGCATGGCCCAGTTAGGAGGGCATGGTGCGTTCATCGAGAGCAAATCCACGCAGATCGCGCATGGCGACACGCCCAAGGAAATTGGTGAAATATTCGGTCGCTATTACGATGGGATCGCCATCCGACATGTGGATTGGGGCATCGGGAACGGGTATCTCAATGCTGTCGCCAAGGCGGCGCGCGTCCCCGTGCTAAACATGCAGTGTGACCTCTATCACCCGTTCCAATGCCTGGCGGACTTGATGACGATCGTCGAGAAAAAAGGTCGTGACCTGAGACGAAAAAAGATGGTGATCTCGTGGGCCTACGCAGCCTCGTACCAGAAGCCAATGTCCGTTCCGCAATCGCTGATCCTGCAAATGCCGCGCTTTGGTTTGGATGTGGTCCTGGCGCATCCGCCGGAATTCAAGTTGATGCCGGACATCATGGACCAAGCCAGGGAACAGGCAAAAAAGTTTGGGGCTGGATTCGAAGTAATGGATGACATGGAAGCCGCCTTCAAGGATGCAGACATTGTCTACGCCAAATCATGGGGGGCAATGGTGCATACCCCCGACCCGGAAGAAGGAGCCCGGATCATCAAAAAGTACCCCCATTGGATCACTAATGAACACAAGATGTCCATGGCCAAGCCGGATGCGATCTATATGCATCCCCTGCCAGCCGACCGCAATATCGAAGTCACTGACGAGGTGATAGATGGATCACAGTCCGTGGTCTATGACGAGGCCGAGAACCGCATGCATACCCAGAAAGCTGTCATGGCCCTGACCATGAGTTAGGAGGCTGCATTCATGAGCAAGAAAATTGCCGTTGTCGCTATTGGCGGAAATTCACTGATAAAAGATGAGAAACACAGGTCAGTTGAAGACCAATACCTGGCTGCCAAGGAAACGACGTACCACATTGCGGACATGATCGAGGCCGGGTGGGATGTAGCCATCGGGCACGGGAACGGACCCCAGGTCGGGTTCATCCTGCGCCGATCGGAAATCGCCGCGAAGGTTGAGGGCATGCACGAGATACCACTGGATGTTTGCGGTGCGGACAGCCAGGGCGCCATCGGCTACGCTTTGCAGCAAACCCTGCAGAATGAACTGTACCGGCGCAAGATCAAGAAAGCGGTTGCCACCGTGGTGACCCAGGTGCTGGTGGATAAAGATGATCCCGCTTTCAAGAATCCATCCAAACCGATCGGCGGGTTCATGGATGAAGCAGAAGCCAAACGCCGTGAGAAAGAACTGGGCTGGAGCGTTGTGGAGGATTCCGGGCGCGGCTGGAGACGCGTGGTCGCCTCGCCGCTCCCGAAGGAAGTGGTTGAACTGGAGTCTGTCGAGACGCTGATTAATGCCGGGACCGTGGTGGTAACCGTGGGCGGGGGAGGCATCCCGGTGATCGACAAGGGCAAGGGTGAGTATGTTGGGACGGCTGCCGTGATCGACAAGGACTTTGCTTCGAGTTTGCTGGCGCGCTTGATCAATGCTGATCTGCTGCTAATTTCAACTGCCGTCGAAAAGGTGGCCCTCAATTTTGGCAAACCAAACCAGGTATGGGTTGACAGGATGACACTTGCCGAAGCCAGGCAGTACCTCGCCGAAGGGGTTCATTTTGCCAAGGGCTCCATGGCTCCAAAGATCCAGGCTATCATCTGGTTCCTTGAAGCCGGAGAAAAGTCTCCCAAGGACGGGGGCAGGCGGGCATTGATCACGAACCCCGAAAATATTGGACGCGCTCTTAAAGGGGAGACAGGCACGTGGATTGAGCCATAATATTTAAGATTCCACCTCATGATAGAATCAAGGTTGTGTAGACAACATCATTTTCATTGTAAACAATAAAACAATCACAGGAGCCGCCCATGTCTGCATCAAAAACACCCCGCAATACCCATAAAAGAAGGTTGCTGCATGAAGTTACGCTGGATGTTGTGGCAACAGCCATGGGGAGGGAACCAGCCGACCTGATCATCAAAAACGGTCGACTGGTCAATGTCAATGTAGCGCGGATCCAGGATGGAGTTACCGTGGCGGTTCGCCATGGAATAATCGCCCATGTTGGGAAAGGGGATCATCTCCTTGCCGATAAGCACACCAAGGTGGTGGACGCCGGCGGGCGGTTTCTCGTCCCGGGTTTTATTGATACCCACGATCATGTTGAGAGCAGCATGGTGGACGTGGTCAGTTTTGCCGAAGCGATCCTTCCGCATGGGACCACCACCATTGCCTGTGACAACCACGAGATCACCAATGTTTTTGGAATTCGGGCTGTTGAATTATTTCACGAGGCGGCCCAAGGCTTGCCTTTAAAAATCCTGGTGGCCATGCCCGTGTGCGTACCTTCCATCCCCGGATTTGAGGACGCAGGCGCGACGATCACCGCCAAAGAGGTAACCCAGGCTTACGAGGAGGGCTGGGCGCAATTGCAGGGTGAACAGATGAACTTCCCGGGTGTAATCTACGGCGACCCTCACGTGCATGCCATTACCGCCGCCAGCTTAAAATCCGGAAACGTGTTAACCGGGCATTATGCCAGCCTGGAACTGGACAAGGGACTGCCGGCATTCATTGCCGCGGGAATCACAGCCTGCCATGAAGCCACCACGGCCGAAGCTGTCATGCATCGGGCTGAATTGGGGTGCTATGCCCAGCAAAGATATGGCACGGCATGGCTGGATATGCCCAACACCATCAAGGCAGTCACAGAAAACCCGGGACTGGACACGCGCTATTTCACCATGGTCACGGATGATGTCACACCGGCTTCCATCATTGAACAGGGACATCTCAGCCGGGTCGTGCGGGATGCCATCAAGCAAGGCGTACCGCCCATGCTGGCGATCCAGATGGTGACGATCAATGCCGCCCAACTGCTGGAAAAATCACGCTGGATCGGTTCCATTTCCCCCGGTCGCGCCGCGGATATTCTCATCATCAGCGACCTGGTAAATGTATCCATAGACCAGGTTTTTGCCGATGGATTGCTGGTGGCGGAAAAGGGCAAAATGGTGATGGACTTTCCACGCTATAACTATCCGGAATGGGCGCTGAGATCCGTGCACCTTCCCAAACTGACCGAGGCAGATTTCAATATTCCAGCCAAGAAAAAGGTAAAAGTGCGGGTGATGCGCATATTCCCGGGAATGGTTCACACTGCTGAAGAGTACAGTGAAATTGAGCCTGTCAACGGCTCCCTCCTGGCTGATCCAGCAAAGGACCTTGTAAAAGTGGCAAATTTCTACCGCCACGAACCCCGCCCGGAAGTTAAAAAGACCCGGGGGATTGGATTTGCCACCGGCTTGCAGCTGAAACCAAATTCCGCCTTCGCCTCGACCGTTTCCCATGATTGCCACAACCTGCAGGTGATTGGGACCAGCGATAAGGCGATGGCGCTGGCTGCCAACGAATTGATCCGGGTGGGCGGGGGACACTGCGTTGTGGTGGACGGAAAGCTGGAGGCATTGATGCCCTTGCCCCTGGGCGGGTTAATGTCATTGGAATCTGTTGAAGAGGTTTCGAATCAACTTAAGTCCATTGAAGAGGGATTGAAAAAGGCAGGCTGCCTGCATGATTCTGTGGAAATGACCATCAGCCTTTTAGGTTTAATTGTCCTTGAGGAACTTCACCTATCCAACCAGGGCCTGGTTGAATTGAAGCCAGGCCAGTTACCCAGGTTTGTAGATCTTGTGGTTGCAGAATAAGACGCATGTTGAAAGGAGGCCAAGAAGATTTACTTAGCAAAAATCGATTTTCTTTTACAAGTTAACCAAAATTTCAATCTATTTCAAGGAGGAAGTAGTATGCGTAACAAGTTGTTTCAAATCACCTTACTGGCAATGGCGCTGGTGATGCTCGCGACTGCATGTGGACCGCAGGTAACCACTCAGCCCACCGCTGTACCACCCAACACTGCAGTTCCACCTACAGCACCACCTCCACCGACTGCGGTTCCACCAACTGCGACAACCGAACCGTTCACCTTCGGCATGCTGCTGGTCGGGCCGCATAACGATCAAGGATGGAGCAATGCCCATTATGATGCCGGCCTGTATCTTGAACAAAAAATCCCCGGTGCCAAGATGCTCTACCTTGAAAATGTCTATTCCGGTTCTCCTGCTTATCCTGGAACGACCACCTCGCAACTGGCTGAACAACTGGTCGGGGAGGGTGCCAAGTTGATCATCTTCAACTCGGATGACATGAAGGACGAGGCGACCAAATTCGCACAGGCTCACCCGGATATCAAGGTTATCATGGCTTCCGGCGACCAGGTCTGGAAGGACGGCGAGGCATATGTTCCCATGGACAACATGGTCAATATCTTCGGACGAATGGAAGATATGAAGCATGTTGCCGGATGCGCCGCAGCCCTGACCACCAAGACCGGAAAAATCGGTTACCTTGGCCCATTGATCAATGACGAAACCCGCCGACTGGCGTCCTCAGCTTACCTGGGCGCAAAGTACTGCTGGACAAACATTCTCCACAAGAATGCCGCCGATCTGCAATTCAAGGTTACCTGGATCGGCTTCTGGTTCAACATCCCCGGGTTCACATCGGATCCCACCCAGGTGGCTGACGATTTCTTTAACAGTGGATTTGATGTGGTGATGTCAGGAATCGACACCACGGAAGCCCTGGTGGAAGCCAAGAAGATGCATGATGCCGGTAAGCAAACGTGGGCTGTATCCTACGACTACCGGACCAACTGCAGTGGAGCCCCGGATGTCTGCCTGGGAGTACCTTATTTCAACTGGAATCCAGATTACCTGGCGACGGTCAAAACCGCCATCGACGGGACCTGGAAATCGTCCTTCATTTGGAGCGCCCCCGATTGGACGAATATCAACAATATTGATACAAGTTCAGCCGGCTTCGTAAAGGGTGACGGCTTGAGCACTGAGGCATCCACCCAGCTGGATGGATTCATTTCTCAACTGGCAGGCGGACTGAACCTGTGGACTGGTCCGATCAATCTGCAGGATGGCAGCGTTTATCTTGCCGATGGAGTAGTTGCAACCCCGCAACAGGTTTGGTACCTTCACCAACTGCTCGAGGGCATGATAGGCCAGAGCGTTTCACAATAAAGCACCCATGGGGGAAGGCACACGCCTTCCCCCAATTTTCTTTTTTGCGCAGGGGCAGCTCTCCAGGGAATAAAGCATGAACGTTGAACTCCGCGAGATATATAAATCATTTGGCCCGGTTCATGCCAATAATGGTATTAGTCTTAAGATCCAGGCTGGGACGATCCAGGGCATCCTGGGGGAGAATGGTGCTGGAAAAAGCACCCTGATGAAGATACTATCCGGTTTTTTTCGGGCGGACCGGGGCGAAATCCTGCTGGATGATCATCCAGTAAGTATTCACTCCCCATCCGATGCCATTCACCATGGGGTCGGGATGCTGCACCAGGATCCGCTGGACTTTCCCCCCATGCGTGTCATTGATAATTTCATCCTCGGTCACAAAGGCGGGTTGTCAACCGGCCAGGCGGAAGCGAACCGGGATTTTAAAAAGTTGTCTGAGCAATTTTCTTTTTTTATTGATCCTGATGCTTACATTGATTCCCTGACCGTGGGTGAGCGCCAGCAGTTGGAAATATTGCGCTTGATCTGGTTGGGGGCACGGGTATTAATTTTTGATGAACCCACCACCGGGATCAGCGCAGCCCAGAAGGTGAAACTTTTTGAGGCTTTACGATTGTTGGCCCAGCAAGGCAAAACGATACTTTTCGTGTCTCACAAGCTGGAAGATGTTGAAGGTCTATGCACCGGGGTGGCGGTCTTGCGCCAGGGCAACCTGGTGGGAGAGGTTAAACAGCCATACAACACAAAGAAATTAGTTGAGATGATGTTTGGAAAAGATATTGCAGTGGGAGAGCGAAATCCTTGTACTGCGGATGATGTTACGGTCAGCCTTTCCAAACTTTCCATCGAAGATTACAGGTTGAAGGTCAGGGAAGTGAACCTGGACGTACACTGCGGCGAGGTGATCGGAATGGCTGGGATGGAAGGGAGCGGCCAGGGATTGTTTTTAAGGGCTGTGGGTGGAATGGCTCACACGGTAGGCGGAAAAATCCTCATCGGTGGGCGCGACCTGACCGGTCGATCCTACCAGGCTTTTAAAAAATTCGGCGTGGCTTTCCTTCCGGCTGCACGTCTCGAGGAAGGTTTGGTGCCGGGTTTGAATCTGACCGAGCATTTTATCCTGGCTGAGAAAGCCTCAGGTTTTTTTATCAATTGGGATAAGGGTCGCCTGCTGGCGGAAAAACGGATCAAGGAATTTGACGTTCGCGGGACACCGGAGAACACTGTCGAATCACTTTCGGGAGGAAACCAGCAGCGCGCCCTGCTGGCTCTCTTGCGGGAACCGCTTAACCTGCTGCTGCTCGAACACCCAACGCGCGGGCTGGATATCGAATCGACCATCTATATCTGGAACAAGCTCAAGGAGCGCTGCAAGAACGGGACATCGATCCTGTTCATCTCGTCGGACCTGGAGGAGATCCTGCAGTACAGCGACCGCGTCCTGGTCTTCTTCAGCGGCAAGGTGACGCTGGCGCTGGATTCCACCACCCTGACGACAGAAAAACTCGGCGAGTTGATCGGCGGCAAAGGTTGGACTGAATCATCTTCAGGAGGGGGAGAATGAGGAAGAACACCTGGATCAACCTCGGTTTTCAAGTTGGCGCGCTGCTCCTGGCGCTGTTAATTACGACCCTGATCCTGGTGGCTGTTGGTGCACCGCCGATTAAAAGTTATATGAGCATCGTGAAAGGCGCCTTTGGTTCGACACGGAACGTGGTGGCAGTGCTGATCACCTGGTCGCCGCTGCTGTTGACGACTGCAGGAGTGCTGGTCACCTTTTCGGCCGGCTTGTGGAACATCGGCATGGAAGGACAGATGACGATGGGGGCAATTTTTGCCACCGGGGCACTGCGCCTTTTTCAGGATACCGGCATCCCGCCAGCCATGATCATTACCCTGGGTATCCTGGGAGGAATTCTGGGAGGGGCGCTCTGGGCTGCATTGGCAGGTGCCCTCAAGACTTTTGGAGGTGTCAACGAAATCTTCGGCGGTTTGGGGTTAAATTTTGTCGCCACGGCTTTGACCATTTACCTGGTCTTCGGTCCATGGAAGCGTCCCGGGGTCGGTTCGATGTCGGGCACGCAGCCCTTCAACAAAATCCTGTGGCTGCCGACACTGCCGGGTACGGAACTAAGTCTCTGGTCGTTGGGGATATCGATCCTGGTAATCGGACTGGTCTATTTGCTGTTGCGCGGCACCCATTTCGGCCTGCGCTTGAAGGCGGTGGGGAAGAACAGCAGGGCAGCCTTCCTGATGGGCGTGCCAACCTGGCAGTACAGCATATTTGCGTTTCTATTGTGCGGTGCATTTGCCGGCCTGGCAGGCGGCATCCAGGTGACGGCGATTTATCACCGCCTGCTACCAAACATTTCCAACGGTTATGGTTTCCTGGGTCTGCTGGTGGCCATGCTGGTCAACTACCAGGCCATTTGGGCGATACCGATCGCGTTCTTTTTCGCGGCCTTGAACTTCGGGAGCGTCCAATTACAGATCCAATATAAACTGGACTCTTCCTTTGCAGGTGTCCTGCAGGATCTACTGGTCTTGATGGTCCTGCTGGGTGAAGGCGCCCGCCAGAAACTCATGAAGAGGAGATAGAAGCGACGATGGATACCAATGCCCTCCTGATCGGGCTGGCAGGTGTGCTGGCAACAGCAGCACCGGTGTTATTTGCCGTCATTGGTGAGACGATCACCGAGCGTGCGGGAATCATCAACCTGTCCTTGAACGGGACCATACTCCTCTCGGCCATGGGCGGGTTTACTGCCGCTTACAAGACTGGAAATATATTTTTGGGCTTTCTGACAGGAATGTTGATCGGGGCACTGGTGGCACTGGTCATTGCCTTCAGCAGTATCACCTTGAAACAATCCCAGGTTGCAGTCGGGTTTGTGCTGGCGCTCGCCTGCCGGGATCTGGCTTATTTCCTGGGCGTTCCGGTGCTGAACCAATCCGGTCCCCGCCTGACAATCTGGTCAATTCCTGGTTTGAAGGACATTCCCATTGCAGGAACCCTTTTCTTTAAGCAGGACTTGATCACTTACTTGAGCTTCCTGGTGATATTCCTCGCCTGGTTATGGATCTTTCATACACGACCCGGGCTGATGCTGCGCGGGATCGGCGAGCGTCCGGCAGCCGCTTTCGTAAGGGGCGCCAATGTCAAACGACTGCGATATTTATATACTATCCTTGGGGGAGCGATCGTCGGCCTGGCGGGACCGGCTTATTCCTTGAGCGTCAAGGCCGGGTGGATGGGTACCATGTCGGGGATCGACGGGATCGGCTGGATAGCACTTTCCATCACCATCTTCGGCGGTTGGAATCCACTGCGTGCCGCCTTTGGAGCATACCTGTTCGCCTTCCTGCAGTGGCTTGGATTGATCCTTCAATCCAAGATCCCGGATGTCCCAACCCAGGTGCTGCAGGTGGCGCCCTTCCCGCTGATGATATTGACGCTGCTCCTGGTAAACATCAGCGACGCTGAATGGGTGGAACGCATCCTGGCTGCCATGCCGGAAAAAGCCCGGCGCTGGACGATGAAATTACTTCGGGCATTACGTGCTTCTCCACCCGTGTCCCTGGGGGTGCCGTTCGAGTCCGAATGATGCCACAGGAGGACCAGCAGTCGAGGTTTGCTTTTCATGACATAGATAGCCTCCCTCCAAAAATTTTTTAAGTTGCGATCATTTCAACAGCCCAAGAATAATTTATCGACCAACCTTAACAGATACAAAGGGGACCTGCTCATCCTGGCGGTTCGAAGGGGAATTGGTGAAATACCGGGAAAGGTGAATCATCCCGTGAAGGCAGCCTAGCGGTTTGCCTACGTTATAATGGAGCCATGGCCAACTTTGCGGGGTTCCGATGTTCGCTCTGCAATGCTGAATACCTGCCCGGGCAGGTGAAATACACCTGTCTAAAAGATGGGGGTAACCTGGATGTGGTGCTGCAATATGATGCCATTCGTCATAAATATCAACCGGAAGACATTGTCTCCCATGGCGAGGACTCGCTCTGGCGCTATTTGCCACTTTTACCAGTTCCTGATCCGGGAGGCGAAGGGACTCCCTTGCGGGCCGCTGGATGGACACCGGTTTTCACCCTGGGACGCCTGGCAAAGGGACTTGGGCTCGAGCAGGTCTGGTTGAAGGACGAGAGCCGCAATCCCACTGCTTCCTTCAAGGACCGGGCCAGTGCTGTGGTCGTGGCCCAAGCCCAGGCAACAGGTGCGGAAGTTGTCGTGACGGCTTCAACAGGCAATGCCGGGGCTGCCCTGGCCGGGATGTCTGCTGCAGTGGGACAGAAGGCGGTCATCTTTGCTCCAAGATCTGCCCCACCAGCGAAAGTAGCCCAGCTGCTGGTATTTGGTGCCAAGGTCATCCTGGTGGACGGCACCTACGATGAGGCTTTCGACCTGGCCATCAGGGCCGCGGATGAATTTGGCTGGTATTGCCGTAATACGGGCTACAACCCATTCACCGCCGAGGGGAAAAAAACTGCCGCCCTGGAAATCTGGGAATGGTATAACCGGATACGGTTCCATGTGGTGAAACCAAAGGTGACAGGCAGCGAACCTCGGTTAACTATATTCGTATCGGTCGGGGATGGTAACATCATCTCCGGCATTCACAAGGGCTTCAAGGATCTGCAAACCCTGGGGTGGATGGAGAAAATGCCCCGGTTGATCGGGGTGCAGGCTGAAGGGTCCGCAGCAATCGCCAACGCCTTCAATGCTGGAACCGAACAAATTATCCCCGTGTCAGCGAAAACCATCGCCGACAGCATTTCGGTGGATCTGCCGCGGGATGGATTGCGTGCAGTTCGTGCTGCCCGCGAGACCGGGGGAAGGTTTATCCTGGTTAGTGATGTGGAAATCCTGCAAGCGATTGCAGCGCTCGGCGGACAGGGCATCTTCGCCGAACCTGCAGGGGCGACAGCATACGCGGGCCTGGTCCGTGCAGCCAGGGAGAAAATTATCAAAACAGGTGACCCCGTGCTTGTGATAAATACCGGCTCGGGGCTGAAAGACGTGCGGGCTGCCATGCAGGCAGTGGCAGATGCACCAGTGATCGAACCGACCTTGGAGGCGGTCAAAGGAATTTTATGAAGCAGCAATATCAAGGATGGGGCCTTTCTTCCCGTTACCTGGCTTTCGGAATATTATTCATCATCCTGGGATTGGGGCTATGGTTTATCCGCAGGATCATCGAGCCATTGATCATCGCCGCCTTTATCGCCTATCTAATCCATCCCGCGGTTAATTTTTTGACCCAGAGGGTGCACCTTTCACGCAAGGCAGGGGTCAACCTGGTTTATTTCCTCACCCTGGCAGTATTCATCGGGATCCCCTCCACCCTGACCCCCATCTTTTTTGATGAATTTTCACAAGTGGTTACGGATACATTAAAATTTTTTGATCAGCTTATCGAATGGCTGAATAAACCCCATGCCACCCCCATTATTCCCATTGATTTTGGGCAATTGGGAACTCGATTAATCCAGTTCCGCTCCACCTTCCTGGCCTCCCTTCCAGACCAGGTGTTCCAGTTTTTGGGAAAGACATCTGTGACTGCCTTGTGGCTGTTGGTCGTCCTGGGCGCGATTTATTATTTCCTGGCAGAGTGGCCGCGTCTACGTACCGGTTTTATCGACTCATTCCCGGATGATCTTCACCCTGAACTCAACGAGCTGTATCAGCGGGTGAGAAGTATCTGGATGAACTACTTAAGAGGACAATTACTGTTAATGGCCATTGTAGGCTTCACCTTCATGATTGCCTGGACGATCATTGGCATTCCGGGAGCGTTTGTCCTGGGAGTTATTGCCGGATTCTTGACCCTGATCCCGGACGTTGGACCATTTCTGGCAGCCGCGCTGGCTGCCGGCGTAGCCATCCTCGAAGGGTCGAACTGGAACTGGATGCCTGCCTCCAATTTATTCGTCATGATCATTGTAGTTGTGGTTTATCTCATCCTGATCATTATCAAGAATTTTTGGTTAAGACCTTTCATATTGGGCCGCAGTGTCCATATGAACGAGGCATTGGTGTTAATATCCATCATCCTGTCAACGATCTTATGGGGAATCCTGGGAGCCCTGTTGATCGTCCCCGTTCTGGCTACACTGGGGGTGATCTTTGATTATTTGCGCCGACGGATTTTAGGCTTGCCGCCTTTCCCGGTAACGGAATCGTTTGTCAGGGATTCCCCGACCGCTCCAGGAATTGAAAAAGTAGCAGCATTGAAATCCAGAATTTCAAGAAAGAAGAAGGGGTAGCATGACCGTTACAATTTCGATCGTCGCACCGATTTACAACGAACTTGACAACCTGCCCGAACTCCATCGACGCGTGAGGGATGCAATGTCTGCCGCGGGAGAAACCTGGGAACTGGTGCTGGTAGACGATGGCTCCACCGATGGCTCCACGGAGGCGATCGAGGAACTTGCCAAGCAGGATGATCATGTTCGCCCGGTTATTTTTGCCCGCAACTTTGGACACCAGGTGGCGATAACCGCGGGATGGGATTATGCACGCGGTGACGCAGTCGTCATCATCGACGCAGATCTTCAAGATCCTCCCGAGACAATCCGGGATTTGATCGCCAAGTGGAAGGAAGGATATGAGGTGGTCTATGCGGTCCGTGTCGAACGCGAAGGGGAAACCTGGTTTAAAAAGACGACTGCTGCCTTGTTTTACAGGATCGTCAGGAGCATCACCGATGTGAAGATCCCCGTGGATACCGGAGATTTCCGCCTGATGGACCGCAAGGTCGTGGATGTCCTCAAGACAATGCATGAGCGGCACCGTTTCCCACGCGGCATGTCTGCCTGGGTGGGATTCCGGCAGGTCGGTGTACCTTATAAGCGCGCTGCCCGTCACGCGGGTGTGACCAAGTATCCTTTCGGAAAGATGTTGAAACTGGCATTAAACGCCATCACAGGTTTTTCTTATTTCCCGCTGCAACTGGCGACCTATTTTGGTTTTGCTGCAGCGGGGCTGGCGATCGTTGCCATACCGGTGGTCATTATCATGCGCGTCATCGGGCAGGGAGCCTTCCTCGGTCAAGCCACCACGTTGATTTCAGTTCTTTTCCTCGGCGGAGTGCAATTAATATTTTTGGGGGTGCTGGGAGAATACCTGGGACGGATCTACGATGAGGTCAAGGGGCGACCATTGTATATCGTTCGCCAGGGACCGAAAGAATAATATATTTTGCAAGTGAGTCAACCCACGGGGATGGAGCGTTTGCAGAAGATTAAATTCCCTCGGGGGATGATAACATTGGAGGGGAAAGTTTCCCGCCGAGGGATGATGTCCTCCAGGGGGATGGCGACCGTGTCGGGCTCAAGGAGAGAGTATGACTTTTGATTTTAATAGGGTCATTGACCGCCGAGGCACGAACAGCCAAAAGTGGAAACGTTACGGACCGGATGTACTCCCCATGTGGGTCGCGGATATGGATTTTGCAGCGCCCGTACCAATCCTGGAGGCTCTGCGTGCTGCAGCAGACCATGGGGTTTTCGGATACGAATTTCCCTCCAGCGCACTTTATGAAACCGTTGCAGCACGGATGGGAAAGTTGTACGGTTGGAAAATATCGCCAGACATGGTTGTTGCGACACCGGGCATGATTGCCGGTTTCAATGCAGCCGCGCGATGTGCATGCTCGCAGGGGGAGGGGATTTTGATCCAGCCACCAGTGTACCCGCCCTTCCTTTCAGTCCACAAAAACGCGGCACTTGTCCGTCAGGATGCCCCACTCAAAATGGCGGTGGAAGGGAATGTTCTTCAATATTCAGTGGATTTTGATGTATTTGAAAAGGCACTCGACTCGAGCAAGGTCCGGACCGCCATGTTCCTGCTCTGCAACCCGCATAATCCCACCGGGCAAATTTATTCATGTTCCGATTTGGTTCGCATGGCTGAACTATGCATAAAGAAAGACATGATCATCTGTTCGGATGAAATCCACAGCGAACTGCTGCTGGGTGATGTCAAGCATACTCCCCTGGCTTCAATCTCGCCTGGAATCGCAGACCGAACCATCACGCTGGTGGCTCCCAGTAAAACCTTTAATATCGCAGGTCTGTTTTGCGCTTTTGCGATCATCCCCAACCCAGACTTGATGGGGCGATACAAGAAGACCCATGAGCAAATGAGCATGCATGTGAACAGCCTGGGGCTGAGAGCTGCAGAAACAGCCTTCTCGGGAGCATGCGATGAATGGCTGGCTGCCCTACGCGTTTATTTATCAGGCAACCGGGATTACGCAGTTGAATTCGTTAAACAGGAATTAAATGGGGTCAGGACCACGGTTCCACAGGCAACCTATCTTGCCTGGCTGGATTGCAATGAACTGGTCAAGTCCGGCAGGATCAAGGGTACCCCGCACGAGTTTTTCCTGAAAGAAGCCAGGGTTGCCTTGAACGATGGCATGACCTTTGGCAGCGGAGGAGAGGGATTTGTGCGTTTAAATTTCGGATGCCCGAGGAAAACACTGGAAGAAGCCCTGGTGCGGATGAGGGCAGCGCTAAGCAATTAAATCAATGGCGGATGGAGTTCATCCATCCGCCAATTTATCAATTTCAGAGGAAAGAGCAGGAAAATCACCGTTCGTCTTGAGACGCCTGGCTCGGGCTGCATTGCCTTCGGCCAGTTTTTTAAGTCACCCGGTCCTTCCTCCTACAGGGTACTCAATCATGCTTTCGGTGGGCACCTCCTTTCCAGACCGGTTGCGGTCTAGCAACATATTACAACTGTTTTCTGAAAAATACATTAAAAAATGTCATCAATTTTGATATTGGTTGTGCAGACAAATAAATGTATAAATAAAATTAATATGCCTTGGAAAAAAACGAACTCCTCCCAGGCTTAAGACAGATCACAAACAAAAGGAAAAGGCAGGGAATTGCCGATGCAGCGGCCGATTCCCTACCTTTTCATGACTTATCTTGCTTTATCTCACACTTGATTCCATGACAGGGACAGCCGGTTGGAAAGATGCCACCGCTTGAGGCATGTCGGTGAATATTTCAAACAGGGAACTGAAACCGGCCAGGTTAATTGTTTCCAGCACTTGGTCACGGGGGGAGCAAAGTTTGACATGCTTCGCAGGACCCTTCCCCCGATCACGATCAATTGCCCGGAAGGCAGCCCACCCCTTTTCCGGGGAAGATTGCACATCTTCCCGATACAGCCGCCCCACCTGGTGCAGGGCTGCCAGCCCGGCGCTGCTGATATATGTGAGACGACCTAGATCCAGGATTAGATCACGGGATCCGTCTCGGAATAACCGTTTGGCTTCTTCGATCAGGATTTCATAATTGGTTCCATTGAGTTCTCCATCCAAATGTAAAACGGAGACACG
>DBFP01000036.1 GCA_002294405.1 Anaerolineales bacterium UBA877 | reverse complement strand
TATTTGACGGTTGAACAGCCATACGGCTGCGCCCAAATAAACCAGGAGAATCCAATTCGGGAAAACCAGGAATTGACCAAGCAGGATGATCCCAAAAGCGAGATATATGGGATTTCGACTGTACGCAAAAATGCCGGTGGTTATGAGTATATCAGGATGGTCTGTATCGATGCCGACCCGAAAACTTTGCCCAAAGGAAATCAGACTAAGAAGGAACAGCCCCAACCCTGCCAGGCAGAATAAAACCCCGATCCAGGGAAGCACCCCGGAATGGATGAATTCCTGCCTGCTTGGTGTGGGAAATCCATATGCAGCGGCAAATATGAGATAGAAATAGAAAAGGGCAAACGGGGGAATAATAAAATCTGTTTTGTCCAATTTCCCAAAATTCATCGCCTCCACCCCCTTCCTTTTCATCACCAGAACCCTGGTAATTACCATACCCATTAAAAGCACAATGGTCAGGGCTGCAATGTATCGGGGCATAAAAAAACCTCCCAATCAATTCATATTGCCAATCTTGTATGAATCATAACATACACGTGCATAATAATCAGGTGCGGTAAGAATCATTCATCCTCTGAGGATTCCCTTCCCCCATTAACAACCACCCAATTCCTGCTTATTAGGATGGTAGAATCGATAGTCGACAGCCAGCATAATTTTATTGAGTAGAGACACAAATGGATATTTTCGGGATTGGCCCCCTGGAGTTGGTTTTCATCTTTATCCTGGTCATCATTATCTTTGGTCCCAAGGATTTAATGAAGACTGGTAAAACCATCGGGAAGAGCATGAATAAATTCATCCGCTCGGACACCTGGAAGACGATCAACCAGACGACGCAGGAGCTGAAAAACCTGCCCAACCGGTTGATGCGGGAAGCAGGTTTGGAAGAGCTGGAGCAAATGAAAATGAACAATTTGACCCCATCCAATCAAACCATTCTCCCTCCAGCTGATGAAAAGGAACAGCAACCTTCGCCGCAGGTCAACAGCGAAAGCCCTGCTGACTCGACGGAATCCGGGTCGACCAATCCCCCGGACAAGGATGTTAGCGCGTAAACAGCATGCGAAAATTCTTTCACACCCTCGGTCGGGTCCTCACTGCCCCATTCCGCGCCGTCTGGTGGCTGATCATGCTTCCCGGGCGAGCGGTTCGCAAGTTTAACCATTTCCTGGATGCCGAGCCGGAAGAACGCCCCATCAGTGATGTTTTGATCGATACCGTAAAGCGACCCTCGGGTTTGATCGAACACATAGATGCCCTGCGCAAACACCTTACCCGCATGTTATTCGGGCTGCTCATTTGTGTAGGTTTCACCTTCTTCTTTACTCCGCAGATGGTGAATCTGCTTGCCGGACCCATTGGCGGAATTACCGCGCTCAAAGCGATAGATATAACCGAGTCCATTGGCGTGTTTATGAAGGTGGCGCTGCTTGCAGGGGCAGCCCTCGCCTCCCCCTATATCGCCTTCGAATTTTGGCTCTTTGCAGCACCGGGATTGAAACCGGGTGAGCGCCGATCCAGCCTGATCAGCATCCCCCTGGTGCTCATATTCTTTGTCGGAGGCATGCTTTTTGCTTATTTCATCCTGCTTCCTCCGGCGCTGAAGTTCCTGCTCAATTTCATGGGCATCACGGTAATTCCCCGCCCGTCCAGCTATATCGGATTTGTAACTGGAATCCTGTTCTGGATCGGTGTGACCTTCGAATTCCCACTGGTCGTATATGTGCTGGTCCTGATAGGTGTTGTGAAGCCGAAGATGTTGCTCAAGCAGTGGAGGATTGCAGTGGTGATCATTGCCATCCTGGCGGCTGCGATCACTCCCACGACGGACCCGGTAAACATGTCCCTTGTGATGGGGCCGATGGTCATCCTGTATTTCGTCAGTATCGGGCTGGGCTACTTGGCCCTTGCCAGCCGCAGGCGACGCGTCCAAACCGGGGAGTAAATGCCAGACAGCCAAGCAGTCACCCTCAGCACTGACACAGTCGGATTAGTTAATGAATAGGAAATCCCATGAATCCCAATATTAAAAATCACCGCACCATGTTGCAAAATATCGCCCACCGAGTCATGCTCGAAAGAGGCATGCTTCCTGATTTTTCCAGTGAAGCAATCAAAGAACTTGACGGACTTCAGCAACCAGCTGCAGCAAATGACAACACCTTCCTTGATATGCGGCACCTGCTGTGGGCCTCCATTGATAACGATGATTCGCGTGATCTGGATCAGCTTACAGTTGCCACAGATTTGAGTGGAGGGAATGTAAAAATATTGGTTGCGATTGCAGATGTGGATTCGCTGGTCAAGGATGGCATGGCCATCGACGCCCATGCCCGTCATAACACCACCTCTATATACACCGCGGCCGAGATCTTTCCAATGCTCCCTGAAAAACTTTCCACCGATCTCACCTCCCTCAATTCGGGGGAAGAACGCATATCGATCGTTGTTGAAATGGAAATTGATGCAGATGGTTCCCTGCAGAAGTCGGAAATTCACCGGGCATGGGTCACCAACCATGCCAAGCTCGCTTACAACAGCGTGGCGAACTGGCTGAATGGGAACGGTCCAATTCCTGAAGCGGCTGCCGCCGTGAAAGGTCTGGATGAGAATCTGCGGCTGCAGAACCGGACAGCCCAGAAAATGAAGCATCTGCGCCAGGCCCAGGGAGCGTTGAGCCTGGATACCATCGAGGCCAAACCCGTGTTTGACGGGGATCAAATCCGGGATCTTGAACTTGATGAAAAGAACCGCGCCAGGGAGATCATCGAGGATTTCATGGTGGCAGCCAACGGGGTGACCGCCCGCTATCTCTCATCCCGGAATTTCCCTTCAATCCGTCGGGTGGTGCGCGTACCCAAACGGTGGGAGCGGATCGTTGAAATTGCCCGGGATCACAAAATCGGTCTCCCCGNNTCGCCGAATCTCCTGGCGGGAATGCCCCGGGACATTTTGGCCTGGCGGTCAAGGATTATGCCCACTCCACGGCTCCAAACCGCAGGTACCCGGACTTGCTTACGCAGCGATTGGTGAAAGCAGCCATCGATGGCCGGGCGGTACCTTACCAGATGGAAGAATTAAACCTTCTGGCAGCCCATTGTACCGAGGCTGAGGATATGGCCAACAAGGTTGAACGCCAGGTTGGAAAATCTGCGGCCGCGCTGCTGCTTGAATCGAGAATCGGTGAATGGTTCGACGCGATCGTCACGGGTGCCTCCGAGAAGGGAACATGGGTTCGATTGTTGAAGATTCCCATAGAAGGAAAACTGGTCGGAGGATTCGCGGGTTTGGATGTTGGAAACCGGGTGCGGGTTCAATTGGTATCGCTCGATGTTCAACGCGGTTTCATCGATTTCAAATGCGGCAAACCACCCAGGCGTTGAGATATTCCCCCCAGCGGATTGCAGCGGGAAGAAGCGAGTGTTTTCTAGAATAATACCTAATGTAATGGTTTCTTATTAAAATATTGCCGCCCATTCATGGTTACGCCAGCAAAATACGCTGGCGCTTAGATTTGATCCCCCACCCGACGTTTGTTTTATAACCGTAACCCCCCGAAATTACGCAGCAGGGATTCGATTGCAGGTCGCCGTAAGTTGGTTGGCTGCTCCGAAACTTGAAGGATTGGCCGTCGCTGAGGAGGCCTCCAACCCGATCCCTGCAGGTGTAATCCCTGGATTGGAAATGCCCAGGCAGAGTGTTGTATAATTTATTAATGATGTACCATTCAAGGCGATTGAACCAATCTTCAATCCGCTGATCTTTCAGAATATCCACCAGGTCCATTTCCCCGCAGTCGCCTGTTCCCGAGAGTCGCAAGTCTGACTGCGGTCGGCCAGATTTATATGCCGGAGGTTGATGATGAAAGACATCTATGTTGTCGAATCGTTGAGGACTCCTTTCGGTTCATTCGGGGGTGTCCTGTCGGATATAGAGGCTCCGCAGCTTGGGGGAACCGTGATGAAAATGCTGATGGAACGGGCGGACCTTGACCCAGCGGCGGTCAGCGAAGTGATCATCGGTCAGGTATTGGCCGGAGGCGTTGGCCAGGCTCCAGCCCGGCAAGCCATGCGCCATGCCGGACTTCCAGACAGCATCCATGCCCTGACGATCAACAAGGTTTGCGGGAGTGGTTTGAAGGCGATCATGCTGGGGGCTGGATCCATTTCCCTGGGAGATTCGGAGGTTGTCATCGCCGGTGGCATGGAGAACATGTCACTGGCACCCTTCATCCTGAAAAAAGCGCGCTACGGCTATCGCATGGGACACGGAGAACTGATCGACCTGATGGTCTACGATGGACTGCAGGACCCCTACTCAGGGAAACACATGGGTGAAATCGCGGATGCCGCTGCACTGCGGCATGGGTTCACCCGGGAAGCGCAGGATGAGTATGCCACCCGATCCTTCCAACTGGCCCAGAAGGCGGTAAAAGAGGGGATTTTTAAGGACGAGATTGTCCAGGTTGTGAAGAAAACCAAAAAAGGGGAGGAAGTGATCACGGATGATGAGGGACCCTTCAAGGTTGATTTTGAAAAATTGAAGCAGCTCCGCCCGGCATTCACCAAGGAAGGGACAGTGACTGCAGGCAATGCTTCGAGCATCAACGACGGCGCTGCGTTATCCCTGCTGGCAGGTGAAGCCGCGCTTAAGAAATNNAACGTCAATGGGGGCGCGGTGGCTCTTGGTCACCCCATCGGTGCCAGCGGAGGTCGACTGGCAGCAACGCTGGTCAGGGAGATGAACAGGCGCCAGGTCCGTTATGGATTGGCAACCCTTTGCATCGGTGGGGGAGAGGCGGTGGCGGCTATTTTTGAAAGAATATAATCCAATCCAGCGGACCATGTGGATCCTGTCTTTACGAAATCCACATTTTTTTGCCTCAATCCAAAGAATCAGCACAGGAGGAAATCATGGATATGAAAATCGGTGTGGTGGGTGCCGGGCAGATGGGGAATGGGATCGCGCATGTTTTTGCGCAGCATGAATACAGCGTCTGGTTGTACGATGTTATTCCCGCCCAGGTCGAAAAGGCGTTAAAGACAATCGAGAAGAACCTGGGGAGGCAGGCGGAAAAGGGACTCATCCCTGCGGACTCATTTCCGTCCATCCTGGGGCGGATATCGGTGGTCAAGGATTTGCATAGATTTACCGACTGCGGTCTGGTGGTTGAAGCAGCCAGTGAAAACGAGGCTTTAAAACTCGACCTGTTTTGTCAACTGGATGAGATAGTGAACAAGGACGCCATCCTGGCGACCAACACATCATCCATTTCAATCACCAGGATCGGGGCAGCCACCAAACGTCCGGAAAAAGTGATCGGTATGCACTTCATGAATCCGGTGCCAGTCATGCAGCTGGTCGAGGTGATCAAGGGGCTGGCTACGAGTGATGAAACGTTCCAGGTGATTGCCGGCTTGATTGAGAAACTTGGGAAGGTAATGACAGTTTCACAAGATTATCCCGGCTTTGTCGTCAACCGGATCCTGATGCCCATGATCAACGAGGCCATTTTCACCTATTATGAAGGAATCGCTTCAGTTGAAGATATCGACATGGGGATGAAACTTGGCACCAATCACCCCATGGGACCGCTGGCATTGGCAGACCTGATCGGCCTGGATACGGTCCTGGCTATCATCACCGTGCTGTATGAGGGATTTAAGGATCCCAAGTTCCGCCCCTGTCCATTATTGGTAAAAATGGTAAACGCCGGTTATCTTGGAAAGAAATCCGGTCGCGGATTCTACACTTATTAACCAAAAGCCGGGCAAAAGCATTTGTTTTCCCCGGTGAAAATTGGAATCCCAGACCGTAGAATATTGCGTTTTGAGAGGAGCAGACCTTGGAAACCAAGAACATCCTGATCGAGGTGATTGAAAACATCGGCTGGTTGAAGATTAACCGTCCAGAAAGCTTGAATGCGCTGAATTCCGAAGTGGTCGAATCGCTGGAAAATTCCCTGCGCGACCTGGAGCATGATGAAGAGGTTAAAGTAGTTGTGATCACAGGCGCCGGGGAAAAGGCATTTATAGCCGGTGGGGATATCCGGGAAATGGCTGCCATGGGACCCCTGGCAGCACGGGAATTTTCCCGCAAAGGTCAGCAGATGATCGAGTTCATCCAAAAAATGAGCAAGCCGGTCATCGCTGCAGTTAACGGCTATGCCCTGGGTGGGGGGTTGGAATTGGCCCTGGCATGCGATTTCATTTATGCATCCGAGAAAGCCAAACTTGGCTTGACGGAGGTAACCCTGGGGGTGATCCCTGGTTTTGGCGGAACCCAAACCTTGCCCCGATTGATCGGTCCGAACAAGGCGAGGGAACTGATATTTAGTGGAAAAGTGCTCTCAGCACAGCAGGCTAAAGAATGGGGTATGGTTAACGAGGTTTTTTCGAGCGAAGATCTGAAAGCCAGGGTGATGGAAATTGCGCGAGCGATAGCACAGAATGGAATCAAGGCGGTGGCAAGCGCCAAGGATGCCATTGTCAATGGTGCGAATATGGGCATGGAGGATGGGCTGAGGTATGAAAGTGCAATGTTCGCCACATTGTTCGCCACCGAGGATCAAAAAGAGGGGATGCAAGCCTTCATCAATAAACGTAAGGCCGTGTATAAGGGCAGGTAAAGGCTCAAAACAAGAACCCTGGATGACCTTTCGGGTAAAATAGAATTAATGGACCAGATCCGTATCCTGTTGGCCGACGACCACACCATCCTGCGGGAAAGCCTGCGAACACGCCTCGAACGTGAATCCGACCTGGTGATCATCGGGGATGCGGAGGACGGGCGGAGCGCGGTCACCCTTGCCTGCCAGTTGAAACCGGATGTGGTGGTAATGGACATTGCGATGCCGCTGCTGAACGGGTTGGAAGCCACCCGGCAGATCAAACGACAATGCCCCAATCTGCGAGTGCTCATCCTGAGCCAGTATGATAACGAAGAATACATCCGCCAGGCGTTGGAGGCGGGGGCGATGGGATATATTTTGAAGGATGCAGCCGCGGATGAACTCATCAGCGCCATCCACTCCGTCCAGCAGGGCGAAGCTGTTCTGTCCCCAGCCATCACCAGGCTGGTCATCGAAGATTACCTGCGCTGGGGCGGCATCCGCCCGAATGAAAAAGGTGACGGCTTGAGTCCCCGTGAACGCGAGGTCCTGCAATTGATCGCTGAGGGGCATACCAACAAGCAGATCGCCGAGATCCTCACTCTCTCGGTCAAGACTGTCCAGGCACACCGCCTCAGCCTGATGCAGAAGTTAAACCTGCATGACAGGGGTGAATTGATCAAGTACGCCATTCAGAAAAAGATCATCGAGATTTAAACTTTTTCCTCCCCCGGGAATTTGAAATGAACTGAAACACCCTGCCAGCGAAATGGTAGGGTGTATTTATATCCAAAATAAGGTGCATTCCCGACAGGTATTCAGGCGGTGGGCGGATGACACACGCTTGAGGATGGCGTATCCTGAAGAAGAATGATCCAAACCCAGATCGCATCCCAAGGGAACCCATGAAAAATACCCGGAAAATTCTACCCATTGGCTTGCTGGCTGCAGGGTTGGCTCTTATCCTCCTGGCAGCCCTGTTCTTGCATGGCAAAGCCTATCAAAGCACCCCTTTCAGCCAGGTGGCAAACGCGGGGACAGGAAATTCACTCGCCGCGGAAATCCCACCTCCAAAGATGGAACCCTGCCTGTCCTGCCACATCAACGGCGAAAATAAGAACCTGTGGACCCCGCTCGCCAGCTGGGCCGTCTTTGGAACCTTCGGCATGATTTTCGTTTTCGGCGTGTACCGTTCGGCCTCGGTCTGGACGAAGCGCAGGGAGTGGAAACCTCTCACTGCACGTGTCACGGATTGGATTGACGAGCGATACCAGGTTGCGCAGCCGCTTTCCAAGATCCTGGGAAAACCGGTGCCCATTTACGCCCTGCACTGGTGGTACTGCCTGGGGGGCATCACCGCATTCCTGTTCGTCGTCCAGGCTGTCACCGGCATCATGCTGGCATTCTATTACAAGCCGACCGCCGCGGAGGCATATGCCAGCATCCAATTCATCGAAACCCAGGTTCGCTTCGGCTCGGCCATCCGCATGATCCATCACTGGTCGGCAAACGCCATGATCGTTTTGTGCATCGCCCACATGCTGAGGGTCTTCATCATGGGGGCCTACAAGCGGCCGCGCGAACTGAACTGGATCAGCGGAGTAGTGCTGCTCATTCTGACACTTGTCTTTGGTTTCACCGGCTACCTGCTGCCCTGGGACCAGCGGGCTTACTGGGCGACAACTGTCGGTACGCAAATTGCAGGCGCGATCCCATCCATAGGCAACCTTGCCCTGGTATTCCTGCGCGTCGGCTGGAACGTGACCGAAGCGACACTGGGGCGGTTCTATGCACTGCATATTATCATCGTTCCACTGGCCACCGTGGCGTTTATGCTGGCGCATTTCTTGATGGTACGCAAGTTGGGCATCAAAAAACCGTTATAGGAGAAAATCATGACTGCCCCCAACCCTGAACCTGAAAAAGACAGCATCCCCTTCTATCCAGACCATGTAAAGACCGAGTTCTACGTGATGATGGGGATCATCATTTTGGCAGTAATCATCGGCCTTCTCGGGTTGATGTTCCCGGTGGGCCTGGAGGCGCCTGCTGACCCTCTGAATACGCCGCTGCACGTCAAACCGGAGTGGTATTTCCTGTTCCTGTACCAGGTGCTCAAGGTGATCCCCCCCAATGTTTTAGGCATCCAGGGGACGGCTTTCGGCGTGGTCTCCGTACTAATTGTCCTGGTCGGTGCAACCCTGCTGCCTTTTTTCGATCGTAAAGAAGAGAAAAGTCGAAATGCAGTCTGGATCCGCCTGGCGATCGCCATCCTCGGCCTGCTGGTAGTCATTGCGCTTACGATCTGGGGGGAGGTGGGCTGACATGAGCGATTTGACCCGACGTGATTTTTTGAAGTTGGTTAAAAGTGCTGGAGTACTTCTCGGAGCAAGCGCAATCGCCGCACCGGTGGTGGCATATTTCTACCCCCCAAAACTGGTGGAGATGCCCTCTGAGCCCGTGCTGGTCTGCCCGGAAAATGATCTGCCCGAGGGACAAGCAAAAACTGTTGAATTTGGGCGCTACCCGGCGATCATCATCCACACCAAGGACGGGTTGAAAGCTTACTCGGCGGTCTGCACACATTTCGCCTGCCTCGTAAAATGGAATCCCAATACCTCGCGGTTGGAATGTCCCTGCCATAACGGCTACTTCAGCGCGGGGGATGGCAAAGTTCTATCCGGGCCTCCGCCCAAGCCGCTGATGGCACTCGCTGCCGAAGTGGTGAACGGCCAAATTTACGTCAAGGTGGGAGGTTGAGCATGGCTGTCGAAACTGTTGCAACACCGAAACCCCCCGCAATCACAGGAGCCAAAATCCTGGCGTGGACGCGCGATTTCATGGTACATATTCTCGGACAGGTGCGCATCCTTAAAAAAATCTACCCGGGGATCATGCACTTCATGCTCTTCTGGGGTGTGACCATTCAGGTGGTCGGCACGATCATCAACCTTCTCAACATGGCAATATTCATCCCCTGGGTGATAACTTTCCCGCGCAACGGCTGGTACCTGGGTTACGAACTTGTGATGGACATTGCCGGTGCGATGATCATCATGGGGGTGCTGATGGCTGCCTTCCGGCGCTACGTACTTCGCCCCAAGACGCTCGAGACGCGCTGGGATGATACCGTTGTGCTTATCCTGCTGTTTCTGATTGCCTTCGTGGGATTCACGAATGAAGGGACACGCCTGTTGGCTACGGACCCGACCTGGCGGGCGTGGTCCCCTATAGGGAACTGGGTCGCATCCATCATGGCAACCAGCGGGTTGACCGCCAAGCAAGCCGCGGGAGCCCATGACGCGCTGGTCTACACCCATGTTCTGCTTGTCCTGACGATTGTCGCCCTTTTACCTTTCACCAAGCTGCGCCACCTGATCAATACCCCGCTTAATATTCTGCTCCGCCCCAGGCACAAGTCTGGCGCGTTGACGAAGATCGAGAACATCGAGACGACCGATCAGTTGGGCGTCGGCAGGGTTAAAGAATTCACCTCGCAGCAGCTGCTTTCGTTCGATGCCTGCCTGCGATGTGGAAGATGTGAGGAGGCCTGCCCGGCAAACTTCAGCGGGATGCCATACTCGCCGCGGGATCTCATCCAGCGGCTGCGTAAAACGATGATCAGCAGCCTGGTGACAGGGGAGGCAAAGCCCGACGAGGGGATCATGGGCTCGGTGATGACCGAGGAATATCCGTGGTACTGCACCACCTGCGGCGCATGCCTGGTCAAATGCCCAGCCTTCATCCGTCCGGTGGACGAGGTGGTCGACCTGCGCCGCTACCAGCTGCTTACGAGCGGTAAAATGCCAAAGTCGATCGGTGATACCATGCGCAACCTGGAAAGGCAGGGAAACCCATGGGGTCTACCGCCTGACAACCGCATGGCCTGGGCGGAGGGATTGAACGTGCGCGAACTGGCTCCGGGCGACCAGACCGACGTGTTGTTTTTTACCGGCTGCGCTGCGGCTTTTGATAACCGCAACAAGAAGGTAGCCCGCGCCCTCGTACTATTGATGCAAAAGGCAAACCTGGACTTTGCCGTGCTCGGGTTTGATGAAAATTGTTGCGGGGAGACCGCCCGCCGTGTGGGACATGAATATATGTTCCAGGAATTTGCGAAGCAAAATATCGAAACATTCAACAAGGTCAAGTTCAATCGCATCGTCACTGCCTGCCCGCACTGCTTCAACACGCTCAAGAACGAGTACCCGCAGATGGGAGGGACATTTGAGGTGCTGCATTACACAGAATTGCTGACGGAATTGAATTTCCCTCCAGGTGCCTCTCAAGTGGCCTCCGAGGGCAAAGTAACCTTCCACGACTCCTGTTACCTGGGGCGTTATAACGATATTTACCATCAACCGCGGACCCTGCTCGATAAAGTTGGTATTGATCGCGTCGAAATGGCACGGCGCGGGGAAAATTCCTTCTGCTGCGGCGGCGGAGGGGGTGGAATGTGGCTGGAGACTAATGCCAATACGCGCATCAACCACAACCGTCTTAAAGACGCGCTGGATGCCAAAGCCGATGTCATAGCCACTGCCTGCCCCTACTGCATGTTAATGTTCGATGATGCGATCCGCTCGAAGGGACTCGATGAACAGGTCAAAGTGATGGATGTTGCCGAGTTAATGTTAAAGCAAATGGGATGACCATTCCCGGGCAATGACATGTGCCCAGGATGGAGGAGGCATTTTATGAGTACGCAATGGATCCTGAAAACCAAAGGCGACCCGCTGAAGGCACTGCATCAATTCGTGGTGAAATTATTCACGGAAGCCAACCTGGAAGCGATGATTGTTCCGCCAACAGGTCGTGAAAAACAACACGTCGTGACTGCTCCGGACCAACTGGATAGGGTCAATCCATTCCAGCCGCTTATGTTGATGAATATGGCGAAAGTGATCCCGGAAGTGATAAATGGACACCCGGATGGTCGTGTCGGCGTGCTGCTGCGTCCATGCGAGATGCGCGCGGTCAACGAAATAGCCAGCCGCGAGGCATTTCAACCTGAACGACTGGTTACCATTTGCGTGGATTGTCTTGGGACGTTCCCGGAAGATGAATACGAGTGGCGCGCTGCCAGGAAAGGTTCGGAAGAGGGGCTGGCGGGCGAAGCCCTGCAGTTCGCCCCGCAGGGAGGGATCGCCGCGTATCGATACCGCCCAGCCTGTCAAATGTGCGTCAACCCCGGTGCGACCGATGCGGACGTAAATATCGGCGTGCTGGGTCTGCCTGTTCGCCAGAAAGTGCTGGTGGAGGTGAAGAACGGTGGAGTGGATTGGAAACGCATTACTGACGAGAGGGCTGATCGAGACCTGGTTGCCAAACGGGAGGTAATGCTGGCGAAGCTTTCCGAACGCCACGCGCAGACGCGTGAACGGGTGATCAACGGATTGAGCGAGGTCCTGCCGGCTGATGTGGATGCCTTGCTGGACCAGTTCGGGAGCTGCGGTTCCTGCCAAACCTGCATGGATAATTGCCCCATCTGCATGGTGAATTACCCCCGCCAGTTTAAAGGTCGCTACCACCGCGAGGATGTGGCCAATTGGATGGCTTCCTGTGCAGGGTGCGGGATGTGCGAACAGGCATGTCCGCAGCATTTACCCTTGAGCATCATCTTCACTCATGTGAAGCAAAAGGTGAAAGAAACTTTGGCATCTGCACCGTGAAGCCCGAGCCGGTCAGACGATTGAGCACCTTATCACGCGTTGACTTATGTACAAAAACCTCCCGCAGATATTGCACCTGCGGGAGGTTTTGGATTTATGACCGTTTCAGTCTATCTGCCACAAGTTCCGCCACATCTTTCACCGGCATGGCCCCTCCATCGGCTTTCGAAGCGTCGGTCAGCATCACCATGCAGAAGGGACAACCGACTGCCAATACCTCGGCTTGAGTGGCCTTCGCCTCGGCAAACCTCGTCTTGTTGACCGCTGCCGTCCCGTGCTCTTCTTCCTTCCACATCTGCCCGCCACCCGCACCGCAGCAGAATGATTTGATCGCGTGGCGCGGCATTTCGTTCAAGTCCTGCCTGGCCTCTTTCAGCACCTGGCGCGGGTCTTCAAAAATCCTGTTGTGCCGACCAAGATAACATGGATCATGGTACGTCACCCTGGTACCAGCTTCATTATCGTTCATCACCAATTTACCATTTTTGATCAATTCATTCATCAACTGGGTGTGATGAATCACTTGGTAGTTCCCGCCAAATGCGGGGTATTCATTTTTCAAGGTGTGCAGGCAGTGGGGACAGGTGGTCACAATGCATTTCGGCTGGATGGAGTTCAACGTCTCCACGTTTGCTGTTGCCAGCTCGTTAAAGAGGAACTCGTTTCCCGCCCGCCGGGCTGAATCACCAGTGCACTGTTCGCGCTGACCGAGCACAGCATAATTAACCCCCGCTATGTTTAATACACTGGCGAATGCCTGGGCGGTCTTTTGGGCACGTGCATCGGTGGCGGGGGCACACCCCACCCACCAGAGCAGATCCGGCTGGGGATTCTGATCGATCGTCGGGACACGCAGACCCTCTGCCCACTTCAGCCGCTCGGTTGGCGGGACTCCCCAAGGGTTGACGGTTCGTTCCATACCGCGGAAGGCGGTTTCCAACTGTTTGGGGAAGGCGTTGTCCACCAACACCAGCGACCGGCGAATGTCCAGGATATCGCGCATGGGCTCATTTCCCACCGGGCAGATGTCCACGCAGGCGCCGCAGGATGTGCAAGCCCACACCGCTTCATCCGGTATGGCAAATTGGGTCAACGGGGTTGCCGGTAGGGGTGCCCCATTGTGTGCTTTCACTGTATTCAACATATAGCGCTTATTGATCTCCAGCGCGGCTGGCGATAAAACCTTGCCAGTCCCGTACGCCGGGCAGACCTCCTGGCAGCGGTAGCACATGATGCAGGCATAGGCGTCCATTAGCTGCTCCCATCCCAGGTCTGCCAGTTTCGAGACACCGAATTGCTCCACTGATTGGTTGTCGAAATCCAGACGGCTCAACTCTCCAATGGACCGGCGCTGCGGTTTAAGCAGGAGGTTAATGGGGGCGAAGAAAAGATGGACGTGTTTTGTGTAAGGAAAATAGGGAATGAAAGCCAGGATCAATCCGAGCGCCAGCCAGAATGCGATGTGCTGGCTGACGACCAGGACGTGCGGACTGACCCCTGACCATAAGCCTGCCACCGTGCTGGCGAGCGGCTGCCATGGGTCAGCCTGCCCTGCCTGGGCGATGGCGAAGGTTTCCCCTAAAAAGCGTGAACCAACATGCAGCAAAATAAATCCGCCCACGACGGCCGAATCACGGCGGATGCCATGTCGCGCTTGCGGGTGGACCAGGGTGGAATCCCGCGTTGTCAGGTTGGCGGTCTTGAAAACAAAGCGGCGGATGAGAAAGAAGATCATCCCGACGAGGACGGCAACCGAGAGCAGATCAGCCAGAAGGGAATATAAATCCCAAACCGGGCGTGGAAATTTGAAACCCGGTATATAACCGCGAACCACGTCCATGATGTTGACCAGGAGATAATAGCCGAACCCCCATCCGACAAATGAATGCACCAGGCTGGGAAAAAGGCGGAATCGTAAAACCGGCTGGAAAACAAACACGCGGCTGAGAACGTTCGGCAGGCGCCTGAAGGCTGCTCTCCAATCCGGTTTACCATTTCCCTGGCTGATGATGTTGACCAGACGTTTGACCGCCAAAACAGTGGCGACAAGCGTGGCGAGTACAGCCAGTGTAAAGATTATCTTTTCAACCAATGAAAGCATCAACGCCTCAACGTTCCAGGGTTGGAACGGGGGAAGTTTACCACAGGCAGAAAATGGTGGCAATTGAAACTGCCATTGTTGAAAAAACCAAGCCAACCATAAATGTTCATCCATGATTATCCAACCTCCTGTGACTGCCTGGAACAGCGGCGGGGCAGCCCAGGATATCAACTCGAGGTTAATAATCCATTGGCTCGTTCTTTGAATGGGACGGCTTCGCGGTAAAATACATGACGGAGCAACTCCTATGGATTTTGAATTGAACCAGGAACAAAAAATGCTGCAAGACAGCATTCGCAAGTTCGTGGAAAAAGAAGTCAAGCCGCTCGCCGCGGAAATCGATGCAAAACACTCCATTCCAACTGACCTGGTGAATAAAATCAGTGAAATGGGGATGATGGGGGCGTACATTCCTGAAACCTACAGCGGTGCGGGCATGGACATCCTCTCCTATGTCATCGTGGTGGAGGAAGTGTCCAAGGCCTGCGGTTCGACCGGCATTCTTATTTCAGCACACAACTCACTGGCGTGCAATCCGATCCTCCAGTTTGGGAACGATGAGCAAAAAAAGAAGTTCCTTCCGCTGCTGGCCAGTGGAAAAAGGATCGGCTGCTTGCTGCTCACGGAACCCGGTGCCGGCAGTGATGTGGCAGGCATCGCCACCACCTACCGGGAAACCAGTGACGGGTTCGTCCTAAACGGCAGCAAACTTTTCATCACCAATGGCGGTTACCGTGGCATTGGCATCGTTGTCGCTTCGAAGGATCGGGACCTCAAATACGAGGGGCTTTCCGCCTTTATTGTGGACCTNNCGCATCGGGGTTGGCGCACAGGCATTGGGGATCGCGGAAGGTGCGTTTGAGCGAGCGCTTGCCTATTCAAAGGAACGGCAGCAGTTTGGAGGTCCCATCAGCGAGCTGCAGGCAGTCAAGTTCAAACTGGCGGATATGCACACCCGCATCGAGACCAGCCGTCTCATTGTTTACCGCGCCGCGTGGCTCAAGGACCAACACAGACCCTACGCCGCGGAAGCGGCGATGTGCAAGATGTACGCCTCCGAGGCAGCGGCATTTGTCACTGACGAAGCCATCCAGATCCACGGCGGATACGGTTACATTAATGATTACGAGGTCGAACGGATGTACCGGGATGCCCGCATCACACGGATTTACGAAGGTACCAATGAAGTGCAGCGTCTGGTAATTGCCCGCGCCCTTCTTTCAGATAAATAACCCAGGGAAGAATGGAATTATTCAGCATTCCAAGTAACCGGTACAGGTTGGACGGCGGCGCAATGTTCGGCAATGCGCCCAAGGCAGTTTGGCAAAAATGGATCCCGGCGGATGATCAGAACAGGATACAACTTGCCACACGGACATTATTGGCGATCACACAAAAAGAAACCGTCCTCTTTGAAGCCGGGATCGGCGCGTACATGGAACCCAGGCTGCGTGAGCGATACGGGGTGGAAGAGCCAGAACACATGCTGATAAAAACATTGACCCAAAAAGGGATCACCCCGGCGGATATCACCCACATTCTCATTTCGCATCTCCACTTTGATCATGCTGGCGGCCTGCTGAGCGCCTGGGAGGCTGGCAAAGAACCTGAACTGCTTTTCCCCAATGCTGAATTCCATGTGGGTGAAAAAGCGTGGGAACGCGCCATCCATCCCCACCCGCGCGACAAAGCCTCTTTCATCCCTCAACTTCAACCTCAACTGCAGCAGAGCAACCGCCTTACTTTGATCAAGCAGGGGGATATTCTACCTTTCAGTGAGTTTGAACTCCATTTTTATCCCAGTGATGGTCATACTCCAGGTCTGTTGTGTTCGGATATCCGGTTTGGCAATGAGCGCATGGTCTACGTTTCAGACCTCATTCCCGGGAAATCATGGGTTCACCTGCCCATCAGCATGGGATACGATCGTTTCCCGGAACTGCTGATCGATGAAAAAAAGGTTCTGCTGACCTCGGTTGCCAAGGAAAATGCCTGGATCTTCTATACTCACGACCCGGATATCGCGGTTTCAAAAGTACGGTATGATGACGAGCATAAAACCTTCGCAGCCGTTGAAGCCCGGAAAGACCTGGCACCCGGCCCAAGATGACAGTTGCTGCAGGAGAAATGAATGTCCGATAAGAAACCCAAGAAAGACCTTCATGAGGCTCTGTCGCAGTGGGAGCAAACCACCCTGGCAGACACCCTCCACCAAACTCCCGAACGGCAATCAAAATTCATCACCGCCTCCTCTGACGAGGTAAACCGCCTGTATACCCCCCTGGACTTACAGGATTTTAACTACCTGGAAGAACTCGGATTACCGGGTGAATATCCCTTTACTCGGGCTGTCCATGCCACCGGGCAGCGCGGCCGGCTGTGGACAATGCGTCAGTTCGCCGGGTTCGGCTCGGCGGAAGAATCCAACGCGCGATACAAGTATCTGCTCGGGCAGGGCAGCGGCGGACTCTCGATCGCATTTGATCTTCCCACGCTGATGGGCTACGATACGGACGATCCACAGGCCCTGGGAGAGTTTGGAAAATGCGGAGTTGCAGTAAGCTCCCTTAAGGACATGGAAGTCCTGCTAGCAGATATCCCGCTCGGGAAAATTTCCACCTCGATGACCATAAACTCGCCTGCCGCCATCTTGTGGGCGATGTACATGGCCGTGGCAGAAAAACAGGGTACTCCGGCGGACCAATTGCGGGGCACTCTTCAGAATGACATCCTGAAGGAATACACCGCACAAAAGGAATATATTTTTCCTCCTGAGCCGTCCATGAGGCTGGTGGTGGACACGATGGAATACGGCTCTCGGCAGGTTCCGCAGTGGAACACGATCTCAATCTCCGGCTATCACATTCGCGAGGCGGGCAGCACGGCTGCCCAGGAACTTGCCTTCACCCTGGTTGACGGGATGGAATATGTGCGCTGGGGCATTGCCCGGGGTATGGATGTGGACGAGTTTGCCCCGCGCCTGTCGTTCTTCTTTAACGCCCACAATGATTTTTTTGAAGAGATTGCCAAGTACCGTGCCGCCCGCCGCATATGGGCCAGGGAAATGCGCCATACTTTCAAGGCAAAAGATCCCCGCTCATGGCTGCTGCGCTTTCATACGCAAACCGCGGGGATGACCCTGACGGCACAGCAACCTGAGATTAATGTCATCCGCGTGGCCATCCAGGCGCTCTCGGCTGTATTGGGTGGAACACAATCCCTGCACACAAATTCGATGGACGAGGCCCTGGCCCTGCCCTCGGAGAAAGCGGCAACGATTGCCTTGCGCACCCAGCAGGTTATCGCGGCTGAGTCCGGAGTGGCGAATACAATCGATCCACTCGGAGGTTCCTATTTCATAGAAACATTGACCAACCGACTGGAGAACCAGGCGCGTGACTATTTCAAACGCATTGAGGATTTGGGGGGCGTACTTCCGGCAATCACCAAGGGCTTCTTCCAAAGAGAGATCGCGGATGCAGCATACCTGTACCAATGCGAAATCGATGAACACCTCCGCACCATTGTCGGCGTGAATGATTATGTGGATAAAAAGCCTGTTCCCATCCCGCTCCTGGAATTTGACCCCATCGGTTATAACCGGCAGGTGGAGCGCCTTCAAAAACTCCGCCACGAACGCGACAATGGTCGTGTTGGTCAGGTGCTGGACCGCCTGCGCCTGGCTTGCAAGGGAAATGAAAACACCATGCCGCATATACTGGAGAGTGTGCGGGCGTACGCCACATTAAGCGAGATTGTGGGAGTGATGAGGGATGTTTTCGGAACGTATACCGAGCCCACCTGGATATAATCTCCTCCACCTGGATTCTGGAGCTGCATCCCGTGGTTCATTAATAAAAACCTCCCCCGACCCTTAATGATTGATGCACTCATGCCAAAGGCTCGAACCTTAATCAATGAATGAGGTTCTATGAATCTGGAATTGACCGAGGAACAAAAACTGATCCAGGAAACTGCACGGAAATTCGCCAGGGTTGAGCTCGAACCGGTGGCATCCCGGCTGGACCAGGCAGATGACCAGGAAGTTTTTTTGGGCAATCTTAAAAAACTTGCCGGGTTGGGTTTCATGGGGTTGAACATCAAGGAAGAATATGGCGGCTCCCAGGTTGGCATGGTGGCTTTCAGCGTCGCGGTCACCGAAATTGCACGGGCATGCGCTTCCACTGCAGTCACGGTATCCGTAAACAACCTTGTCTGCGAGGTTATCCAAGCAGTCGGCTCTGAATCCCAGAAGAAGACTTTCATCCCCAAAATATGTTCAGGCGAGTTTTCCGCGGGNNTTCATCACCAGCGCCCCCTATGCAGGAGTATTCGTTGTATGGGCGGTGACTGACAAGGCAGCACCCAAGGGAAAAGGGATCAGTTGTTTCCTGGTGGAGGCAGGCACACCGGGGCTGGTCATTGGACTGGCGGAGCAAAAGATGGGGCAGCACGCCTCGGTCACCTCCGAGGTCATCTTCCAGGAATGCCGGATTCCAAGGGATGCCCTGGTGGGAAAACTCAATGGGGGCTTGCGCGTGGCAGTGGGGGAACTTACCGGAGGACGGGTTGGGATTGGCTCCCTGGCATTGGGGATTGGCCTCGCGGCAATGGATTATGCCACCCGATATGCCCAACAACGAATCCAGTTTGACCAGAAGATCACCAAATTCCAGGCCATTCAATGGATGATCGCAGATTCCTATACTGAGCTTGAAGCAGCCCGGCTGCTCCTGATGCAGGCTGCCTGCAGGGAGGAGCAGGGTCGCTCCTTCACGAAAGAAGCCGCAATGGCCAAGATGTACGCCACCGAGGCAGCCAACCGGGCATGTTATGCAGCGCTTCAAATGGCGGGAGGCTATGGATATTCCAGGGACTTCCCCCTGGAGCGTTACGCACGGGATGTTCGGGTCACCTCGATCTACGAAGGCACCAATGAAGTACAGCGGACAATCATTGCCCGGGAAATATTAAAGGAAATTAGTTAATGTGAATGATCAGCCGNNCAGGTATAAAATTATCGCAACCATGAAAATACCTTAACCCCAAGAAAAAGGAGACAGACTTATGCGACCAGTTTATGTTGTTTCGGGAGGAGTCTCTAAATTTGCCAAAGCCCGCCCTGATAAAACTTTCCAAGGTCTTGTGAAAGAGGCCTACGATTATGCGCTTGCCGACCTGGGAATAGAACACCCCCAGTTCTTCGAATTGGTCGATGGCAGTGTGGCATCTTATTTCTCCGACCATTTCACGCGCCAGCTCATGGCGGGCATCATGGCCCAGGATTACCTGGGGCTGTGCCCCAAGCCGTCGCACCGCGTGGAGGGGGGCGGAGCCACAGGTGGGATTTGCTTCCAGGAAGGATGGAAAGCCGTCGCCTCGGGATACATGGATATCTGCCTGGCATTTGGCTTTGAACAAATGAGCCATGTTGAAACCTGGAAAGGCAACGAGTTTATTGCCCTGGCCTCGGATATTTCCTTTGATTATCCCGTGGGAGGGTTTTACTCCGGGTACTATGCCATGATGGTCACCCGCCACATGGCAGAATTCGGGACGACAGTGGAACAGCTGGCCCACGTCTCGGTTAAAAATCACATCAATGCATACCACAATCCATACGCCCAAAAACGTCAGCGCTTGACCATTGAAGATGTACGTTCGTCGCCAATGGTAGCCTGGCCGCTCACCCGCAACGATATTTGCGTGATGAGTGATGGTGCCGCAGCGGTCATCTTCTGCTCGGAAGACGGCCTGACAAAATTGGAGAAGGCTTCCGGTCTGCGGATTCCACGCGTGTGCGTCACCGGGATTGGCCGCGGCACGGATGCCATGCGCATGGCGGATCGCCCCCACCAATCCTATGATGATTTCTACAGGTACAACGCGCTGCCCAATGAAATGAATGATGATGCCCAGGGTTATTATAAAAAACTGTGGAAAAAGGGATTCCGCTACCCGGGGGTCCACTCGTTTCGGGCTGGGAGGATGGCTTCGCGGGAAGCTTACAAGAACGCCGGGCTTTCCGATCCGCTGCACGAGATGGATTTTATCGAACTGCACGACGCCTATACCTCGTCAGAAATCCAGACTTATGAGGACATGGGATTATGCCGTTATGGGGAGGGCGGGTCATTTGCAACCAGCGGAAAGACCTTCATGCCCGGTATTGATTATGGGCTTAAATTACCAGAAGGGACGGTCTGCCCGGTGAACCCCTCCGGTGGGCTGATCGCCTGCGGGCATCCGGTTGGGGCGACCGGCCTGATGCAGGGAGTATTTGCATTGTGGCAGCTCCAGGGGACCATCAAGAAGCATTTTGGTGACCCAACCCTGCAGGTCCCGAATGCCCGGCGGGGTGCCATCCACTCCCACGCGGGGACAGGCACCTATGTGACAGTCAGCATCCTGGAACAGGAAAAATAGGAGAAAGACGCCATGACCAAGAAAATAATATCAAACAGAATCGAGGATAACCTGGAAGGTACGGTTGTTTTCAGCGTTCCTTTTCCCACTGGAGATGATCTCTCGATATTAAAAGAGATGTCCCCCATCGTGATCAAGCAGCCCTACAAGATTGATTACAACTATTCATATGGGCAGGATTCCCCCTTCTTTGCGGCTCTTGCAAATGGGCGCTTTATTGTTTCGCGGGAACCGGAAACCGGCTATACCTATGCCAACCCGCGGGGTCACGACATGTACTCTGGTCGCGAGACTGAGTGGGTGGAAATCAAACCGGAGGGCAAGATCCATGCCTTCACCGTGTGCTTTTTTGGGTCGGAAGCCTTCCTGCCGGAATGTCCATTTGTGCTGACCCTGGTTGAATTTGAGGAATGCAACACCCTGTTCCTGGGCCGCCTGGTTGGCGTTGATCCAGATGAGGCCGGCATTGAATGGATCGGGAAAAAAGTTCGCGGCCGGTTCTTGAGAAACACCAAACTAAAACCAACGGATATTTACTTTAACCTGGCAGATTAGCTCCAGGGTCCTGGTACACCGACCATCCAATATTGAAATGTTTCCTGGAGAAGTTTGGCAGTCCAAAGGATCTAATGGCAGCGTTATGATATCAGGGCTGGGTTCTTTTCCTTCCTCAACACATGGGACAAACCCATTCAAATGTTCATGCGAGGAGAAGTAATGAAGGATCCTGTTAAATATAACGGAGAACTCATCGGCTGGCACGACCCGGACGAAAATAGACAGTGGGTGCGGGAAAACAAGTCCCGGCAAATGGCAGACAAGCGCACAACTGTCGCTCAGGCAATCCGAAAATACGTCCCGGATGGCAGCCTGGTAGCTGTGGGCGGTTTCGGTCACATCCGCATTCCCATGGCGCTGATCTATGAACTGGTACGCCAGCACAGGCGGGATTTAACGCTCATCGGGAAGACTGCCGTGCATGACATTGACATTTTAATCGGCGGCGGTTGTGTCAGCAGGGTGGAAGTGGCTTATGCGTTCGGGCATGAATTGCGCGGATTATCCCCCTGCGGACGCCGGGCTGTCGAAAGCGGCGAGGTGAAGGTGACCGGCGAAATCAGCAATGCCGGATTCCAGTGGCGCTTCCTAGCGGCAGCCATGGGGGTGCCTTTCATGCCAGTGCGGACCATGCTGGGGACGGATACCATCAAACACAGTTCGGCCAGGGTGATTGAAGATCCCTGGAGCGGCAAACCCATTGGCCTGGTTCCCGCCTGCTACCCTGATGTTGCACTTTTCCATGTTCACCGATGTGACCAGTACGGCAATGCACAAATCGATGGGATCATGGTGGAAGATTTCGAGCTGGCACGTGCTGCCCGGCGGCTCATCATCACGACTGAAGAGATCATTGAGCATGAGGAGATACAGCGCCAGCCGTGGCGCACCTTGATCCCGTTCTATCTGGTAGACGCTGTAATCGAGGTTCCCTTCGGAGCCCACCCCACCGAAATGCCCGTAACATATTATTTCGACGAGGAGCATATCGCCCACTGGTTGGAGGTTTCCAAAACCCCGGAGGGCACCCGTGAATATTTCGAGGAATTCGTTTTCGGCCTGCCCGATTTCAACGCTTACCTGGAAAAAGTCGGCGGCATCCGGAAGCTCACCCATTTAAAACAGGTGATGAAACTGCAGCCGGATATCCCTTACCCGATGGAGGGTGCCTCATGAGCCAGGAGAATCGATACAACCTGACCGAACTGCTGGCTTGCGTGGCTGCCGGCCTCCTTGAGAACGGCTGCTCGGTATTTGTTGGAACAGGCCTGCCCCTTGTCGCCGGGATGCTGGCACAGCGAACGCACGCTCCCGGGCTTTTAATCATCTTCGAAGCCGGTGGCATTGGACCCCAGGTGCCCGCGCTGCCAATATCAGTGGGCGACTCGCGTACATATTACAAGGCTTCGGCAGCCTCAAGCATGCACGATGTGATGTCAGCCTCCCAGTCGGGTTATGTGGATTACGGCTTCCTTGGCGGCGCGGCGATGGACCGTTACGGCAATGTCAACACCACCGTTATCGGGGACTGGGCTCACCCCAAGGCCCGGTTGCCCGGCAGTGGGGGAGGCAGTGATGTCGGATCCTTTTGCTGGCGCACCATTTATCTTTTACGTCAGCAGTCCCGGCGAACTTTTGTTAAAAAGCTGGATTTTATCACCACTCCGGGTTATCTTTCCGGACCCGGGGCACGCGAGATGGCAGGATTGCCTGCAGGCAATGGTCCCTACCGCGTTATTACACAACTGGGTGTATACGGCTTTGACGAATCCACCAAATGTTTGCAGCTGCTGGCCCTCCATCCTGGCGTGACAGTGGAACAAGTCCAGGAAGCCAGCGAATTTGAGATATTAATTCCAGAGAATGTGGGCGTAAGCCCTGAGCCAACGGATGAGCAGGTCCACATCCTGCGCGAAATTGACCCGCGAGGGTTGGTGATCGGCAAGTGATCGATCATGATATTGTTTTTAAAGAATAATCAGGAGACACGAAATGGATTTCCATTTGAGCGAAGAACACCAGTTGATAAAACAAACCGTGCGGGCTTTTGCCGAGAAGGAAATTGCCCCGCTAGCCGAAGAAATTGACGCAACCGACAAGTTTCCCGCGGACTTATTCAAGCGCATGGGTGAATTGGGGTTGTTTGGGATTCCATTTTCCGAGGCATATGGGGGGGGAGGGGGCGACTATCTCAGCCTGCTGATATCGCTGGAAGAGATCGCCCGGGTATCCGGTTCATTGGCAATCATATATGATGCCCAAACGTCGTTATGCTGTGAACCAATATACCTGTTCGGCACAGAAGAACAAAAAAAGAAATATCTTCCCCAGCTGTTGAGCGGAGAAAAGATAGGCGCATTTGGTTTAACAGAATCAGGCGCCGGGTCAGATTCGGGCGCCACCCGCACGCGCGCCGTACGCGAAGGCAAGGAATGGGTAATTAACGGGGAGAAAATCTTTATCACCAACGGTTCTCTTGCTAGTGTGATCGTAGTAACAGCCAAAACGGATCCTGAAAAAGGCACGCGCGGCATCTCCTCCTTCATCATTGAAAAAGGTACCCCGGGGTTCCAACCGGGACGGGATGAAAAAAAGATGGGGTTGAAGGGATCGGTGACTTCACAACTCTTTTTTGAGAACTGCCGCATCCCTGCCGCAAACCTGCTGGGGAAGGAGAATGAAGGCTTCAAACAATTCATGACCACCCTGGATGCCGGCAGGCTGGCAATATCTGCCATGGCCGTGGGGTTGGCGCAGGGAGCGCTCGATAAAGCTGTGGCATATGCCAAGGAACGGGTGCAGTTCAATCAACCCATCGCCAAATTTGAAGCCATCCAATGGATGATCGCCGAAATGGCGACTGAAATCGAAGCCGCACGGTTGATGGTCCATCGCGGCGCCTGGCTGAAGGGGAATGGCATGCGGTTTAGCAGGGAGGCTTCCATGGCCAAACTGTTTTCCACGGAAGTTTCGGAGCGCGTTTGTTACAAGGCCATTCAGATCCATGGGGGCTACGGGTATATGCGCGAATATGCAGTTGAGCGAATGTACCGGGATCAGCGCTTGTGCGCCATCGGTGAAGGGACGAACGAGATTCAACGCCTGGTCATTGCCCGCCAGGTATTGGACCTTTGAAACCAGGAATAGGACGGACTTTCACTGCCTTGTGGAAAAAAGCAACCAGGATGAATGCATCCTGGTTTTCGTTTCGCGCTCTCAGCCTGCAGGGGGAAATGCCTGATACATGATTCTTTATATTGCATTCTCAGACTCATCCAGGAGCAGCTTTACCGCCTCCCGGGGAGAAAGTGTCCGCTTGACCAACCGCCCAACCAGGTTGTCGAAAAAACCCTCGGGAAGTTTTTGACGAAACCTTGCCGCCAGCGTTTCGGTAAGCAGCGCGTCGAGTTCCACTTCGAGTCTGACCTTTTCACGACTGCGCCACTCATCAACCTGGTGCAGGTGTTGGGCGTGTTGTTCGATGGCAACCACCAATTCCGCCACGCCCGTCCCGTCTGTTGCGATCGTGCGCAGGATGGGTGGCACCCACCCGGACAAGGCGGCAGGAATGCTGCCTTTGGTCACCATCGTTTCCCCGTGGTGGAATATTTTCTCCACCGGATGTGACAACCCAAGCATTCCTTTCAGGGCTCGTTCAGTGTTATCCACTCCCGGCATGTCCGCCTTGTTCAGGACCAGGATATCGGCAATTTCAAGGATACCCGCCTTGATGGCCTGGATTTCGTCGCCCAGCCCGGGAGACTCGACCACGAGCGTGGTATGGGCCAACCGGGCAATATCCACTTCAGTCTGCCCAGCCCCGACCGTTTCGACCAGGATCACCTCAAACCCGGAAGCATCGAATACCTGGACCATGGACGCTGTTGCCTGCGCCAGACCGCCAAGCGACCCGCGAGACGCCATTGAGCGGATGAAAACCCCCGGATCACCAGACAGGTCACGCATGCGCACACGGTCTCCAAGCACCGCTCCGCCGGTAAACGGGCTGGTTGGATCAACGGCGATGATGGCGACCCGTTTGGGATTCGGTTGCGTTGATTTGCGGTAATGAAGTGCGATCTGGTTTACGAGGGATGATTTCCCGGTTCCAGGAGCTCCGGTCACCCCGATAAGGTGCGCTTTTCCAGTATATGGAAAGAGTTCATTCAGAACCGCAAGCCCTTCTGCGGTTCCGTTTTCCACCTGGGTAAGCAGGCGCGCCATCAAGGGGAGGTTGCCGGAAAGGATGGAATCAACGTGAGTCTTTCCCATTTCTTATTTAGATGGCTTGGCGGCGGCGCGAATTTCATTGACGATTATGTCGGTGGGAGCACCCGGACCGAAAACCCCTTTCACACCCATGTCTTTCAAGCGCGGGGCATCTTCATCCGGAATGATCCCGCCAACGAAGATATTAACGCCCTCCTGGCCATTAGCCTTGAGGAGATCGAGGATGCGGGGAATAATTGCCATGTGTGCACCTGATAGAATGGAAAGTCCGATTACATCCACATCTTCCTGGAGAGCGGCTTCGGCAATCATCTCTGGTGTCTGGCGCAGACCGGTGTAAATAACCTCCATCCCGGCGTCACGCAGGGCACGCGCGACCACCTTGGCTCCCCGATCATGACCATCCAGACCCGGCTTTGCAACCAGGACGCGGATTTTTTGTTCACTCATGGTTTCCTCCAAAATGTCAATTACCCCCGCATTATACTGCCTCCCCTCGGCAGCACACCNNAAATCTTACCAACACCATTTTATGGCAAGGGACAACCAACCATGAAATATAAAACGGTTACTTCACTCGCTGCCATCCTTTCTTTCATCAATGGTTCTTTCTATATTCTTACCCCCGGTTTTAGTTTAAGCATACTCGGTCGGGAAACGAATCCTACCGGGATAATGAACACCCGCCTATTCGGCGCATGTGCCCTTGGGCTGGCTGTAATAACCTGGCTTGCCAGGGATATAGAATACCCGGATGTTCGCAAACTGGTATCATACGGCATGCTGACCACTTTGTGCCTTTTGGTGGTGATTGATTTTCATGGATTACTGACCGGCGCGATGAACAGCATGGGGTGGTTGCTGTTTGCGGCTGATCTATTCCTTTCCTTGGGCTTCATTTTTACCATTTTTACAGGTGGGGGTCGGGATCACTAACACCCCCATATATGGGGGATAATTTCACCTCCTTTTTTTGCCTTACAAATTTGTAAATGCAGAATTTCTGGTTCTAACAATTCTGTATATGGTGGGCATTCTCTTTTCCCTTATACTGTGAATCCAGGAAAGGAGAATCATCATGTCTGAAATTTATGATCCCATTAATTCACTTGTGAACGAACTTAAAAGGAACACGGGCTTTTTGGAAAAACTCCTGTTTCCAAAGGTCAGCCTGCTCATTGGGACTTTAGGTGTTCTAATCGCTCTTGTCCTTTTAATCAAATAGCTCTAATCGGTTTTTTGGACCAATTTGTGAACAGCAACGAGACCGTTCTTTTCGACATTTGAAAAGGACGGTCATCAATCAATTCAAATACCGGTCAATCCCTTGCCAATTTGGAGGATGGGGGAAACCTTTTCTCCAGCTAAAGAGTAAAACACCCAAAAATAACCAATCAAGCCATCGTTTTGGGGGGCTATATCATATTTTATGAATTCACGGTATCATTGGGGGATAAATTCCTAGCCGAGAATTTGCCCAATATAAAAAATGGAAGCCAAAGAGAATGTCATTGAAGCCTTTTCCGAATTGGCACCCCGGTATGAGCAGGTCGTTGATTCGGAATTGAACCGATTTTGGGGGTGGAGCTATCATGGATTCGTAAACCGATTGCTTGCAGCGACACCGGTGCAACCGCAAGATATTATTTTGGATGTTGCCACCGGGACTGGTGTCATTCCATCCCTGCTTGAGAAAGCCGGGCATCCTCGAAACCAGATACATGGTTTGGATATCACCATGTCCATGCTCAGGCATGCCAAGCGCCGTTTGGAAGGACAAGCCAGTAGTGAAATCCAAAACCTTGTTTGTGCCTCGGCGATGGATATGCCTTACGCCAGTTCGAACTTTACGCAGGTGACCTGCGGCCTGGCAACCCATCACATGAATGTTGAAAAGCTTATCTTTGAATCCCACCGCGTTCTGCAAAGTGGGGGAAAACTCACCATCGGCGATGTGGGAGGTTCACGTCTGTGGAAAATTCCAGGTGTGAAATTTTTCCTGCGCATCATTGCTTTTGCATATTTCATTGTTTTCGAGAATAAATCCCGTGCATGGGCGGAAACCAGCGCAGTGGCAAATATTCTTTCCAAAGAAGATTGGAGTCTGATCCTGATGAATTCCGGATTCCGGAACATTGCGATTCAGAAACTTAAATCCAGGTATTTCTGGGTACCATCGCCCCTGCTGATAAAAGCGGAAAAAATAGGAGATGAGCACCATGGATGACTCATACAAATTGATCGAAGAAGGCAGGAAAGATGAATTATGGAACAAACATTGCGGTTTTTTTAATCTGAGCCGGAATGAATTCAGAGGCATCCAGGAAAGGCTGATGCTTGAGCAGATAACCCTCCTGGATTCTTCGAGGGTAGGCAGAACCCTTATGGGTGGGAAAACACCGATCACAGTGGATGAATTCCGCCAGGTGACTCCCCTTACCACCTCGGATGATTATTCGGAGATTTTAAAGGAGAAGAAGGAAGACGGGCTCCCGGAAAAACCATTCATGTGGGCTCGTACCTCCGGACACAGTTCCGAGCTTGGGCCCAAATGGGTGCCTTATACGCAAGCCATGTACGATAAGTTAAGCGATCCGGGTATTGCCGGGATGATCATGAGCTCTTGTTCCCAACCGGGAGATGTTAAGCTTGAACGGAATGAAAAGTTTTTAATGGCAACGGCGCCTCCCCCCTATATATCCGGATTTCTCGCCCGATCCGTTGAAAAGAACCTGGACGTTAAATTCCTTCCCAACCTCGATGATGGGGAGAAGATGGAATTTCGCGAACGGATAGCAATGGGGTTTAAACTTGCCATGACCGAGGGTTTGGATTATTTTTTTGGAATATCGGTGGTCCTGGCAAGGATGGGGGAGCAGTTTGAACAGCAATCCAGTGATTCCACACCCTCGAAGGTGCTCCTAAACCCGGCGACCTTGTGGCACCTGCTGAAGGCTGTCGTGATCTCCAAGATCCAAAATAGAAGAATTTTACCAAAGGATATTTGGCACCTAAAAGGGATCATTACCAGCGGTACGGATACCGAAATATACAAGGATACGATCGAGCATTTCTGGGGAAAAAAACCGCTTGAAGGCTTTGCGTGCACCGAAGCCGGGATCATGGCGATGCAGGCATGGAATCTCAAAGGCATGGTGTTCTTCCCTGCAAACGCCTTCCTGGAGTTCATCCCACTTGAAGAACACTTGAGAAATAAGGAAGACCCTGCATACCACCCAAAAACTTTCCTATATGATGAGTTGGATATAGGCATCTATGAATTGGTGTTATCCAATTTTAACGGCGGAATCCTTGTGCGCTACCGCATGGGTGATTTATTTGAAGTGGTTGCGAATGGAGACGAGGAAATCGGCTCGGTTCTTCCTCAAATGAGATTTTATTCCCGTTCAGCCGAGCTGATTGACCTGGGGAATATTCTCCGGCTGACCGAAAGAGGCATCTGGAAGACAATTGAGGCCACCGGATTGGAGTACGTGGACTGGGTTGCTCAAAAAGAAACCACCCGGGCATACCCCACTCTCCATCTATATATTGAATTGACCCAACCGGGGAGCATCCCTGAAGAAAAAGTGCAGGAGATGATTCGTCAATCCTTTTCCACCCGCTATTCCGATTACGATGGGATGAAGGAAATCCTGAACATTGATCCAGTCACTGTCACCCTTCTGCCAGGCGGTTCCTTCGCAGCCTATATGAAATCAAAGCAGGAGTCAGGAGCCGATATTGCCCACCATAGACCCCACCATATGAAACCATCCGATGAAATTCTGAAGAAGTTGGGTGGCATTGTGAAAGAAATGAATCACTAAATGTATTGGAATATCAGTACGCTGATAACTATAGTTGCCACGGTTCTTTATGGGGTTATTTTTACGTTGGTGGTCATTTCCAAGCCATTTAACCGTTTGAAGAGGATTTTTGCGTTCTATTTATTGGCCATGTCGGTTTGGTCCATAAGTGCTTTCCTCACGGTTTCCGGTTTTGGATATGTATTGGCCTGGTTCAGGGTGATGACCACCGGACCGCTGGTGATGATGCTGGCGATGTTCTTCTTTGTTCAATCCATTTTTGGTTTGCGGCGCAAGTGGGCGCCTTACACCATTGCATACGGGATACTGGTAATCTATTTTATATTTTTTACCAATGTAATGGTGAAATCTGCATTCCTTGATTCAGGAGGATCCCTTCAATACGAGCTGGGGAATTATTTTTCCCTGGTGGCCGCCCCGGCATATTTATTGATCTTTGTGTGCCTGCGTGACCTGATCCAGGGGTATAACCGATCTTTTGATGCCCAACAGCGCAACCGCATTCGATACCTGACGATCGGGTTTTCCATCACGGTGCTTGCGGCCATGACCAATTTCACTCCCCTCGGGAAATACCCCATCGATATCGCCGCGAACACCCTGACTGCCTTACTTATCGCCTATACAATTCTCCGTCTTCAATTGCTGGACATACGGGTCGTTGTTCGTCTGGGAATATTGTATTCGCTCACCACGGCGGTATTTAGCGCCATCTACTTTTTAAGCATTTCCCTGGTTTTAAATGCATTCCAGTTGTTATCTGGAAAAACGGTCTTTCTTGTATCCGTTCTGGTTGGAACATTAAGTGCGATTTTGCTTTCCCCTCTTCGCAACCTGGCCCAATCGTGGATCGACCGGATCTTCTACCGGGAAAAATACAATGCCGATCTGATGCTGCAGCGGTTAAGCCGTACCATCGCGACACTTTTGGATATTGATAAAATAGCCCATTTAATACTGTCTGAGGTCAGGAATACACTGCATATTGAACATACGGCAATCCTGGTTAAAATTGACAGGGGGGATTTTCGGGTCATTGCCGAAGATGCGGAAACGAAACATTTCCCCTCAGGATTCCGGGCAGATCACCCCATAATCATCTGGATGTCGAAGCATAATCAACCGCTTTTGAATCGCGATATATCCTTTGTCCCCATATTTAAATCGATGTGGAAGGAAGAGAACGAGGAGCTGAAAAAGTTCGATCCCGAAATTTTTCTGCCCCTAAATTCCAAGGAAGAACTAATCGGAATACTGGCATTGGGTAAAAAACTTTCTTCCCAACCTTATTCGCAAGATGAACTCCTGGTCTTTTCCACCCTAGCCAACCAAACCGCGGTGGCAATCGAAAATGCCCGATTATATGATGAGCTCAGGGAATCGTTTGTTCAATCCGTTACCGCCCTGGCGAATGCAATCGACATTCGCGATACATACACCAACACTCACAGCCAGCAGATTGCCAACTGGGCTTCCAAAACAGCCCGGCTGTTGGGTTGTTCACCGGAAGAAGTGAGGGAAATTTACCTGGGAGGTTTGCTCCATGACATAGGGAAAATTGGGATTCCGGATGCCATATTGCAGAAACCAGCCAAGCTGACAGAAGAAGAATGGAAGGTTGTCCGATCACATCCACAATTGGGGGCTGAGCTGATTTCTCCAATTAAGAAATTGGCCGGCGTTTCCCCAATGATTGAAAACAGCCATGAACGTTATGATGGGTTGGGGTATCCCTACGGGAAGAAGGGGGAAGATATTCCTCTTGGCGCCCGGATCATCAGTGTAGTTGACTCTTATTCCGCCATGCATGATAAGCGTCCGTATAAAGAACCTTATACCCATGACAAGATAATCTCGGAATTAACGGAAAATTCAGGGAAAATGTACGACCCCAGGGTCGTGGAGGCGTTCCTTAAAATAATTCCCCTGGGCGATGATGAAGCCGATTCATAATATTTTCTCCCAACCCGGGGATTTTTTTATTTAAGATCACCCAATGAATCCCAAGCCCGGGTGACCAGTTGAAGGAGTTGCTCCATCCCCTTTTCCAGGGGAGCAGTGTTTATGAATTCGTGTACCGTATGCGCCCGCCCGCCTGTTGTAAGCCCGAGGGTTATAGCAGGGATGCCGAGGCTGAGCGGAAAATTGGCATCGGTGGACCCGGTGTCCAAACGAGGTTCAATGCCGACTGAACGCACGCAATCCTGGGCCAGTTTCACCAACTGATGCTCCGCCGGAAGCTCACCGAAGGGCCTGCGCCCGATGATTTCCACTTCGGCTGTTACACCCGGCTTGTTGACAGTTTGGATAATCCTTTCAACCTGCGCGGACACAGTTTCCAGTTCGCCTGGCCCCTCCGATCGAATATCCAGTTCCAGCATGGCTTCTGCGGCTATCGTGTTAATCGACGATCCCCCGGAAATGACGCCAATGTTGAGAGTCGTGCGTGGTTTACCCGGCAGTTTCAACGCAGCGATCCGGGTGGAGAGGGATGTCAGTTCATGGATCGCCGAGGGCTGACCGTAGTCGATCCATGAGTGCCCACCTTGGGTGTGGATGGTCACGCGGTATCGACGCACACCCAGTCCACGATGATAGATATGTCCAAGTGGCATTCCTTCAAGAACAATATATGCCAGTGGTGCCGAACCGGTTTTTGGGGGAGTGGGATTGGACCCGAAATGCTTAACGACTGCCTGAATGCCGCGCAAATTTCCCAACCCCTCCTCGCATACATTTGCCACCAGCCATAAGTCACCGGGCAGGGCAACCTTGCGTTCGCTCAACCCCCAAACCAGACCAAACAACCCCGCCACCCCGAGGGAGTTATCCCCAATGCCGGGGGCTGAGATGCGCCCCTCCTCGCGCTTAACATGCAGATCAACACTCGATGGGAAAACAGTGTCCAGGTGGGCACAGATGACAATGGCATTGCCGAGCAAGGATCCCGGCAACCGGGCATAAACATTACCGGAGTCATCCATCTCCACATCTGAAAGGCCCTCATCAATAAAACGCTGTCGAACGAATTTTGCCCGGTCAGCTTCATAAAATGTGGGAGCGGGAATTTTTTGGATGTCGATCGCCAGGTTGAGGATACGGGAAGTTAAGTTGCTCATAAACTTAAATCATCCTTACGATCCCGGCAAGGGAATCAAGCCGTGCCTGGGCCAGGCCGGGCAGAGTTTCCAGGGTATAGAAGGCACCAGTTCCCTCAATTGCCAGGGATGCAGACACGCTTCCGTATAACACACCACGCAAGGGATCGAAGGTCTGCTGATACCCAGCCAGGAAACCCCCGCAGAATGAATCTCCCGCACCGGTCATATTTATCAAGCGAGCCGGATAGGCCGGGATTTCCCACCTTTTTTTGGAGATAGAATCATAGAGCAGTTGACCATGTGCGCCGCGTTTAATAACGATAAACTCAGCGCCAAATTCCCCCAAGTTTTCAGCCATCTGCCAAAGGTCGTCGGTCAAACCCCAGAATGCAGCCCGCAAATCTTCCTCGGAAGGTAAAAAGGCAGTCAATCCTCCAAGGAGGATGCGTAAATCTTTGAGGTTCTTGCTGTTCATAAAACCAGCCGAAGGATCCAGGGTCAGGGTGGTCACGCAGGCATCTCGAAAGCTTGAAGTCAGCCGACATACGGTCGAATATTCCAACGGGCACAGGTGGACTGCCCGGGCGTTGAGGTAATCAGGCGGGATGTCGCCCGGGCGGGGCGAAGCGGGGTGGGAAGTCTTCAAACCATCCACGGTTTCCATGGGTGGTTGATAGCCAAGGAGGGACCTGGGGAAGGGCAAACCGCGACGCGAAAAATGAGCCATTGGATTACTATTATGAACCGTTTGGTCTTCCAGAATGACCTGGAAATGCCGCAGGTCCATGGCTTCGGCTGAAATGTGGATGCCATCCGTGTCCCAACCGAGTTTTTCAAAGGATTGCAGCCATGCGCGGGGATAATCTTCACCGACGCGGGACAGCAAACCAATGCTGGTTTCCCAGACACCCAGCCCGGAAGCAGCATATAACAGGTTGCCTCCAGGAACATCTATGCATGGAAGGCCAATCTCGGGCAGCAGGTAGTCACGATGCAGATGCCCGGCAATAATGAATTGGGGATTCATATTTTCTCAGGAGATGAATACTTTGCTGGCAGTGTCAGCCTGATCGGACTTAACTGGCAGGAGGAATGTGAATTTGCTGCCCTTGCCTTCGATGCTATCCACCCAGATCCTTCCACCATGCATTTCGACCATTACCTTAGATACGGATAAACCCAACCCCATGCCGTTATGTTTGCGGGTGAGGTGTGATTCAACCTGATAAAAGCGTTCGAAAATATGCGGCAGATCCTTGGGTGGGATTCCGATCCCATCATCTACGACTGATATTTTTACACATTCCGGGATCGACTCGGCAACAATTAATATATGTCCCCCCGGGTTGGTGAAGGAAATGGCGTTCTCGACGATATTGCTGAGGGCAATGGCAATCTTGGAAGAATCGCCCTCCACCAGGAGTTCATCAGTCGGAGTCTCACAATGGAGGGAGAGGCCCTTTTGTTTTGCCTGCTGGTAGAACGAATCTGTAACTTCTTCAGCGATGCGTTTGATTGAAAGCGTGTGAGCCCGGAGCGTGGCGACACCGCGTTCGGCGTTGTCCATCTTGGCAAGGTTGTCAATAATCTCCTTCAATCTTAGTCCGTTACGGACGATGATATCCATTTGGGGGCGGGATTCAGGAGATACAACCTCGCGCAGGAAGGTGGCGTGTCCAAGAATTAGGCCCAGAGGGGTGCGCAGTTCATGAGATGCGATGGCGATAAAACCGCTCTTCATCCGGTCAAGCTGGACCATTTGATCCTGGGAGCGCCGGGCTTTGTTCATCAGGCGGGCATTTTGAAGCGATATTGCCGCCAGGGAGGCAATTGTTTCTAGAATTAAAAGGTCTTCTTCGGTATAATGGGCATGTTCGGTCTTGTTAACTGCTTCAAAAACACCGAGCGTCTCCCCATGAAAAACGATGGGAACCGACAGGAGAGAGCGGGTGACAAAATCCGCTGCCAGGTCCGCCCCCTTGAAGTGCCGTGGATCTGCTGCTGTATCTATGACAATAAGAGGTTGATTATTTTGGAAAACCCATCCAGCCAAGCTGGCAGCCAGCGGGACTTTGACAGTCTTTAGAGCATCCTGGTGTCTCTGGGGCAGCGCCAGGAAATATAAATGGTTTCCGGAATCATCCAACTCCAGGATGGAAGCCGACTCACAACCGGTTAATTCTGCAGCATCAGAGATTAACGACTGCAGGAAGGGTTCCAGGTCCAGCGAAGCGCTGAGGGTACGGCTGATCTCCAAGAGACGTTCCAGGCGCTGGGTGCGACCATCAACAGGTATAACCGATTTGGAATCCATGGTGATTGGATTATAGCAATAATTGACGGAATTTACATCCGACCAAAGGAGTAATATGAGTAAAAAAAAGGTCCGCGTGGCAATTATTGGGGTTGGGAATTGTGCTTCTTCCCTTGTACAGGGTATCGAGTATTACAAGAAGACGCCCGATGAAGCGTCTGTGCCCGGCTTGATGCATGTGAACCTGGGCGGATACCATATACGCGACATCGTATTCACGATGGGCATTGATATCAACATTACCAAGGTGGGTAAAGACCTCTCCGAGGCGATCTTTGCTGAACCGAATAACACGATTAAGTTTTGTGATGTGCCCAGACTGGATGTTCCGGTCGTGCGCGGAATGACCCATGACGGTTTGGGAAAATACCTATCCCAGGTGATCACCAAGGCTCCCGGCCCGACCGCTGATATCGTAAAATTGCTCAAAGATACCAAGACAGATGTGGTGATCTCATACCTGCCGGTGGGTTCAGAGATGGCCACCAAGTGGTACGTTGAGCAAATCCTGGAAGCCGGCTGCGCCTTTGTGAACTGCATTCCCGTGTTTATTTCATCCTCCGAGTACTGGGCGAAACGCTTCAAGGATGCCGGTTTGCCCATTTTGGGCGATGATATCAAATCCCAGGTGGGAGCCACCATCCTGCATCGAGTTCTTACCAGCCTATTCGTGGACCGCGGCGTTCGCATCGACCGAACCTACCAACTAAACTTTGGCGGCAACACCGACTTTCTGAACATGCTGGAACGCGAGCGCCTTGAGTCCAAGAAAATCTCCAAGACTGGTGCAGTCACCAGCATGATCCCCTATAAGCTGGACCCCGATAACATCCACGTTGGTCCCTCGGACCATGTTCCCTGGCTGACCGACCGGAAATGGTGCTACATACGCATGGAAGGCACCACTTTTGGCGATGTGCCCCTCAACGTAGAAGTAAAACTGGAGGTGTGGGATAGCCCCAACTCAGCTGGAGTGGTCATTGATGCAGTCCGGTGCGCCAAACTGGCGCTGGACCGGGGACTTTCCGGTCCGATTATCGGACCCTCTTCCTATTTTTTCAAGACCCCTCCCAGGCAGTTCAAGGACAACATCTGCCGCGAAAAGACCGAGGCATTCATCAAAGGGGAAGACAACGAATAATCGATAATCTCTTGCGAAGGCTACAAACCTTCGCAAGGTTCTTAACTCATAATATTCGAAACATGTCTTTATTCCGGTATTCCCCCACCTGCTTTATTATCGGCTTGAGCCTGGCCGCCTCCAGCCTGACAGCATGTGTTCCCTCGTCTCCATCTCCAACTCCCGATTATAGGGTGACCAGTTCCCTGGTCCAAACCGGAACACCCTCAATAACCCCCACTTCCACGACAACTCTTACACCAACCGCCCGCACTCCCCCGTCCTTGCCCGTCCCTTATCAAAACAGCATCCTGACCCCATTTGGAACCCCCCATACTTATGCCGCGGATAAATGCGAATATCTGAAAGACAAATGGTCTTCGGCAAACAGCTCACCGGGGACGGTGGTGATGGTCATCATGTTTCATTCCATTGCCGGTCAGACCATCGGGAGTACGATCTCGGAATTTGATTTCCGCCAGTTAATGAACCGCCTTAATGATAATGGTTTCCAGGCAATCACCATGAATCAACTGGCTGATTTCATGGAGAAAAACGCCAGGATCCCCGAGCATTCCATGCTCCTTGTGGTGGATGACCGCCATTATGCCCAATACTTCGAAGTGCTGTTCCGCAAATATTGGACTGATTATGGATGGCCGGTGGTCAATGCCTGGATCAGCGCTTTTGGGGGATCCGATCCTGCCCTTGCGGGGAATGCAGCCCTGGCCAAAGAGGGGTGGGTGGATTACCAGGCACACGGGAATAGTTCGCCTCATATTGCCATTGGTCCGGCATCGACGGATGAATTTATTCGCCATGACCTCCAGGGTTCCATGGAAAATATCCAGAAATACTTTGGGAAGGCACCGATCGCCTATATTTGGCCCGGAGGTGGATTCACCCCCCATTCTGTTCAGATTGCCCGGCAGGTGGGTTACCAACTGGGGTTTACCACCAACCCGCGGGGACCGGTAATGTTCAACTGGGTCCCGCTGGCAGATACGATCGATTTACAGCGAAGCGAATGGATCCCGGAAGGCCCGGTCAACGATCCATTAATGGTTCTCCCGCGCTACTGGGACACCGATGCCATCCTCCATGTTGGAGATGTGATCAAGATTGGCGAGGAGGCGGCCGCATATTCAGAAAAAAATAAAGCCGTTGAAATGCAATATTATGATATCGCCTGTGAAAGCCTGTTTGGGTCCATCCCTTAATGAAAACCCGGATTGATTCCCGATTGGAACGGATACCAAAATAAAAAGTCTTCCACTTGTACTTATATTTTCCTGGTGGCTGGCTTACTCATTTTGTGGGGTCATAACTCTGCCAAACACAAAATACGACGCACTAATCCAGGTGCGTCGCCATTATTTATACTAATTCTTCAAGCCTTGCTGGAAATAATCAGGGCTGTTCCAATCAGGATTCCCCCAACAACAAAAAGGGGGGTGATATGCTCTTTTACAAAAACCACGGCAAGCAGCGTTCCCACCAACGGTTGCGCGAAGAATGTCAGCGAGGCAACCCCTGCGTCCAGGACAGCAAAAGCAGTGTTCCATAAATACATCGCCAGGGCAGTGGAGATGATGCCAATGAAAAGGATACCGCTGACCACCCCCAGGCTGATGGATCCAAAATGCTGGGATGTCAGCTCCCAGGTGCCGATGGGCAGACAAACCGGCAAACCACCCATAAATGCTATCAATGTCGCGGTCAGGACATCCGTTTCACGGGTTACCTTGCGGATGAGGACTGAATACAGAGCCCAGGTCAGAGCGGCAACCACGAGGCTGATATTGCCCCAAAAGAAGGAGGAAGATAGACCGGCATTGCGCGGGTCGATGACCGCCACCACGCCAACCGTGGCGATTACGAGTGCGGATATCCGTCCCAGGGTGATCTTTTCTGCGAGCAGGAGCGAGGCAAACAGCAGGACGAAGGCTGGTGTAATTGATGTGACCAGCGCCCCGTTGGCTGCCGTGGACAGGTTCGTGCCCACAAATTGGAAACTTAGGGAGATGCCATAGCCCACAAAGCCAACCCAAAAAATCTTCCAGAATTGACGCCGGTCTGGACCCCAACCTTTTCGAATCCAGACAATCAAGCCGAGGGTCAGGATCCCCAATACAAGGCGCGTCACGATGAGGGTGAAGGGGGGAATCACTTCCATGACCACCTTGCTGACCACATACATACCTCCCCAAATTGCTGCCGCAGCCAGGCCGGACAGGAATCCCCAGAATGGATTGATCATCACGGATTTATTCAGCATGGAATAGATCTCATTCCCCCGTTTACTTTTTTCTCAGCAAGCTCCAGACGTACACCCCCATACCGACCCCGGCAAGTAAAAACAGACCGCCGATGATACCCAGCAGGGGTGAACGCTTGTTCGTGGGGTTTTCTGAAACCACGATGGTGTTGAGCTGCGCGCCATAGTCAATGTAAGCGGTATCACCCGCAGTCACAATGATTTTGGAAGTCAGGGCAATCGTGGGATTATATCCAACCGGTGCAGCGGCACTGATGTTGTAATTTCCCATGGGTACATCCAAAAAACACATACCCTGGTAGGCAGTCGCGTCCGGGTTGATGCTTGTGGTCAGAGTTTGGGAATAAGAACCATCCACGCTGGTGAGGCTGAGTGCCGCCCCGGCAATGGCTGTCTCGGTTGGCTGCCGCAAGCCGTCACCATTAACATCCAGGTAAACCAGCACACACACCTTGGCCACCCCGCTTTCCCCGGGCGTGCTTGTTGGAAGGGCGACTGTTGGCGTGGGGGATGGACCGGGAGTGGGAGAGGCAGCTGAGGGTCCCCCCACACCCAGCATAAGCTGTTGCCCCTCGCGCAGCGAACAGTTTGAATCCAACTGGTTGGTTGTGCGCAGATACTCCAGCGACACACCGTACAACAGGGATATTTGTTCGCACGTATCCCCCGCTTTTACGAAATAAATGATTCTTCCATCTGGAAGGGGAGTGGGCGATGGATAAGCGATCTGAGGATCGACTGAAGCTGCCTGAACGCTTGCGGAGATGCATGCCAGTCCAAGGATAATCAGCGCAGCGCCAACGACCAGAATGGCTTTCGTTTTCACGGAATCACCCGCGAAGATTATACTCCATCGTCCAAGCCCTTGATATAATGCAATTGCAGGTTCTCAAAACTTCCGCTGATTTTTCCAAGCAATCCCATAAAGGAGAAAACATGCCGATACAGGTCGTTGTAGGCGCACAATGGGGGGATGAGGGCAAAGGCCGTATCGTTGACTGGTTCGCACAGCAGGCGGATATTTCAGCCAGGTACAACGGGGGGGATAATGCCGGTCACACAGTCACGGTGGGAAGCCAAATCTTCAAGCTGCATCTCGTTCCTTCCGGGATCATTCACCCGCAAATCATTGCCATGCTTGGGAACGGCATGGTGATCAACCCTGGGACCCTGTTAGAGGAAATGGATGCTCTCCACCAGGCTGGGATTATCGTCTCGCCTGAAAGACTTCGCGTTTCCTATGCTGCGCACGTGATCACACCCGCCCACCAGGCACTCGATAAGGCATTGGAAGCAAGCCGGGGGAAAAGTAATATTGGTACAACTGGACGCGGCATCGGCCCGGCATATATGGATAAAGCCTCCCGCCGTGGATTGCGCGTCGCGGACATGCTCGCTCCCGATTTCAGTGACCGGATTGCTTCACATTTGGTCGATGCCAACCGCACCCTGGGGCTGCTGGGTGTGCCCGAAATTGACCCATCCTCCGTCCGCGACCAGCTCATGGAATATGCCGAACGTCTAAAGCCTTATATTGCTGACACATCGTTTGAACTCCATTCCGCTTTTCATGCCGGGAAAACGATCCTGGTTGAAGGTGCCCAGGGGACTCTGCTCGACATAGACTTTGGAACCTATCCATTCGTGACCTCCTCCAGCACAACTGCGCCGGGAGCATTGACTGGTTTGGGGTTGGGGCTTGATATTGTCAAAGATGCAGTTGTCATCGGGGTGGTAAAGGCGTTCCAAACCCGCGTGGGTTCCGGCCCCTTTCCAACAGAAGTTTTTAACGATCTGGCCCTGCGCCTGCGAGGCACGGGTGAACACCCCTGGGATGAGTACGGCACCACCACCGGCCGCCCGCGGCGCGTTGGCTGGTTGGATGGCGTTTTGATGAAGTATGCAGTCAGGATCAACGGGATTGGAGAATTGGCGGTCACCAAGCTGGACATCTTAAGCGGGTTGGAAAGCATCCGGCTGTGTACCGCCTATCGTAAAACGGGAAAGCTCCCTCTAAACACTCAACACGCGGAAATCACCGATCTACCCTACGGTCCTGCCGACCTGGGCATTTACGAGCCAATTTATGAGGATCTTCCTGGATGGGGGGAGGATGTTTCTGCAGTCCGGAAATGGGCGGATCTGCCACCGAACGCAATAACCTACCTTGAACGGATGACCCGGTTGGCGGGAGTGCCAGTGCGGATGGTCAGCGTTGGACCAGAACGGGAACAGGTGGTCATGCATCCGTAATGTGAGGGACCGCCAAGTGGCGGTCCCGGGTTTTATTCAAGAGTGCGTAAATTTGGTTTCTGGTATCTTTTTTTAATTTCCGGAATAAAATAATCATTGAAGAATTTTTCCTCATCATAATCCGGCTTCCAGTTCCAATCTTTGCGGGCTCTCGAGTCATCCACGTCCTCCGGCCAGGAATCGACAATGCCCTGTCGGCGCAGATTTGGCTCGAAGGTGATCTGTGCCTCGGGGAAGGCAGCCAATGCCCGCTGCCGGAAATCCGCGGCAGTTAAGCTGAATGCAGCGATGTTATACACCTGGCTGGACAGGCTTTTACGGGGGGCATCCATCAACATCAGCAGGGATTTTATTGCGTCCGGCATGGCCATGAACGAGATACGCGTGCTGGCATCCACAAAGCAGGCGTAAGGTTTTCCAGCCGCGGCTGAATGCAGCATCTCGGGACCATAATCACTCGTGCCGCCACTCGGGATGGTGATTGCGCTGACCAGCCCGGGGAAGCGGATGGCGCGGAAATCGAGCATCGTGGGCGGGATTGGATCCAGGTGCCGTTGACCGCAATAAAGACTGTAATAGGTGCCCAGTTTTTCACAATAAAGTTTATTGCAGCCATACATGGTATGCGGGGTGTTCCAATCGTCTTCTTTAACACTCCCCGCAGCGTGTTTTGTACTCCTGTCCGGGAAGCCATAAACCGCGATTGAACTGGGGAACAGAAACTTGACCGGCTTCTTGAGTTTTTCCGACTTGTACGCTGACAGCATCAAAAGCTGCATTGTGCCTTCCACATTTATTCGATGGGCTTCCTCGGTGGCAATTTCCGCTTTCGAGGAGAGCGAGGCGGCAAGGTGAAAAATAATGTCGAATTCGTAGTCATATAACATCTTGATCCGGTTGACTAGGTCTCCCTGGATGTGCTCCGCTGAAAGACCTTTGATCGATTCCGGCAGGGGTACCAGATCGGCTGTAACGATGCGGAAACCCTGGTTTGACAGGCTTTGGACAAGTGCCTGCCCAATTTCACCGCATGCTCCTGTCACCATGACAGATTTTTCACTCATGGATCTCTCCTTCCATTTCAATGTATGCCAACAGGTCTTGAGAAACCTTGTGAATCTTCAAGGTAACGGTAACCTTCAAACCCAGATCGATATTTATAACCATTAAGGCATATTATGCAAACCGATTTTTGCCAGAAGTATCATATAAACCGCGGGCAATTTTGTTGGGTGTTCCACTGTCACGAAATCAGGTAAAAAGAAGTAGAATGAACACATCAAGGTGGTCGTGATACCAATAGATTGTACAACAGCTTGCGCTAAAATGTTTCCGAGAATTTACCGATGAAACTCACCCTCTTATTCCGGGGGATCATCCTCCTTATTTTTCTGGTTTCCTGCAACAACCTGGTTCCACCGACCGAATTAACTCCCACCCCTGTCCCTGAAACCAGCACCCCGACCCAACCCATCATCTGGTTCCCACCGACCAATACCCCGACTCTCTTTCCAACACAGGCCATCCAGTCAACCCCGGAACAACGTCCAGGCATTGGTTCGTTGCAGTTCACCGATAATTTCGACCAGCCCGGTTTGTGGAAGATATCTGCAGTCCCCGATTCAAGCGGCTCTGTGACCGGCAACCGGTTGATCCTGTCTATCTCCGGGCAGGGACCAGTTTATGTCACCGCCTTGAGAAACCAACCTGCGCTGGGGAATTTTTATGCCGAGGTAACCGTTAAACTCAGCCTGTGCAGAGAAAATGACCAGTTTGGAATGATTTTTCACGCTTCTCCTGATAATGCTTATTACCGGTTCACAGTCCGTTGTGATGGGCAGGCACGGGTTGAAATCTTTCGTTCATTTTCCACCTTCCCATTGCTTGATTGGTTATCCAGCGGGGATGCACCCACCGCAGCCCCCGCTGAGGTCAAGCTGGGGGTTTGGGCAGTGGGTGGTGAAATGCGCTTTTTCCTTAACGACCATTTCCAGTTCACGATCAAGGATCCAGTCCTGCGCGCCGGCACCCTTGGGCTGTTTGCATTTGCCGGTGATAAGGATCCCATCACTGCCTCCTTTTCGGACCTGTCGGCATATTCAGTCTCCTATACTTCTCCAACACCATCACTCACCCCTTCCAGGACGCCAACCCCGTCCAGGACCCCGGTTCCCAGCCGGACATCCACCCCATGATCAAAACATGAAAAATAAACTCAATGATCTAGATTCCAAAGCCTGGCTTAAATTCCAGAAATCCTGGTTTATACATAACCCTCCACCAAGGAAAAAAGGGGTCCTGGTTCACCCAGCCAAGTTCCCTGAGACCATGGCGCAGGAATTCATTGAATTCTTCACCAAGCGCGGCGAAACTGTTCTGGATCCGATGGCGGGTACCGGCTCGACTTTAATCGCCGCCCTTCGATCAGGTCGAAATTCCTGGGGTATCGAACTGAACCCTAAATATGCCGGCATTGCCCGTCAAGCCGTCGTTGATGAACGCCTGACGCTGGGAGAATCCGCTGACGACCTGACGTCGAATATCATTACTGGAGACGCACTCCAGGCTAATCGTTTTACACTTCCAAAAATTGACTATGTTTTAACTTCTCCGCCATATTGGGACATGCTTCACGCCAGGGGAGCCGAGGCGCAGAAGAAACGCCGAAATTCTTCGAACCTGGATGTTTATTATTCAAATGACCCAAACGACCTGGGCAACGTACACGATTACGAGTCCTTCCTGGAGAAACTGGTGGCAATTTATGCGGGACTGAAGCCGCTTATACGAGAAAAGGCTTACCTGACCATCATCGTTAAGAATGTTAAGAAAGGAGGCAGGATTTACCCCCTCGCCTGGGACCTGAGCCGTGAGCTTAACCAGACCTATACTCTTAAGGATGAGAAACTCTGGCTGCAGGATAACCAGCGCCTGGCTCCTTACGGCTTGGGATCCGCCTGGGTTAGTAATACGTTCCACCATTACTGTTTGCAGTTCAGGAATGAGTAACCGCATAACAAGAATGTTCCTTTTTCGTGGCATCGATGATTACACCCTCTGACATCCTGCATCTCCCCTACACTCCCGACCTGACCGAAAACGGTATTACGTACGCATGCCGTTCCCTGGCTTCCATGTCCGACCTCAGGGGTACCCTGAAAGCAGAACGGCTGCGGGGGATTGTTGCAGGAATGTCTGTCGAACTGGGCTTCCGGCGCTGGCTGACCAGTCAGGAGGTCCCCTTTCATGTGCTGGGGAATACTCCCTTCAGCCACCCGCTGCGGTATGATGTCTCCCTTGGCGGGCATCGCTGCATTTTGAAGAGCTTTCTCATCACACGTCCGATTCAAGTCGATCTCATCCAAAGAGATCCAGCAATTGCGCTCCAGGCAGCGGCGCTCATTCCCATTGATAAGTTTGCGGAAGAGGGACACAGACCTGACGATGTGTACATATTTGCCTTGGCAGCCGCGAAGGCTGCAACTTCCAGCGGAGCCGTAGATTCGAGCCTGGCAGCCGGGCAAGCCTCTTTTTTCATCCACCCCCTGCCCAATGATTGGGCCCGTCCGACCACCTGGCAGCCTCTCGAAAAGTTGGTCCTCAAGAGTGAATGCGAGGCGCCCATTGGCATCGAGATTGGAGGATTGGACGGTGGGAGGGAATTTGTGACTGACCGCCTGGAACTCCCTTCCAGAACAAGAATCCCGGTCGTCCAGGAGTTTCACAGCCTGGCCTTTATCCATGCTGCGCGACGCCCCGAGGCGCGCATCGGCCTGCACAGCCCGACACGCGAAAAGGTGATTGTCATCCAGGCTCATGCATGGAGTAATATCTGGATTAATGGGGGAGAAATTCTGCTGACAGGCTGGTTGACTCACGAGGAGTATCGCCACCGGGGAAAAGTGCTGAATGCCGGCATGCACACATTTCAATTTGACCGGACGCGCGTGAAAAATCTGCTTGTTCCCATGGGGGAGCTGAATCCGCTGGGACCCCTGTTCGAACGGGTCCGCCGTTGGGAGAGGGAGAGACGATCCACCAACCTGTCTCACACGAAAATTGACGCTTAATTCCAGTTGTGGTATCATCTTAGGACAAGTTAATAGCCCCCAACGGCACTCTTATCCAGAGAGGTGGAGGGACCGGCCCTATGAAACCTCGGCAACCACTACGCAAGCAGATGGTGCCAATTCCGGCAGACGGTCTGGAAGATGAGAGGGCAGCCGAGCCTCACGCACAATTGCCCTTTCACTCGAAGGGGCAATTTCATTTTTACAGGAGAACAAACATTCATGACCACCACTTTCATGTCTTCCCCAAGATTATTATTCACCTCCGAGTCAGTGACGGAAGGTCATCCCGATAAATTATGTGACCAAATCGCAGATTCAGTGCTGGATAGTTGCTTCGAGCAGGATCCACAGAGCCGGGTGGCATGCGAAGTGGCCACCAAGACTGGTTTCGTCATGCTGCTGGGTGAGATCACCACCCACGCGTTCGTCAATTTCGATGACCTGGCTCGCCAGGTTATCAATGAAATTGGTTATGACAGCAGCGAAAAGGGGTTTGACGGTAATACTTGCGGCGTGCTTTCAGCCATTTCATGCCAAAGCTCAGATATAGACATGGGGGTCAGCCAATCCATGGAAGCCAAAGATGGGGACAAGGATCAGATCGACCTGATTGGTGCCGGAGACCAGGGCATGATGTTCGGATTTGCCTGCAACGAGACCGCCCAGCTGATGCCCATGCCCATTTACCTGGCTCATAAATTGACCCGCAAGCTGGCTGAAGTCCGCAGGGCAGGCACACTGCCCTGGCTGCGCCCGGATGGCAAGTCCCAGGTTACGGTGGAGTATGCATATGGCAAGCCGAAGCGGATTGACACCGTGCTGGTCTCAAGCCAGCATTCTCCGGATGTATCGCATGCCGACATCGAAGAAGGGATCATGGAGCATGTCATTATTCCCAGCATGCCGGCCGAGATGGTGGACAAAAACTTGAAATATTTTGTCAATCCAACCGGACGCTTTGTCATTGGCGGCCCGATGGGCGATGCCGGCGTCACCGGGCGCAAGATCATCGTGGACACCTACGGCGGTATGGGTCGGCATGGTGGAGGCGCGTTCTCCGGAAAAGATCCCACCAAGGTCGATCGTTCAGGAGCCTATGCCGCACGCTGGGCAGCCAAGAACGTGGTCGCCGCGGGGTTGGCTGACCGGATCGAGATCCAGGTGGCATATGCCATTGGCGTGGCTCACCCGCTTTCAGTCAACGTTGAATCTTTTGGCACGGGGAAGATCGCAGATGAAAAGATCAGCAAACTCATACTCGATCACTTTGATCTGCGACCCGGTGCCATCATTCGCGACCTGGACTTGCGCCGCCCAATCTACCGCAAGACCGCAGCCTATGGTCATTTTGGTCGGGATGATGTCCAGTTCCCATGGGAAAACACGGACAAGGCTGCCTTGCTAAAAGTAGAAGCAGGGTTATAGAAGGAAAAAAGATCACCCCGTAGCCCAGGCTCGGGGTGAATTATTATTCTTAGATGTTTTTTGACAATTTCCCCAACACCAATTTCAGGGGGAGCGGAAGCAGGCTGGCTCAATCTTTTTGCAACCGCAACCATCCCGATATAACCCACGGCAGCATGGCAAAGGTTCCGATCAGCGCCAACTCACCTGCCTTCGAGACCAGCGATACGAGCACGATCCCAAGTGCGGTAACCATGTAACTCAAAACTGCCTGTCGGTCATCCTTCGCTTCAGGCTGTTTTGATGCAGTGCCTGAGATCAGCAGATAAAGGATAAAGGAGGTAAAAACTGTAATCCACCATCCCCAAAAGTTTTGAAGAGGGATGCCGTGGTAAGACCCCTTTACATCCCATACCCAGTGCCCGCCCGCAACCATGATCGGGTCCATCACCAGGTCCCAGGCAGTCATTGCCAGACCGACCACTGCGGCGATGGAAAGGATGCGCGGCCAGCGCTTCCAACCTGCCGGTATGATGCGGTCGGCAATGACATAAGAGGGATAGCTCATCATGAACCAGGCCACGGGGATCAGATAGGGTACCAGGCCGAGAAACAGGGGTCCAAGCTTGTTGGTGTAATGATACGGACCATAAATCACCCCTGTAGCCACGCCGACACTCTCGAACAGCAAGCTGACGACAAATACCAGTGCCAGCAAAAGGATGGCACGTTTCCAGCCTTCGCGGTGACCCGCGTGGAGGACGGCAAAGGTGAACCCGGCCACGGTTGAAATGGGAGTGATATAGAAGGACGGGGGAACACCCATACCAATACTGACAATGGGATAAAGGGTCAGGAGGGCATAAATAACGAGCAGAGCGGATGTGATCCGGCGCAGGGTTATGGCAGGTGGCTCCTGAGAGTGAATTTTACCGCAGTCCCAGGCGGACCACGGTCCATGTCGGTCGGACGATTGTTCCTCCCTGGGTTAAAAAATCCAGCTCAATTCCATCGAGCCATCCCAGGGGGGTGGTGATTGTCTTAACTCAATTTCCCGGTTTACCTTGGGTGATTTTTCATCCCGGATGTGGAGGGAATCCAGGATTCCAGATCCTATTCGGAGATACTCCTGATCTTGGTGTGTTTGACCGGGAAGCATGATCCGGGACGGAATAATTGGGAGGCGAGCCCCGGAACGCGAATGAGAGATGGGGGTTTGTTTTGATGAATAGAACTGCCTGATGGATACTCTTTTCCGCCAGAATTTTGTCATGCAATATCCCAAGTCTGTCAATTCGGGCAAGGATGTCGGTTGATTCCAGAAGCGGTATTTCATTATAAAATGGTTGGGTGTATACTTTCTAAGGCAAATAAACCAGGAGGTTCCTTCTATGAAACGAGCAGTCAGCATCAGTATCGGTTCGTCCAAGCGCGACAAGGCAGTCACTGTCAAGTTGCTGGGAGAGGAAGTCAGCATTGAGCGTATCGGCACCGACGGAGACATGGAAGTTGCCGCCCAGAAATACAAGGAACTCGATGGGAAAGTGGACGCATTTGGAGTGGGCGGGGCAGACCTGGGACTGATGGTGGATGATAAATGGTATCGTTTATATTCGGTGGAGAAGATGGTCCGGTTTATCAAGCAGACACCCGTGGTGGATGGCACCGGGTTGAAGAATTCTTTGGAAACCAAGGCCGCGCCTTTCGTCGAATCCAAGCTGGGGGAATATATTGCAAGTCATGGCGGGAGGAAGGCTTTCATCATGACCGGTGCGGACCGCTGGGGTCTGGCGCATGGTTTTGTAAAGGCGGGGTATGAATGCACCTTCGGTGATTTCATGTTCTCGCTGGGGATTCCCCTTGCGCTGCATACTGAAAAACAACTCAAGGCTTTGGCTGCTATTGTCATGCCCCTGGCCGGGCGCTTGCCCTTCGAATGGGTCTATCCAACCGGAGAAAAACAGGAAGAGCGCAAACCCAAGTATCCGAAGTGGTTCGAGTGGGGTACGGTCATTGCGGGTGACTGCCACTATATCAAGCGCTATATGCCGGATGATATGAAGGGCAAGGTGGTGGTAACCAATACCACCACGCCGCAAGATGTTGATTTGTTTCGAAAATGCGGTGTAAAAACACTGGTGACCACGACCCCGGTGCTGGATGGACGATCGTTTGGGACAAATATGATGGAAGCCGCGCTGATCGCCATCTCGGGCAAAGGTCGCGCTCTGACCCATGAAGAGTACGAAGAAATGCTGACGAGACTCGGTTTCGAACCGTCTTTACAGATGTTAAATTAAATATATCCCTTCACTCTGGAACTTATGAACATTATTCCCGGGGATTATGGTCCATGGGAGGAAAAATCCCGACTGGAATGTTCAGGTTGAGATAACCAGGGGCAAGCAAGAAAAGGAGGAAATAATTTATGGATGCAATATTAACTGCTGGAGGGATTCCGCTACCGGAAGAACCTTTGTACGATGCCACCCAGGGTCATCCCAAGGCACTGGTGGATGTGGCTGGAAAACCGATGGTGCAATGGGTGCTGGACGCCCTGACCGAAGCCAGCAGCATTGATAATGTGATCATCGTTGGCTTGACCGAAAAGAGCGGTCTTAAGTGTGGAAAGAAGATGTATTTCGTTTCCAACCAGGGCAAGATGGTGGAAAACCTGCAAGCCGGTGCCAGGAAGGTGAGGGAGATCAACAAGCAGGCTGAGTATGTACTGATAGTTGCCTCCGATGTCCCGGCCATCACCGGCGAGATGGTGGACTGGGTGGTCAAAACCGGAATGGATGCGAAGGTGGACATTGTCTACAACGTCATCCAGCGTGAAGCGATGGAGAAACGATTCCCCGGGTCAAAACGGACCTGGACGCGACTCAAGGATATGGAAGTCTGCGGCGGAGATGTCAACGTTGGGCGAATTAAACTCCTTGTCAGTGACGACACCGGGATATGGGAAAAGATCACCAATTCCCGCAAGAGTCCCCTTAAACAAGCTGCGCTGATAGGGTTTGATACAGCTTTCCTCCTGTTGACCGGGAAATTATCCCTGCAGAAGGCTGAAACGAACATCATGAGCCGGTTGAAAATCACTGGAAAGGCTGTGGTCTGTCCATATGCCGAAGTGGGCATGGATGTTGACAAACCTCACCAACTTGAGCTCATGCGCGCCGACCTGAAGAAAAGATTTAAAAAAGGGAAAATAGAAAAAGCAGACTCAAGGAAGGGGACCCCCCCGGGGTCGCCCGGCAAAGTCGAAAAAGCTTCCCTGTCAAAGAAAAAAGCCTCTCCGGGAAAGACGTCTAAAAAGTGATCTGGAAACAAATGCTGGACCTGGACGCTCGTCTGTCCGCGCGGATGCGTGTTGCCGAGCGTCCCGGTCTAATCCGGACCCTGGCTGTCTTTCTGGCTCACTCGGGTGATTCCTGGTTCTGGTGGGCTGGACTGCTCCTGCTTTGGTGTCTGGGCAATCCGTTTTGGAAACCCTGGGCGCTGACAGTCCTTTTATCCATCATTGCCCTTGCAGCGATGGTGCTGGCAATCAAGTTCATTATCCGCCGCAGAAGACCGGAGGGAGAATGGGGAGGTCTGTATCGGAAAACTGATCCTCACTCCTTCCCATCCGGACACGCCGCACGGGTGGTCTTGATCTCCTTCCTGGCCCTGGGCATGGGTCCGCTATGGCTGGGAGTGGTCCTCTG
>DBFP01000013.1 GCA_002294405.1 Anaerolineales bacterium UBA877 | reverse complement strand
GCTTCCCATGCTGGATGTCCAGCCACCCATCCCGGGCCAGGCGCTGGAGAGCCTCCCGCAGGGTCGGACGGGTCACACCGATCTGTTCGGCGAGTTCACGTTCACCTGGTAAATTACTGTTAATGGAGAAATGCCCCGACAGGATACCTTCTAATAGCCGTCCTTCGGCTATTCCAGCCGGTTTTTGTATCGGTTGCCAATCCATTGGTACTCCTTACTGGTAAGTGGTCTGACCAGTTTGAGTGTATTGCTTTTTAAATTTAATGTCCAGTAACAATTGTCATATTTGGAAATTCAATCTCTGACTCTGATGGTATTAAACCTGAAACATGTGATTTTTAAGACAAATATCCATTGACAAAGCAAGCTGATACTGTCATAATAAATTACAGTGGTTATTTGAAAGTTTGGTGATCATGGTTTCCCCATTAAATGATTGCAGAATGCCCGGGTTACCCGAATTTTTCCTTGGCATTCATGCAAATTCACAAATTCTTTCAATCAATAATTTATGCTTTCAAAATCTCGATCATTCACTGGGTACACGAGTCAATTTATTTAATTTGGTAGAAAGAAACGCCTAGCCGGGATTCAGTAAAACGATTCCGGTTTTTCTTTTTGTAAATCTTGGGTAATATCCGTTCATCACCCATGCAAGCCTGCAAACGTTAAGTCTCGTCCCTTCTTCTGCTGGACAGATGAAATTCTTGGATGAAAAATACAAAATGCTGAAAGTTTATCCGGGGTGATTACACCCCATCGTGAAAGTCTATCCGTTCATATCGCAGATTATTTGATTAAGGAGGTGGTGTCTACAAAAAGTTGCCTGAATATTTCCCAAATCTCTTCCGTTTATATTTACAATAGGAGAAGAAAGAAATGACTAGTAAAAGATTTTATGGGCTTGTAGCCTTCCTCGTGATTGCTGCAACGATCCTTTCGGCATGTGGTGCACCCGCCAGCAAGCAGGTTGAAGTATTCTCATGGTGGGTCGGTCCCGGCGAGGCAGATGGACTGGCTGCCATGGTAAAGGTCTTCAGTGCACAGTACCCCAGCATTGAATTTGTCAACGCCGCCGTTGCCGGTGGAGCTGGTACGAACGCCAAGGCTGTCCTTGCTACCCGACTGGCTGCAAAAGACCCGCCGGATTCCTGGCAGGCTCATGCCGGTCAGGAAACCATTGCCAACTACGTGGCTGCTGGCCAGGTCAAACCCCTGGATGATCTGTTCGCTTCCACCGGTTTGAAGAGCGTCCTGCCCGCAACCCTCCTCCCGCTCATCTCAAAAGATGGTCATCCCTACAGCGTGCCGGTTAACATTCACCGCTCGAACGTGCTGTGGTACAACCCCAAGGTCCTGGCCGCGGCCGGTGTTACCGCTAATCCCAAGACTGATTTTGGAACCCTGGAAGCCTTCTTCGCTGCATGCGATAAGATTAAGGCAGCCGGCAAGATCTGCCTTTCCCTCGGTGCCCCCTGGACCGCCATCCACCTGTTTGAGAATATCATGATCGGCACGATGGGTGCTGATAAGTGGAACGGCCTTTGGACCACCCCACCCACCACCGACTGGAACGGTGCAGATGTTGCTGCAGGGATTGCCAATTACGCCAAGACGCTGAGCTATACCAATGCGGATGCCTCATCCCTTCCCGACTGGCAAACTGCTTCCAAGATGATGTCCGATGGAGATGCAGCCTTCAACATCATGGGTGACTGGGCTTATGGCTACTTTGCCAACTCTGCGCCCAATGGCCTTGCATTGACCCCTCACACCGACTTCGATTGGGCTTCCTCCCCTGGCACCTATGGCATCTTCAACTTCCTTTCGGATAGCTTCGTGCTGCCCGTTGGCGCCAAGCACCCGGATGCTGCCACAGACTGGCTGAAGATTGCTGCTTCCAAGGAGGGCCAGGAAGCCTTCAACCCGCTCAAGGGCTCCATCTGCGCCCGCACGGACTGCAACCAGGCTTTGTTCAGCGAATACTCGCAGGATGCTGCCAAGGACTGGACCAGCAATGTGGTCGTTGGTAGTTTGATGCATGGTGTGGTTGCCGCTCCCGCCTGGGCGACCTCGATAGGCACCGCTGTCGGTTTGTTCCAAACTGATACCACCAAGACAGCCGATTTCCAGGCTGCCCTGAATGCTGCCTGCAAGGCAGACGGTGTCTGTAAATAAGATTGATTTCGACTAAAATGTATGCTGAATGGGCGGCTCTGTGAGCCGCCCATTCCAAACCATGCGGCATCGGGTGGCGATTTTCAATCTGACCGCGAGTGAACGCTATTATTAGTATTGACCGCTTTTATTCAAATGGAAACGAATAGGTTTTGGCGTGAGGCAATTGGAATGGAGGACGGGGATGTTTCGTAAATTCACCCTGCGAAAACCAAGACTTGCCATGGCAATAGTTTTCAGCTTCCTGGGTGCAGTCTGTGTTTATTCCATGGAAAAAATACAATTGGTGATCGGGGGAAAAAACCTTACTTCTTTTGGCATTTTATTGGGTGGATTGATTTTTTACCTGGGCATCCTCCTGGTAATATCGATGTTTGAGAATGAGACTGTGCTTTCCATTTCCTTATTGCTCCCGTCCATCATCGCCGTGGCTATTTTTGTATATGGTTTCATCGGCTGGTCCGTTCGTGTGTCATTTAGCAAATGGAAGGGCCTGAACCCGGATTTTACCTGGGTCGGGATAAAGCAATACCTTACCCTTTTTCAAAATAATCCCCGCTTTGTCATCGATGTCCGCAACACCGGCATGTTCACGGTTGGTTTTATCCTGGGTTGTCTCATTATTGGTCTGGGGCTGGCCATTCTTCTCGACCAAAGACTAAAAGGTGAAGCAATCTTTCGAGGAATTTTCTTGTTCCCCATGTCCATCTCATTTATCGCCTCGGGGGTAATCTGGGGCTGGTTGATGAACCCGGCGGTGGGAAATCGCATTACCGGGATTAATCTTATCTTCCAGTTGCTGGGGCTGAAATCCCTCATCAGCCTGTGGCATTCCACTCCCATGCCTTGGGGAATGGCCTTTACGGTGATCCCTGCTATCTGGCAGTTGTCGGGATTTACCATGGCGCTCTACATGGGCGGTATGCGCAGCATTTCGGATGATCTTCGGGAAGCCGCCCGGGTGGACGGTGCCAGCGAATTTGAAATTTATCGATATATTGTTTTTCCCATCCTGCAGCCGGTCACACTTAGCGCTGTGATCATCCTCGGTCATATGTCGCTGAAGATCTTCGACCTGATTGTTGCCCTTGGCAATAAGGCGATCAGTCTGGATGTTCCGGGTATTTATATGTGGACCACAACTTTCGACGGTACAAATTACGCCCAGGGAGCCGCCATTGGAGTCTTGATGCTGGTGAGCGTTGCCCTCCTGGTTGTGCCTTACCTTATTCAGAATATGCGCACGGAAACGCAGTTATGATCCGACGTGTGCTGAGTCATGGTCTTTTCTATATCATACTGCTCTCCCTGGCAGTATTCTATCTTCTTCCAATTTATTTAATGCTGCTGACTAGTTTCAAACCCATCAGCCAGGTCGATCTTAAGACGATGTGGTCCTTGCCTATAAACGGTCTCCATATAGAGAATTTTGTCGCCGGTTACAAACAGCTCGCCCCCAATCTCAAAAACAGCCTGGTGATGGTCATCCCCGAAGCCATTCTATCTTCACTGCTCGGATCATTGAATGGATATTTGCTCGCCAAATGGAAATTCCGCGGTTCCAACTTGATTTTTTCACTGATCCTATTCGGGATGTTTATCCCTTACCAGAGCATCTTGATCCCGCTGGTGAAATTCATGCAGGCCATCAAGCTTTACGGAGATATCCCCGGCCTGGTATTGGTGCACATAATTTACGGGATTCCGATCACAACTTTAATTTTCCGCAACTACTATGCCGGGATCGAAACTGAACTCCTAGATGCTGGAAAAATTGACGGAGCCGGGTTGATGGGGTTATACAGGTACATCATGTTTCCGCTTTCTGCACCCAGCTTTGCCGTGGTGATCATCTGGCAGTTTACCCAGGCATGGAATGAATTCCTATTTGCCGTGATATTGACGAACCAGTCGCATTGGCCTGTGACCGTGGCGCTCAACAACCTGGCGGGGAGTCAACTCGTCCAGTGGAATGTCTTGATGGCGGCTACGCTGCTGGCAGCCCTGCCCACCCTGCTGGTTTATCTTTTCCTCGGGCGATATTTCCTGCGCGGGCTGATGGCTGGAGCGCTTAAAGGCTAGACCAGATTAGGAATAGATTAGAAAACACGGCCGTTTGGGCCGTGTTTGTTCTATAATCAATCACATCGAATTGTCTGAATTCAAATGACCATTCCAATTCCATTCACTTTTTCACAATCCTCATTACAAGATTACAGCGACTGCCCGCGCCGCTTTCAATTGCGTTACATTGAGGATGTGCAGTGGCCCGCCGTGGAGATGGAACCGGTATTGGAAAACGAGCGGCGCCAGCAGGAAGGCCAGTTGTTTCACCGCATGGTTCAGCAGCAGCTGGTTGGATTGCCTGTCGAAAACATATCCCGGCTGGCAAATACCCCCGACCTGGCACGTTGGTGGGAAAATTACCTGCAGGCAAAGGATCTCCAGGATTTAAAGGAGTCCTTTGAGCTTCACCCCGAGTTGACCCTTTCCAGCGCTGTCGGGAAGCATTGGTTGGTGGCAAAATACGACTTGGTCGCCGTCAACCCGGGAGATCGGGTTTTGATCTACGATTGGAAAACATATCGCAAGCGCCCGCGCGATGAGTGGATGGCTGCCAGGATGCAAACACGGGTGTACCGCGCATTACTTGTGCAGGCTGGTGCATATTTGAACGGTGGAACCCCCGTTCCTCCCGAAAAGGTCGAAATGATTTACTGGTTTGCGGATTTCCCCTCGGAGCCCGCCCGATTTCCTTACAATTCTGCGCTGCACGAACGTGACTGGAATGCCCTCGCAGGTCTCATCAACGAAATCAGTAACCATCAGCATTTCCCGTTAACCGGGGATGAAAAAAAATGTGCCTACTGCCCTTACCG
>DBFP01000019.1 GCA_002294405.1 Anaerolineales bacterium UBA877 | reverse complement strand
TCATCGGCGTTTTAGAGGTTGAACCTGTGGAGGTATTATGAGCTTCGAACCAAAAATTATCGCCTTCCTCTGCTCATGGTGTTCGTATACCGGCGCGGATACTGCCGGTATCGCCCGGATCAAATCCCCTGCCAACATCCGGGACATTCGCGTACCTTGCTCTGGGAGAGTATCTCCCGAATTGATCATGCGCGCTTTCGATCAAGGTGCTGACGGGGTGCTTGTACTCGGATGCCATATCGGCGAATGCCATTACGATACCGGTAACCATCGTGCTGCCAAGCGGATTCCCGTTTTACATTCATTGATGCAGTTTTCAGGCCTGGAACCTGAAAGAATGCGCTTGGACTGGGTATCAGCATCAGAAGGAGAACGATTTGCCCATATAGCTACTGAATTTACTGAAACGGTGCGGGCGCTTGGACCGGTGGCATGGCGCTTCTCCCCGGAGGATCGGCAAATAAAGTCGCAATCTGTTCAACCAATAGATGACAATTTTTCCATGCCAGTGGTTGATTGCGCCGGTAAGACTGATGGGATCCGTGCAAAAGCGAAAGAACTGCTGGCAAGCAGGGAAGTCGGGTGTGTAATCGGGTACGAGGTCGGTCCGCGTGGACGCACACGACCCGCCTTCGCATATTCCCCCGATGAAGCCGACAAATTGGTTTGGAATCCGGATGTATGCAATAACCTGGTTTCATACCTGCCGGTAAAGCTCAAGAGAACAGGGAAAGAGCCACCCAAAAAAGTGGCGGTGGTGGTTAAACCTTGCGATAGCAAGGCGGTCAATGTATTGCTGGCAGAAAATCAATTTGCCCGTGATCAAGTCCATGTAATCGGGGTTACATGCGATGGTGTTCGCGACGAAAAAGGTTCTCTGCAAAGTCGCTGCCAGGCATGTACCGAACGCACTCCGTTCGTATATGATTCCCTCATCGGCGAACCAGTCCAAGCTGTTACAAACGGGACCCAAGACAAAGCTGAGTGGCTCGAAAATCTACCCCCACTCGAAAAGATTGAATTTTGGTTAAATCAATATGACCGCTGCATCCGTTGCTATGCCTGCCGGCAAGCATGCCCGATGTGCAATTGTCCAACTTGCTTGTATGAGCGTGACGACTCGATTTGGGTGGGCATGGGGATAGGTGTAAATGAGAATCGCACCTTCCACCTTGGGCGGGCCTATCATCTATCTGGTCGTTGCGTAGGATGCAATGAATGCGAACGTGCCTGCCCCATGGACATACCCATCAGTTTGCTCAACCAAAAACTTGCCAGCGAGATCCATAAATCATTCAATTATCGCGCCGGGCTGACCGTTGTCCCATCCCCCATTGTGACTGTCTTGTCGGGCGAATACAAGGAGGGCTGAAGTGACCAAATCGAACAGTGAAACGAAATATTGGCTCATATCCCAAGATGAGCTTGATACCTGGTTGGATGGTTTGGCTCATGCCCAGGCATTGACGCTTGTAGCACCACGTGATATTTCCGGTGTCGTCGTTTACAGCCCGGTTGAAAATGGAAATGACATATCCAAGGTTTTTACCCGCCCGGTTTTATCGGTTAAAGGAGTATTTTTTCCACCCACTGAACGTTTATTTACGATTCACAAAACTGGGCAGGAAATCCGCCTGGATGAATCATTCCCTGATCGGGAGACTGTTGTCTTCGGGGTCCGTCCTTGCGATGCTCGCGGGGTCAAATTGCTTGATGCTCTTTTCTTGGACACCAATCCGGTAGACTCGTTCTACCTTCGGCGTCGTGAAAATACAACTTTGATCGGGATGGCGTGTGATGAATTGGGTCCCACTTGTTTCTGCACATCGGTTGGAGGTGCCCCCGATAATCCACAGGATATGGATATCATGCTGTATAAAGTAAAGGGAAAATACCTTGTTGAGACGATGACCGAGAAAGGTCGTTTCCTGATTCCCGGGGGGGAATGGATAGAGACAAACATTAACCCTCCAAACACTTTATCAGCCGGCCAATTCCAAGTCCCGAAAAAAGGGAAATGGCCGGAGCATTTTAATGACACGTATTGGATGAAAATTTCAGAACGCTGTCTTTCCTGCCGCGCATGTGCTTATGTTTGTCCGACTTGCCGCTGCTTTGCTGTTCGCGACGAAAGGCTGTCCCGCGGCGAATTCGAACGAATTCGTTGTTGGGATGCATGTGCCGGTGAAAATTACCGCCGGGTCGCTGGAGGACACAAACCGCGCGCTGAAAAGGGCGATCGCCTGCGCAACCGTTTTTACTGTAAATTTTATTATTACCCCATGGAATACGGACTCGGAGCGTCCTCGGCATGTACAGGCTGCGGGCGCTGCATAGACGTCTGCCCGGCAGGTGTGGATATAACCGAAGTTTTTGGTGACATGGAGGGATCGGTATGAGCGAGAATCCACTTCTTCCTCACCTGGGAAAATTGGTCGAAGTGCGTGATATGGCAGCGGAGATTAAATTCTTCCGGGTTGAACTGCTGAACGGCGGTGGAAAAGCCTTCAAATCTTCCCAACCCGGGCAGTTTGCTTTCGTTTCTGCATTTGGTCTGGGTGAAGCACCTTTTGGTATCGCCAACGCGTCTGAACGCGGGCCACAAATAGATTTTGCAATTGCCCGCCTCGGGACGGTAACCACCGGTTTGCATGAGTTGGGTGAAGGCGACATGGTGGGGGTACGCGGTCCCCTTGGGAACTGGTTCCCCATGAAAAAGTTTAAAGGAAAAAACCTGGTAGTCCTTGGGGGTGGGATTGGGGGTGCTCCACTGCGTCCGGTAATCCAGTACGTGCTGGATCACCGGTCTGATTATGGAAATTTGACCATCCTGTGGGCGGCCCGCCGACCAGACCTGCTTGTTTTTACCGAAGAATATGACGAATGGCGTGCCTCACCCGACACCACTCTGCATTTGACGGTGGATAGTCCTGATGAAAAATGGAATCATAATGTTGGGTTGATCACCGGGCTGCTCGAGAGAGTGTCTCCACGGGTTGACAATACTGTCACCATCACTTGTGGTCCTCCGATCATGATCCACTTTGTAACAAAAATGCTTCAAGAGAAAATGGGTTTTGCGCCAAAAAATAATTATGTCACTCTTGAAGCCCGGATGCACTGTGGAATTGGCAAGTGCGGGCGATGCAATCTGGGAGAGAAACTAATCTGCGTGGACGGACCCGTGTTTAATATGGAGGAAGTGGGAGGCTTGCTGGAGACATATTTGTAGAAAATTATCTTACAGGGATAAGGAGTTACACCATAACGTCAGAAAGGATGCTAAAAATGAAATAGAAATGAGTTTCAGATGTAATTCAAACGAAGCTCATTAGCATATTTGTTTTATTAATTAGTTATTGGTTGGTTCTCTCCTTTTTCATGATTCTCAATGGGGGGAGGAATGAATCTGGAACTGAAACATGGTTACTGGTTTTCGAAGAATATAGTATCCCTACAAACACCCATTAATCAAAACATATCCCTGTATAATTTGGTAGTTTCCGTTGAAAAGAGAATCTATATTGATTACGCATTTTAAACGTGTGGTTACTTATTATCAGGATGGGGAATATTTCCGATTGCTTGTCAAATATGCATTCCCCATTGCGCTGCAAAGCTTGATCACTTCATCGCTTAATCTGGTGGGGCTACTTATGATCGGGCAGCTTGGTGAAACTTCCATTGCGGCAATCGGTCTGGCAAATCAGGTTTGGTTTCTTTTAAATCTTTTATTGTTTGGGATTGTAAGCGGTTGCGCGATGTTTGTAGCCCAGCTGTGGGGAAACAAGGATATCCCCAATGTGCGCCGCGTCCTTGGATTGGCTGTCAAGCTCGGATTGGGGGGGGCGCTGGTTTTTTGGATCCTGGCACTTTTTATCCCAGAATCTGTTTTACATTTATATACTCGGGACGAATCAGTCATCGCCCTTGGAAGTAAATACCTTCGAATTTTTGGTTGGTCGTATGGATTTTATGCAGTATCCGCGGCTTATGGAGTCAGTTTACGTTCAACCGGGTATGTCCGCTTGCCATTATTCGTTAGTACTGCAGCGCTTGGATTGAATATCCTGATTTCATATCCAATGATNNGGGATCGGACGAACCCTTCTGCTGCCTCGTTTCGGAATCTGGTGGAACTTGATTTCCATTTTTTGCTGTCAGTGTTGAAACCAGTCCTCCCGGTAATAGCAAATGAGATATTATGGTCCCTGGGTATAACCACATACACGGCAATTTACGCGCATATCGGAACGAGCGCCATTGCAGCCATCAATATTGTTGCGACCGTAGATCAATTGGCATTCGTGATCTTCATGGGTGTCGGAAGCGCCACATCCATCATGGTCGGACACCTTATTGGTCAAGGTGATAAAAAAACGGCTTTCCTATATGCCGGTCGTTCCCTTGGTCTCAATATGTTCGGGGCTGCTTTAATGGGTGTGCTTATATATTTTACCGCCTGGCATTTATTCAAATATTTTAATGTTTCCACCGATGTGATCGTGGATGCCCGTAACATCCTCACTGTCCTGGCTCTAGGTATGCCCGTGCGTGCTGCAAATCACGTGATCATTATCGGGATCTTGCGCTCAGGGGGAGACACCAGGTTCTCCCTTGTTTTGGATGGTTTTATCATTTGGTTGGTAGGTGTTCCGGTTACTGCGCTAGGCGCATTCCTTTTACACCTCCCCATCCATCTTGTTTATGCGCTTACATTATGCGAAGAAGCTGTCAAGTTTTTTGCAGGACTGGCACGCTACTTCTCGAGAAAATGGATAAATGATCTCACAATCAGGGTTGCAAACTAAATGACCATTTATACCGATTGTTGCTGCTTACACGAACAAAAAGATTACTTGACAATTCTTGCTTTGAGATGATAAACTCCTTTGGATTAATCTAATTTTAAGGAAAGGAGGCGCACTCTATGGCATTTCATAACACTGTCGGGTTTCCACAAATCCTCTGCCTTGAAGCTGCAGGCGGAATTAAACCTGAATGGAGTGCGCCTGTCACCTTATAAAGGATAACGAAAGCAGTTATTCTGCCACGGTGCCTCCTGCACCGTGGTTTTTTGTGCTCACAGATGGATGATTTTCGAATTTATGGACCTGTATTATGGAAACAAATTCCTCTACAACATATTTCGACTTTCGCAAAGCCATAAGCAAAAATAAGCTTGTTGGCATGCTGCGTATGATGATAGGCTATCGCCTCATCTATGCTGTCGCCAACCTGACGCTGGCTTTTTCATCAACTGCGAAAACTCTGACCTACTTGTTATTAAGGAATTTCGCTGATACGGTGGTCGGCAATATTCCACCCTTTGCAGGAATCCTTTCCAGAACCCTGATTATTATTGCTGCGGGGTTTATTGTCCTTGCCATTTTTGAAGGAGGATTCGCCTACCTATCCAGTCGCATGGCTTCTTACGCGGCAGAAAATATCACCAGGCGATTGCGCAATTTCCTATTTGATCATATACAGCATTTATCCTTTGCCTATCACAGTAAAACTCCAACCGGAGACTTGATTGAGCGGGTAACTTCAGATGTGGACTCTGTGCGTACATTTTTTAATGACCAGGCTATCGGCGTCGGTCGAATCTTGCTTCTCTTCATTATTAACTTTATTGCCATCTGGTCTCTTTCCAGGAAACTGGCTTTGGTATCCATCGCCGTGGTCCCAATAATCATCATCGTTTCAATATGGTTTTTCAGGAAAGTAACAAAAGCCTACGAGAAATACCAGGAACAGGAAGCGAAGCTTTCCACCACCCTGCAGGAAAACCTTACCGGGGTTCGCGTAGTGAAGGCTTTTGCCCGCCAGGAATATGAAATGGAAAAGTTCGAAAAAGATAACTGGGAAAAGTACCAGCTAGGGCGAAAACTCATGAGGATGCACTCGTTGTTTTGGCCTCTTTCGGATTTATTATGCGGTTTTCAAATGCTGGCCGGGTTTATTTTCGCCGGCATCTTGGTTGTTCACGGCGAGATTACGATTGGCACCTACCCGGCTTATGTTGGGCTGGTTGTCTGGCTCATTTGGCCGATGCGCAATCTTGGGCGGATCATCGTTAACACCTCCACTGGAATGGTCTCTTATGGACGTCTAATGGACATAGTGAAACAAGACCGGGAACCTCTTGATCAAGGTACTGTAAGGCCAACGAACAGCGTTCGTGGAGAATTCATCTTTGAGAACGTCTCATTTCAGTACAGTGATGGAAATGCAGATGTTCTTAAGAATATCTCCTTTGTCGTGCAGCCGGGGCAATCGGTAGCCCTGCTCGGTTCGACCGGATCAGGGAAGACTACATTGGTCAATCTCCTGCCCCGTTTCCATGAATATACGGATGGACGCGTACTTCTCGACGGTGAAGAATTAAAGGATTACCCGCGAGAATACCTGCGAAAACAAATAGGAATCGTAGAGCAGGAGCCATTCCTCTTTAGTCGTTCCATTCGCGAGAATATTACTTATGGCGTGGGTCGCGAAGTTTTACAGGAAGAGATTGTGAAGGCTGCCAAGACTTCTGCGGTTCATGATGTGATCATGACATTCCCGGAGGGATACAACACGCTGGTGGGAGAAAAGGGAGTGACCCTATCCGGTGGTCAAAAGCAGCGTGTCGCCATTGCTCGTACCATTCTAAAGAATCCTCGCATCCTGATCCTGGATGATTCCACTTCCAGCGTGGATACTGAGACTGAAGCGGAAATTCGATCGGCATTAAATGAGTTGATGAAAAACCGCACTTCGTTCATCATTGCTCATCGGATCCAGTCAGTGATGAACGCAGATTTGATCCTGGTTATGGACAAAGGTGAAATCGTTCAAATGGGAAGGCATGCAGATTTGGTTGAAAAGGATGGGATGTACCAAAGGATTTATGCAATCCAGACACGTATAGACGACGAGTTGGAACAAGAAATTTCCTTAGCGTGACCCGCCTGAATGGGGTTTTTATCCTCGTTGGAGACTTAATCCATGCCTGATGATTTGATCGAACTTGAAGAAGAAGAATATACCAGTCAATTGACCTCTCACACCTTTAAAAGGATTATCGGACTGGTAAAGCCGCATAGGCGCTGGATGGTTGAATTCCTTATCGCCATCGTTTTCACCGCGAGCCTGGACGCCTTGTTCACGTTCATTAACAAGAACATGATTGACCAGGGAATTGCCCAGAAAAGCATTCCCACTCTTTTGAGGTACGCATCCTATTACGGTGGATTGCAGCTCTTGCAGGCTATTTCTGTTTTTTTCTTTATATTCCTGGTCGGCATCCTGGGAGAACGCATTCAATACGATATCCGCAGGGCGGTCTTCAACCATTTGCAGGATTTATCGCTCTCTTTTTACAGCCAGAATGCAGTCGGACGACTTATGGCGCGTGTGACTTCAGACTCCGGTAGAATTTCCAGCTTGATGACTTGGGGCATGCTCGATGTTACTTGGGCCATCGTAAGTGTGATCATGTCAGTGGTTTTTATGATGATCATCAACTGGAGATTGGCGCTGATCGTCTTTGCCATCATCCCAATCCTGCTAATGATTGCAGTCACCTTCCGTAAAAAGATCCTGGTGGAATTTCGCAGGTCGCGTCGTGCGAACTCCAAAATAACCGGCGAATACAATCAGAATATTCAAGGTGTACGGGTTGTCAAGGCACTGGGTCGCGAAGATGAAAATTTGAAGGAATTTTCCTTACTAACCGATGATATGTTTAAGGCTTCGTACCGGGCTGCCTGGTTGTCAGCGCTCTTCCTGCCGACCGTCCAAATTGTGGCTGCGTTCGCACTGGGTGCGATTGTCTGGTATGGTGGAATGCAAAGTGTTAATTCCACCTTTACCGTAGGTGACATCCATGCATTTGTCTCATACTTGACTTTCATGATTTGGCCTGTTCAAGATCTGGCACGCGTGTATGCCGAAATGCAGCATTCCATTGCCTCTGCAGAGCGTATCTTCAAATTATTGGATACCGTTCCTGATGTTCAAAACCGCCCCGAAGCATATACCGCGGAGACAATCCTTGGTGAAATTGAGTTTGACCATGTGCATTTCTATTACGAAGACCAGAAACCGATCCTGTCCGATTTCTCGTTAAAGGTCAAGCCTGGTGAAACGATAGCTTTGGTTGGACCAACAGGCGGAGGGAAGACCACTATCGTTAATCTGCTCTGCCGATTTTATGAGCCAAAAGAAGGTTATATACGCATCAACGGTCATGACTACACCGACTACACTCTGCAATCGATTCACTCACATGTGGGGATCGTGCTCCAGACGCCGCACCTATTTTCCGGATCGATACGCGAAAACATCCGTTATGGTCGCCTCGGTGCCAGTGACGAAGAGGTTGAAGAGGCTTCCAAGATTGCCGGCGCCCACGACTTTATTAAGGTATTTGAGAATGGCTATGACCAGAATGTTGGCGAGGGCGGAAATTTGTTGTCAGTGGGGCAAAAGCAACTTATCAGCCTCGCACGCGCAGTACTATCGAGGCCGGAAATTTTCATAATGGACGAGGCAACTTCCAGTGTGGACACCCTGACCGAGGCTTTGATCCAGCAAGGTATGGAGGCTCTGATGACCGGGCGAACCTCGATAATCATTGCGCATCGCTTGAGCACCATCAGGAGGGCCGATCGAATTATTGTAATAGAAGACGGACACATCACCGAGATGGGTTCGCATTCTGAATTGCTAAAACTCCGGGGACACTATTATCGCCTGTACACGCAGCAATTCAAATATGAGATGGAACAAGCCTATGATATTGAGATTCCAGGTATGGTTGCGGAAACCAAGTAAATAATGGGATTTTCAGGGATGAGATCGTCTCACCGTTGATTTTGCTCATCGTATATGAAAAATAGCGCGCGGATAAATTGGGAATAATCTTATATGCGTTTGGAATAATTCCCTTATTCTCCAACTTATGTTTCGCTTCATCTTAATAAATTGGTTCGTGTTACCTGTTACCTATAAATCCTGGTAAAAACCCTGCTACTTGTATCTTGCGTGTGCATCCAAATTATCCTATACTACAAATGGTTCTTTTCCATATTAAAAAGGAGAAAATATGCCGGATTCAAATTCCTCTCGCAAGAAGATCAACCTGCCATATTTATTTAAAAAGGTTTCCGACGGCGAGCCAATCACTTGGTTAACCTGCTACGACTACCCTACCGCCTATCTTCAGGAGCAAGCCGGGATCGAAATGATTCTTGTGGGAGACAGTCTGGGTATGACCATGCTTGGTTATGACAGCACACTTCCCGTCACAATGGATGATATGGTCCGTCATGCGCAGGCAGTTCGTCGCGGCGCTCCAACTGCTTTTGTTATAGGTGACATGCCTTATATGACATACCAGCCCTCGGTTGAATTGGCTATCCGCAATGCGGGTCGATTCATGGCTGAATGTGGTTGCGATGCCATTAAATTAGAGGGGGGAGAATCAATGGCGGATCGGATTAAGGGTATAGTTGATGCGGGAATCCCGGCTATCGGCCACCTCGGGTTGACACCCCAATCTGTCAGCTCTTTGGGAGGTTTCAGAGTACAAGGGAAATCCGCTCAACTGGCCAAGAAGATCCTTGATGATGCAAAAACCCTCGAAAAAGCCGGCGCCTTTGCCATCTTACTGGAATTAGTTCCGGATAGGCTTTGCAAACTGATTACCGAACGTGCGGAAGGATGCATCATCATGTCTCTTGGATCCGGCCCAGATGCAAATGGTCAACTGCTCATTTACCACGATATGTTTGGTCTCTACCCCAAGTTCAAACCAAAAATGGCCAAAGTTTACGGGAATGCCGGGGAGGTCATCTTGAACGGCCTTAAGAACTACAGCAGTGAGGTGATCGGCAGGCAGTTTCCCCAACCGGAAAACTGGTTTGGGATGTCAGATGAAGAATTCGAAGAATTACAGAAGATGATTGAATAACAGTTGTGATGGGAGGGTTTCACAAGCTGCCATTTCCAATGAGAGGAGAATTATGAACGAAGAACTTCGCCATCTTCTTGCAATCTCCCCTGATCGCCTGGGGGCAATCAATTCCGTCCTTCTTGATCCCGACCAGAAGGTGATGGAAAATTTCCTTGCGGTTGTAACCAAATATGGCACTCCCGATGAGATAAATCAGAAACACCTCGAATCTCGAAAACTTGATCACCTGTTTAAAATTGTTTCAGAGCGCGCCCCCTCCCACATGCAGGACTTGAAATGGTTGATGGATCAACGGGACAAAAGTGCATTTGCCTCTATGTCTGAGTACCGCGCTCAAGTCCTGGGTGATAAATCAAAGGGCATGGAGTTCGCCGATGCATCTGCTGTCACCCTCGAAGTATCAGCTTTGCAGTATTTCCCCTGGATTCGTCCGATGTGCGAACGGGCTATTCGTGACCGCAGCCTCATCCCGGGGCGGTTTATTGCTGTCCGGAAAATGAAAGAATCTGAGGAAGATGGCGATTTACCTGCTATTGTCGCTGCAATGGATATTATTGGTTCATCTTTTGTAGAGACATTGGATACGAAAGGTACTGACGGTTCAAATCCCCACCTCGGGGGACCAGCAACAATCACCGGTTATTTCGGTGGCATCGGTCAACCCAACGAGCACGCGCTGCTGTGGCTGGACGAATTCCTGTACTATTACACAAATTATGGGGTTCAGCATGTGCTAAATTTCAATGCAGGGACGATCTTGCTCGGTTTCCTCCTGTATCGTTTGGGTGTTAATATCCAATTCAAGATATCGGTTTTCTTTGGCTCTGACAATCCATACCATGCATTGTGGATCATGCTTGCTGCCAAACTCTTCAGCAGGGACGACGGAACATCTCCGCTCATCGGCTTTAATTGGTCCAACTCGATCAACAACCAGACAATGGAGTTAACCGCGCAATTCCGTAAAGCGCTTGGTTTTGAAAATGTGGTTCGTTTTGAGCATCACATAGTCGAAACATGGAAAAGTATCGTCATCCAGCCTTATGACAGACGTGCAGAATTGGTCGATATCGCCGATCATGTGGCGAATATTTCTGCTAAACATGAGGGTGGTGATGTTGAGATTGAAAAGTCTCGTGTCCACCCCTCAGATATTTTGGATTATTTCAGGGAGAAGAAGGAAGTCATCGAATCAGGCGATTGGGACAACATGCGGTTGAATTTCATGGACAAAGTGGATGCCTGCAACAAGTCTGCCCGGGCATTGACAGAGAAAGGGCTTTCCTTTATCGCCGCAGAAAACCTGCATAAATAGTTCCGCGTTCCAATCCAGCAAAAAACCCGGTTCTTTGACCGGGTTTTTTTAATGTACCAGTGTCATTGATACTTCGAATCGTCCAATTCCTTGCGTAATTTTTCCTCCTCGGTTTCTTCCTTCACCTGTGGTTTTCCCCATTGCATTTCCGCGGCCTCCGCTTCCCGTAATTTCGCCAGAGGTTGAATGCGAACCGGGCTCCATTTTCCACAATACGGGCATCTGGCAAGTTTAGAGAAACCAAGATTCATGCTTAGTGCCTGAAAACCAAAGGGTCGGCTGCATTTCGGGCAAATTCCCCCACCAAATTTATAAATTCGCCCTGCGCCAAGTGGTAATTCCAGGATCTTCCCTCTGGTAGTCACCAATGGGATTACAAATGAGAGCAGGATGAACCCAAACACTATCACCACAATAGGTAATACAAACTTCATGGCGGATTTGGTGCCTTCCGAAGCGGGGACGAAATTCCTAGGGATAATGTTGGATTTATATTTTTGAACATTCAAGGCGTACCCCAAGGCATATAAATTGTGTTTGCCAAGGGAGAAATTATCAGTGTTAAATTGCAAATTGAACGGAGCCCTTTCAACCTCCCCGAGCTTTACATCATCAATATAAAATTCCACCTTCGTAAGGTCCGCCGGTCCTGTGGCTTTCATTGAGAATAACCCCTGAATATCTCCGTTAAACCCACCATATCCCCAATCGCGGGATAACTTTAGTGTCATCTCTTCGGTTTGAGCATGAACGGGTATGAATATAAGGAAAGTAATAATAGCAGCAACTAATAAGGCAGTCTGGTTTCTATTCATACTTTCACTTCCATCGGGTCAGAATTTGCTCGCGCTGGAAAACGCGCATAGTCAGGTAAAGCAGCACTGCGTCAAGTCCAAGCATGACAAAGGCAACAATCGTGATTATCTGCTTGTTCAAAACAAACAGTCCGGCTACCTGACCAAAGAATCCCGCGAGGACTGGGACAATCACAACCATGGAAACCTGCTCAGCGACTCGAGGGTCATCAACGCGCGATGAAATCATCAGCGCAAAGGTAACAGCCATCACTGCAAGCAATGGCCCAACAATGAATATGGCAATCAGCCAGCGCGCATCGAGCATAGCCATGAGCAAGCTCTTGTTGGAAACAATGATCCAGGAGCCTAGTGCAAAAATCCCAAATCCTCCATATGTCGCCAACACCGCCGGTATTACGGCAGCCAGGCATTTGCCCATCAGCAATTCAAGGGTGGTCACGGGTGTAGCCAGCAGTGGCTCAAGGCTGTGGGTTGTCTTTTCACCGACAATTGAGTAGGCTGCAATGGTCACCGGGATGGCCACGGGTATGAGCATGAACAGCATCATGAACTCACTGACCATGAACACCTGGAAACAATCAGATCCACTTAATCCACTTGGGCACATTGACTTGGTCATCTCGGCTGGTAACCCGCTGTCAACGCGGTTTGCATCAGTTGTTGCTCCAGAACTCCGGGTTCCATAAATTATCCCTAATGGGATGGCTGTTAATATGAGAGGAAGAAAGGCAATCGTAAAAATCACCATGCGATTCTTGAATACTTCCGCCCATTCTTTTCGAATAATGGTTTTGATCTTTTTCATATTAAGCACCTTTGACCAGCTGCAAGTAAACATCTTCCAGGGAATGGCGTAATTCTCCAACAAACTGAACATCAGCACCGGCCGCAACAAGAGTTCGAACGATCTCCGGGTTTTGCCTTTCAGGATCATCGAGGGTTACCACCAGCTTATTCTCCACTATTTTCACTTCCCTCGCAACTGCGAGTTTTCGTACAGCGCTGCTAATAACCTCATCCGCCGATCGAAGATGAAATACCACCTTCCGCCCAAATACTGAAGAACGCAGGTTCGAAGGAGTATCCACAACAAGCAGATGAGATTTAAATACCCCGATGCGATCACATAGGCGATCAGCTTCATCCAGGTTGTGAGTGCAAAGGAATATTGTCCGACCTTCCTTCCTGAGTTCTGCAATGAATTCCCGGACCAGATGGGATGCCTCCGGGTCCAGCCCTGCCGTAGGTTCATCAAGGAATAGTATGCGCGGCTCGTGCAGCAGAGCGCGTGCGATCGCCAGTTTTTGCTTCATCCCTTTGGAAAATGTTCCTGCAGCATCTTGGCGCCGTTCATACAGGCCAAGCATCTTGAGGTACTTTTCAATTTGTCCCTTTACATCTTTTACCTCATATAGCTCTGCAAATATCCGCAAGTTATATTCAGCAGATAAGTTATCATACATTCCTGGAGTTTCAGTTAGAACCCCAACAATCCGCCGGATCTCAGTATCCTGCTGTCCGACCGCGAATCCATTGATAGTTGCCGAGCCTCCAGTTGGACTGATGAGGCAGGTTAACAAGCGAACGGTCGTTGTTTTACCCGCTCCATTTGGGCCAAGGAAACCGAATACCTCGCCTTCCGCCACATCCAAGTTTAGACTCTCCACTGCCTGAATAGCCCCAAATTTTTTTGATAGATTGTCTGTATGAATCATGTCTTATCCCTCTATTGGAAACGGGTCTGGTCTAAATTTATGACGGTTTCTTCAGGCGGTCTGGGTTTAAAATCTTTTTTTGGAAATGAAATTGGTATTATTTCCAATTTAGGATCTACCTGTCGAGTGGAATATATTATGAAGAGGCTGATGATAGCAAAGATGCCAATAATACCCTCGATGAATAATGGGGGAAATGCAAGTCTCGATAAAAATACAGCCACCCCATCCACAACAGCATGGTAAAAGATTGCCAGGCTTACCCACCAGAATTTATTTCGAATAAATGCCTGTAAAACTAGCACCGAACACGCCAGGTGCAGCGGAAGGGTAAACAGTCGTTCCACACCACCCAGCAATGTCAAGTACCAGGGTGCAGACCAATATGCCGTGATCTGCATTTTTGCCAACTCAACTTTTTCTGGCGTTACCAATGTGGAAATATCCACTCCTCGAGCAATCAGCATTTGTATATATCCATAGAGCACCAATATGCCAAGTAAAATCGCCTCAATCCCTCCATGACCTGTTCCTGCAAGTAAACCGTTGCTCCAAGAACGGGCTTCTTTTGCCCACCATCGATACATTATATATCGCGACAACTCTTCAAATACACCGGCGCTGATCCCAAGGAAACCAGACAAAAGAACATTTTGGAGGATTACTGGCAAACCCGTGAAATCGGTACGATTAAAAAGGGGGGCAACAAGAGCATTAAAGGGAATATGCAATATTTGGGAAAATATGAAGGTTAACGCCCCGATCCAGAACAGCCGCCATCCCAGGATAAATTTGCTGGTCAAATAGATTGCCAGGCTAATTGGAAGGGCAACCATTAGGAGACCATTTATGGCGTAAGTAAAAACGAGAATGTTCATTCAAACTATCGGTTGATCAACGCTATGTGTTCAATTTCTACCGGGTCCAGTGGCATTTATAGTAATATTCTCAGCATTTCTTCCACCGCCCTGTAAACTGGAGAATCATTATCCAGGTTCACTAATGGACGCCCGCTGTATTCAAAGGTTGTCAGTTCATCGTTGGTCGGAATTACTCCCAGCAATGGCACGCCAACTTGTGAAATGGATTCCTTTAATTCGACCGGGATTCCATTTGGCACTCGATTTAGAATGAGATGAGCTTGCTCTATCTTGATATCCAATTCTTTACTCATCTCCCCGATTCGCTGGGCTGCCACCAATCCACGCTGTGTGGGATCGCTGACAATAAGTAGATGTTGTACATCGCGGGTTGTGCGTCTGGAAAGATGCTCCATGCCGGCTTCATTATCGATTACAACATAAGAATAATGCCGGCTCATGCCGTCGATTACTTCCCGCAGGTTATGGTTTACCGCACAATAGCATCCAGACCCTTCTCCGCGACCCATGGCGATCAGGTCAAAACGGCTGCCCTCTGCAAGAGACGAACGGACATGGTAATCCAGGTAGTCCCTCTTGGATTGCCCGCCTGGCATCGAACCCATCGCCGCCCCTCCTTCTGTCAAGGATGCCTTGACTTTCTCAAGCATATCTTCCCGGATGTCCCCTACGGTCCATTCAAGATCAAGACCAAGTACCATATTCAGATTACTGGATGGATCGGCGTCGATGGCCAAAATGCTCCCCGATTGGTTTTGAGCCAGGTATTTTATAACCATACCGGCGACCGTGGTTTTTCCCACACCGCCCTTACCCGCAAGTGCAATTGTTGTAGTCATAATTCTCCATTAAATTACTTCCGATTCCTTATACCAATCATTGAGTGTTATTTGAAGACCTTGGCAATTTCTGCTGCAGCGCATTTAAGTTCAGGCACATGATCGTAAACTGGTATCCCCAACCTATCTGCTTCCTGGACTTTTAAATCTGCGGGTAAAAATCCTATGACCGGAATTCCAGGTGTTTCAGCCTTTACAAATTCAGATTCTTCCTTGTTACGGATCTTATTTCCGACCAGGAACAGCTTTGTCAAGCCAATATCGTTTGCCAATTTTTTAATTTGGGCGGCTGTTCCCAATGAACGTCGAGTTGGCTCGACGACCACCAGCATGGCATCCACAAAATCTACGGTGGCCCGACCCAGATGCTCGACTCCAGCATACATATCCAACAGGAGAACCTCATCATTTCGGAAAAGAAGGTGGGTAAATAGAGTCTTCAGCATGGCAGACTCTGGACAAATACATCCTGACCCGCCCATATCCACGCTGCCCATTTCCAACAAGCGCACTCCCCGATGCAGCACACTGAATCTTTCAGGAATATCATCCACACGCGGGTTAAGGGTAAAGAATCCCCCAATAGTGCCGGGTTTTGCACCTGTCCTTTCTTCAATTAACTCATCCATTTCAACAATCGGGCATAGTTTTGATCGTAAATCAGCCGGCAAGCCCAACGCCCCCGCCAGGCAAGGGGAAGGATCAGCATCGACGACCATCACCTCAAGACCCATGTCTGCATAATGCTGACCCAGTAATGCCGTGAGGGTTGTTTTTCCAACTCCACCTTTACCAGTAATCGCTATTTTCATTTCTCTCCTGAATTATTTATATTCAACTCAAATTGTCTCAACTTTATACGAATACGCATCTTTTATGGGGATCCCATTTGCCAGATAATTTAGTACATACTGACCACAATTACTGCCAATTTGATTTTCCCTCACTTCGCCAATGCTGATGATCACCTCATAACCAGCGTGAGTCAATTTTTTTGCAATCTGATTATTCATTCCTGGTTTTCGGGGATCAATATATGAAGCCAATCCGTTTTTTACTGCCTGGCAGGTTGGATTCACTGGTGTAATTTTTATCAAGTACGATAATGGATCGAAATATCTCAGTAGCACATCTGGTTCAATGGGCATTCCCTCCGCAAGCGCAAAGTTTAGAGTTATCTTGCGATCTCCTGGGTTCAGGAAACTATCTCCATAAGCCGCCATCTGTTCAAATGACCATTTCTGAACGGGAATAAGTTGGTCGCGCAATTTTCCATCAGTTGTGTGTATTGAAAATTGAAACTGAAATTGACCTTTTGCATAAAAACGATTTTTAATTTCTACCAATCGATCAAAGAAATGATCTTTCCCCTGTGGAGCGATTGTCGAAATCGAAGGCATCAAACCAGGAGCTGTATAACGGTCCTTTAATTGTTCCAGAACATCCAGTACGGCATCATTTAGAGAGGGTTCCCCCATCCGTGCAAACTGGATTTTAAATTTTTTTGCAGGGACGCAACCGTCTGGATACCAGCGAAAAACCAGGTAATCGATCTGGGCTAATATTTCTGAAACATTAGGTTTACCCCGATATTGCCCGCCTGCATCACAAATTTGACATTTTACCGGGCAGCCATATAAAGTGGAAATCATCAAGATCCAGCGTTCATCACGAGAATATGGAGGTTGACAAGCCTCCACGAATTCTATTAACCGGTCATTTCCCATCTCCGCCATATAAACGGATGCAACATCGGTCGTACCTGTTACTGCATATACTTTCATTGGGACTCCAATAAAACGTTGGATATTTCCATTGCAGCTCTCAAGCCATCACCTGCTGCAATGACGGTTTGTCGAAAAAAACCATTTTTAACATCACCTGCGTAATAAAGTGACCCAGATCTTATAAGATGGCCTTCGTTATTACGAATTCTATCAGAAAGGAAGCTTATATTAGGAATCCGCCCAATGGCGAAGAGAAGATAATCTACAGGAATCACTGACTGCTTCCCTTTCCTCTCGCAGATGACATGCAATCTTGGATTTACCCTTTTAGACTTTACCCCAGTCACTTTAATTTCATCAGTATATGAAATAGAGTCTAAGGTAAATGCCCTTTGCGTGAGTAATGGCAGGCAACTGATCGTTTTACGATGGTTCAAGATCTCAACTGTATTCCATTTTGCCAAGTTCAAGGCATAATCAAAGGCCGCGTCTCCTGCCCCCACAATTATCACTCGCTGATTTTTAATCCCAAGAATTGGACCAATATCACTTATCACTTTGTTTTGAAGCCTTATTGATACCTCAAATGGAATTGGTTTTGGTCTAGTGCCGCTAGCCAAGATAATATTGGTAGAGAGAAAAACGCCATTCTCTGTGTCTATTTTGTACGCTGGTTCATCATAGTCAAGGCTATTTACCACCTCGTGAGTAATATTTATTTTTAACTGGTTTAATTGGTTTTCAAATAATGAGGCTAGATCGGGACCTGAAATTCCACAAGGGAATCCTGGATAATTTTCAATAAGGTTGGCGCTCCTCACCAATCCACCAATTCGGTCACCTTCAATCAGCAGGAACCGAATCCCCGATCTGCGCAGTTGGATTGCCGCGGCACAACCCGCAGGACCAGCGCCAATTATAACAACTGGATAAACTTTATGCTTTTTATAAGTCATATTTATATGAATTAAATTTAGGTGTTTATGGCTACGCGCAATATTTATTTATTCCAAGGTATTTCTGAGGCCAACACCGGAATGGCGAATCCGTGTGCAAGATTTAATATGGTGGCGCGATGAACTGCCTCATTATATGCCGCTGTTCCATCAATCACAAAGAATACCTCATATCCTCTAATGAAAGCTGATCTCGCCGTTGTTTCACAACAAAGGTTTGCCATTACCCCGGTGATCACGACTTTCTCTATTCCTTTGGATTGCAGGAACATATCCAAATTTGTTTGGAAAAATGCATCATATTGAGTTTTTTCTATGACCATCCCCCCCGATGTATCAACTTGATCATATATGTTGCTCTCTGTATCGTCGGCACTTATCAAGTTTTTCCACCACCGCAGCATCATTTTGCCGTCCTCTTTTGTATTAATATGACGGGTAAAAATCAAGGGCTGCTTCAGTTGGATGAACTTCTCGATCAGCTTTTGAATGTTTGGAACGATTGCAGGAGCACTTGGAATATATGCATGGGAAGATTCCTTCAGAAAATAATTCTGCATGTCCAGCACGAGCAATGCAGAATTGCCTGGAGTAAATTTCCAATTATGCCGGGCGCGTTGTTCCAAAACCGCGGCTAGCATTTCTTGCGATTGCTGAAGCAGCGTTTCTCTAGTGAAATAAGTCTCTTTCATTCTTGTTAAAAGATCTGGTTTGCGGAAAGTAATTTCTGAGTCAGCATGCTTCCGAGGACAGCGCAAGCATCTGTTGGAAGATAATGATTGGATGAGGCATCAAAAAGAATTTGACAATTCGGGTGGAACTCTTCATCACCAAGATGATAAATAACCGACAGCATCACTCGTGGCAGGATGTGAAATGCAAATCCCCTGTCACCATACGCGATTTTCACTCCTTCCAAAAATTGCCCTGCGCGATCAAACGCATCGATCTCGTTATTAAAGTATTTCGCCAGTTCTTTCCCTGTGTAACCTTGAAAAGCCTGGTTGTAAAAACGTCCATCTCGCAACTCGGAGAATGCAATCCACCGCCCTTCGAGGGGAGTTCCATCTGCATAATTTAAATAGTAAAGAATAAGCAGCTGATTTGCCTCTGAAAGTTTGGTTCCGGTCTTTGCATCGCTGATCATTAATTCAGGAAAACTGACGGTAACTCGATTGTTAAAATAACTTATGCACAGGCTACCTGTCTCTTTTTCGATCTGTGCCCCGGAAAGTGTCGCCAGGATTGTTAGTTTCTTTTGGGCTAACCCACTTCGCAATTCAGCAAGTCGACCGGTTAGTTTTTCGGACATAGTGTATCCTGATTTTCTTCATCATGCCGAAGCTGATTCGTCTGGAAATATAAAATTTAATGAATAAACTATAAACCGTTTTGAAAGAAAACACCCGATGCCCGAACATCGGGTGTTTTTTCACCAAATTCAGGCAGCATACTGGGTTCAAGATTTTATTGGAACTTTTTCCTTGGGCACAGGGGGGATGAAACCTTTTGGCAGCAGGCCAGCCTCAGTCACGATGCGAGGAACGATCTCTTCCCACCCTACAGCCATAAGATGGATTCCATGAACTCCTTGTTTGGGTTTTATCTTCTGGATGAGTTCAAGCGCAATCTGAACTCCTTCCTCCTGTGCATTTCCTTTTGCCTCGGCTGCTTCCATGCGTTTCATCAGCGCGCTTGGGATCGTCACCCCTGGAACTTCGTCATCCATATACTTGGCAATTTTAAAAGATTTAATGGGTGTGATCCCTATCAAGATAAATACTTTATCGAGAATGTTGCGTTTTGCCAGATCATTCAACCACAAATCGAGCCTTTCCGCATCGTAAACAAGGTTTGTTTGGAAAAATTGTGCCCCAGCGTTGACTTTTTTGTGTTCGCGCAATGCCTGGAATTTTGGTTCTGACGCAAAGGGTGAAGCCGCAGCTCCCAGAAAATATTTGGGTGGAAATTTAATATCCCTTCCATCCAGGTATTTTCCTTCATCGCGCATTCGCCGCAAGATCCACAGCATTTGCACCGAGTCAAGATCGACAATGTCCATCCTGCCGCGCGGATCAGGTGCGAGGCTCATGCTGTCACCTGACAGACAGAGAATGTTATTTACACCCAGAGCACTCGCGCCAATAACATCCGCCTGCAGCCCCACACGGGTCTTATCCCGGGCAGCAATTTGCATCACGGGTTCTGCACCTCGCTGGATGGCTACCGTTGAACATGCCCAGGAAGACATCCGCGGCGTTGCTGAAGGGCAATCAGTAAAATTGATCGCGGTTACATAAGGCTTGACTAAATCAATATTACTATTTAACTTATTGGTTGAAATTGTTTGAGGTGGTTGGACTTCCGCCGTAACAACAAAATCTCCTGCTCTAAGGCACCGCTCAAGGTTGGAAATCGGATCGCTGTATTTCGGTGCGTGGTAATCCTTATCTCCCTGCCACCATTCTGGTTGCCGGATGGTCCGAAAGACCGCATCCCAGGTCGTAATCTTCCTTTCAGCATCCCTTGACAGCAGGCTTCCAAAAAATTTACCGCTCCCAACAACGCCAATTTGCTTGACAACATCCCCCCATGTTTCGCCACCGACCTTTTCCCAATCCAGCGGAGGCAGGACTTCCATAAGGATCTCTTCGCGCCCCATTTTATATGCACGCTCGTAGATCTTATACCAAATGCAAGGGCGGGTCTCATCCACATAACAATGCTCCACCGTGGAACCCCCGCACGGTCCATTGCGAAGCCCTTTCGGGCATTCCATGGGACAAATAAAAGCAGTTTCTTGGAGCAGGCAGTTTCCACACATACGGCATCCCCAAAGAGGACCTTTGATTAATTGTTCTGTTAACTCCAACATGCGATTACCAAAAGTCTCATGTTTGAAAGGCATGAAGGGTGGCTGCCAGCGTCGTCCGGGGGTAAATACAGGCATTTTATATCTCCCTTATAACCTAAAGAGTGGGTAAAAGATATTCATATGCGCTCAAGGCTGCCTTGGCTCCTTCGCCAACTGCAACCAGAACTTGCTCGGCGTAGGTGTTTGTCACATCTCCCGCAGCGAAAATTCCAGGGAGGGTTGTCCGGCTGCCGCAATCAATGATTATCCGACCCTGCTTATCCAGTTCCACCAATCCATCAACCATTTGTGACATCGGAGTTAGAGCCTGCTCGATAAAAATTCCATCAGCTTTAAAATCGACGACGCTGCCGGATAAATCTTTTAATGCTACCACCTCGGCAAATTCATCTCCTTTAAATTCCATCACTTGATAATCTTTTAATATTTTGACATTCTTTGCCGCGGCAAGTTTTTTGCCAAGTGCGGTCGACAAAGATTTCCCCAGTCCTTTACTTACCAAACTTGCATGCTTGGCAACTGTTGCCAGTTCAGCCGTTGCGCGCAGAGCCAGATCTCCATCTCCTATAACAATCACCTCTTTATCTATGAACAACGGCGCGTAGCTTAGTGCAGAGTAACAGAGTCCGCGCATGGTGAACTCTTTTTCTCCGGGTACATTCAACCGAACCTGGCGGGTGCCTGTCGCGATAATGACCGCCCGGGTTTGAAATTCCTCACCACCTTTTGTGGTTATAGCAAAATGATCCTTTTTATTGGTAACCTTTTCGACAAGGTCCATATGCCGGGCGAATTCCAGGTATTCCAATTCACTTCTAAATTTGTTCACAATCTCAAGGCCCCGGATTACCTGGTAATCCTGGATCCATGGCAAAGCTAGTCTATATTGCGTCTTCCCGCCCAAATCTTTCGTTATCATCAATACATTTAGCCTTTTTCGAAGCCCATAAATGGTTGCGGTTAATCCCGCCGGTCCACCCCCAACAACAATTAAGTCATACATGTGCGTTCCTCCTTTACCCTTTTCCATGGTTATGATTCAAGGCCAGCTTTGACCGTTTCGATGTCAACATGCTGTTGCGTTTCATCTTCCGGTGCTTCGGGTATAAAGCCTTGGTCCATCATCATTTGTGTCAGCTGCCGTGATCGTTTTATGATCTTGGTGGCATTCTCGAATTCCTGTTCATATGTCATCGGAATCCGCGCCAGCTTTTGCTCAATTGCCTTCATCGCCACTGCGGATGCCTCCCGTGGAAATACCTCCCAGTCATCCATATTCGGTAAAATGTGCTCTTCATCCATCTTTTCACCAACATGGTCAGCAAGGGCTTTTGCCGCTGCGAAGCACATTTCATCAGTAATCGTGCGAGCGCGAACATCCAGGGTGCCTCTGAAAATACCGGGAAAACCCAAAGAGTTATTCACCTGGTTTGGGAAATCCGATCGTCCCGTAGCTACCACGGCTGCGCCAGCTTCTTTCGCCTCCCACGGCCAAATTTCCGGTACAGGATTGGCGCAAGCAAAAACGACGGCTTGTTTGGACATGGATTTTACCCATTCCGGCAGGATCACCCCCGGACCTGATTTGGAGAGGGCAATCACCACATCCGCACCTTTCATGGCTTCGGCGATGTCACCTTCCCGACCCTCTGCGTTCGTGGTATTACACAATTTCCACTTATCCACATATTCTGCCTTGCGCATCTCAAGATCTTTCCGATGTTTTCCCAGAATACCCTTAGTATCCACCATTAAACATTTTTCAGGGTCTGCACCCCACCCAAAGATCAGCCGAGAGCAGGCAACGTTGGATGCGCCGGTTCCAATAAAAGCTATCTTCACTTCGCTCATCTTTTTGCCAACCACCTTTAAGGCATTGATTAGTCCAGCCAGGGTCACCGTGGCGGTTCCCTGTTGATCATCATGCCAGACCGGAATCTCCGCTTTCTCCCGCAAGGTATCCAAAATGTAGAAACACTTGGGATTTGATATATCTTCCAGATTTACACCACCAAATCCAGGCTGGAGCATTAATACCGTATTGATGATCGCATCGGGATCCTTCGTATCAAGCATTATGGCGATCCCGTCAACACCCCCCAGGTATTTATATAACAGGGCTTTGCCCTCCATTACAGGTAATCCAGCTTTAGGTCCTATGTCACCCAAACCAAGGACCCTAGTTCCATCGCTAACAACGATAACCGTGTTCCACTTATTCGTATGCTCGTAGACCAATTCCGGGTTGGCTTGAATTGCTTTGCAGGGAGCAGCCACTCCCGGGGTGTACCAGATAGCAAAATCGTTAAAATCTCGAACGGTGCATTTTAATGCTGTTTCAACTTTCCCCTTGTAAAAAGGGTGAAGTCTCATTGCATCGGATGCTGGTTTGGTCGCTTTTGCGATTAATTGATCTACACTCATTTTTGTTTGTTCTGACATGAAGAACTCCTTGGAATTATTTATCAAGAATGGTTGGATTCAAGCCGCCAACTTATTTTTCGTTTATTGGTTCAGGTATCCTTCAGCATATATGACTTTATTTAACAGGATTTGAACTGTTTTCCAGATGGCTTTCTGATCGGGATCAGCCATATCGAAATCACTCAACTGAGGTTCTTCACTGTTTGTGATCCGTTCGGCAATTTTGTTGTAAACCCTGGACAAGGGCGTGGATAGATCCTTGGTCTCCACCCACCGGATGACATCGTTCTGTTGCTGGTCAAATGGATTGGCAATCATCATCTTCAAGCCAACCCCCATCAACATTGCGCAATAAACTCGATTTATAAGTGGGCGTCCCTCCACTGGAACTGCGTTCGAAACATTGGATAAGCCAACTGAGATGTTTGGCGTCGGGTCCCAGGCATATTGCAGCGTCCGCACTGTCTCGATTAATTGCGGACAATATTCCTGGCACCCAGAAACGGTCAACACCAGGGGGTCAATGATCAGGTTATCCATTGGGTAGTCAATTTCCATCATGCGTGGGATTAGGGTTCCCACGGCAATATTGACCCGTTCTTCTGCAGCGACCGGGATGCCAGAAACACCCATTGTTAAGGCGATTATCTTGGCATTGTATTTTTTTGCCAAGAGAGGGACTTTCTCCAACCTTTCCGGTTCCGCTGACGTGGAATTCAGGATGGGCTGTGCTTTTTTAATGGTTTTAAGCGCTGCTTCCATGCCGTCAAGGTTGGTGGTGTCGATGGAAAGGGGTACATCCACCACGGTTTCAACCGCTTGAATTATCCACGGAAAAACCTCCATCCAATCCTTCTTGCGTGGACCCAAGTTTATGTCTACCGCCTTTGCACCAGCTTCCACTTGCTTTAATGCAAGGTCCATGAAAAATTCGCTGTCTTTGTTGGTTAAGGCTGCCTTTACTTGATCAGACATGATATGGATGTTCTCACCGATGATGTACATAAAGTCCTCCTCCTAAATGAATATGAGCCGCGCGATGTGTTTACGCGCCATTGAATTAGAATTCCTCAACCTTGGGTTTTAACTGCATCATTAAGAAAACCACATCTGCACAATCGCCATCCGGGAACATGAAGAAATCATCCAAAGTGCATTGAACCTTGAGTCCCAATTGATCAAACGCCCGAATCACTTTTGTCTGGTCTGCCAGCACCTCGCCGATGAGAATATGAAGACCTTGTTTGCGCGCAATTTCAATACCAACGCGGATCATCTTTGTACCGAGTCCCCGTCTTCGAAAATCTTTCGCCAAAAAGATGCGGATTTCTCCGATATGTCGTCGGGCACCATGAAAGAAGTGCAGGGTCACCAACCCAACTGCGCGATCTTTTACCAGCGCGATGACTGGTAAGACCTCGTCATAATTTAAATTATTGCACCAGGATTGGACAACTTCTGCGTCTTTCACATTTTGCCTAAAGATCCGCAGATCCTCATCTGAAAGAGGAGAGAATAATTCTTCCAGGTGTTTGCTGTCCTCTTTAACGATTGGACGGATTAATACATATACACCATCTTTGAGGGTCACAACTTCGCGAAAGTTTTTAATTTGCTCTGGTAACATAGGTTCTCCTTGACCAGACATCACTCTTTTTTAAGATTTGCCTCGACTGTTGGGAAACGACTCATATCAGTATGCGGCAAGAACATGGCTGACATAAAAGAATCATAAAATGAATTGTCAGCGGATAATTCGATATAGGTCATTCTATGGGCAATTTCTGCAACCCGTTGCCGGGCCTGCCAACTCAACAAGGCGTAATATGCTCCCCGGACGGAAGTATTTCCCAGGAATTCAAAACGATCCCATGGCATGTCGGGTAACAGGCCAATTTGAATCGCCTTCTCAACATTAATGTATTTACCAAACGAACCACCTATTAGCATCTTGGTAACATCTTTTAGGGATACACCGACCTGATCTGCCAGCACGCTGAAGCCTGCGTAAATGGCTGCCTTGGCTCTTAGCAGATTATCCACGTCCACCCGGGTGATTACGATATCGTTCCCATGCTCTGTTTCAGCTCCCCAGGCAACCACGTACTCACCTCCGTGCTCCCCCTCGCGCACTCGGTTTGTTTTCCGAGTCAGGTTTACATTCCCGGCTTTATCAAGGATTCCGGTCAACAGAAGCTCGGCCAAAATTGCTATCAAACCTGATCCACATAGACCTTTCGGTTTTCCATTTCCAATCACGCGGTATGTCGGCTCATATGTCTCGCCATTTATCCATACTTCTTCAATCGCACCCTCCGTTGCCCTCATACCGTGAAAGACACCAGCGCCTTCAAATGCCGGGCCAGCCGAGCAAGCACATGTGACCAACCAGTCACGATTGCCAAGTACCATTTCACCATTGGTTCCAACGTCCAGGAACAATGCGATGTCATCGAATTTGTCCAGGCTGCTTGATAGAACCCCCGCGGTAATGTCTGCACCCACGTAACTGGCTACTCCTGGAAGGCAATCGACCGTCGCCTCTGCACAAATATTTAATCCTACTTCGCGGGCGGTCGTCAAGGGTGGATTATTTATCGCCGTAATGAATGGTGCAAGGCGGATGCTCTCTGGCGGGACTCCTAACAACAGGTGGATCATTGTACTGTTTCCAGCAATTGCTACCTTAATGATTTCCTTCGGGTTGGCATTGACCCGTTTGCATGCAACGTCAACCAACCCATTAATCGTACCAATGACCAGATTATGAAGTTCTTCGCCGCCTTGGTTTTTACCGGCAAAGATGATGCGGGAAACCACATCTTCCCCTCGTGATATTTGAGCATTGTATTCTGCGGTTTGTGCTTTTACCTTTCCAGTTATAAGATCAACCAGCCATAATGATACAGTTGTTGTTCCAATATCTATTGCCGCAGTCCAAAGTGGATCCTCTTCGGGTTTGATGCCTGGTAGTAAATCGACCAATCTTGCGGTCTTCCCAACATCCTCCCGGGGGATATCCAAAATTGCGCTAACATTCCATTCGCCTTGTCGTAAAATCGTGCCGATGCGTCTTAAAAGAGTGACAGGACAATTCACTTCTGAAATGTTGGCTTGTATTCGCAGGGCAGTTTGCAAACGACCCCAATCATCTGTCTGATCATCGATACTCGGAGGTGATATCGAAAGGCCGATGCGTTGGATGGTCTGGGAACGGGGAAACGAGTAATCTTCGGGAACTCGGACTTCAGCCGCTGTCCGATCCGATGTCATCCTTCGGGCGATCTTTTGCTGAACCGGGATGATTACCTCGAGGTTGCTTTCCACCACAGATTGGCAAATAAGAGCATATCCATCTAAGATATCTTCGGCAGAAAGTCTTAATGTACTTCGGCGTCGAACATTTCCCTCCTTAACCTGAACAATACATCGACCACAACGTCCCTGTCCTCCGCAAGGCTGTTCCAATTCAATCCCGGCCTTCCGGGTGGCCTCAGCTATTAGTGCCCCGGTTTGGACGCTTGTAGCGATAGTGGTATTGCTTTCTTCTATATGGAAGTTAATCTTATGCTCTGCCATATGAGAGTCGCTTTGTATAACGAAATATTCACCCTCCGAGTGAACTAACGTACTTTCTTCTAGCAAGAATCATATGAATCCCAGCCAATATATACTCTTAATGAATTTCGAAATCCAATGCTTATTTAAAGGGATTCTTCTTTTGCTCTTTATGCCTCAAACACTATTTAATTGTTAAAGTGCTTGTTTTAAAAAGGATGGGATATCCACCGCTTCGCGCGGTCCCACCCTTATCTCCCATTCAGGTAACTCTTCTTCCACCTCTCCAGATAGTACTGCCACATGCCCCGGTAAGACGACACGTTTCTTTGACACCTTTTCTGCGACATTAAAGCCTTTGATGGATTTGGCAATCCGATCCGCATCGAACTTGCCTGCCGCCCAGGCAGTTAACACGCTCATACCTTCTGCATCGCAGACAACCAACCAGGCTGGGAGTCCTGAACCCTCCACCTCGTTTGCAACACTAAAGTAAGTAATGCTGAAGTTTGTGGTGACCAAGACCGGGCTGTCGGGCTTGGGAGAATTAATTTCGTAAATACCCGGTTGAACTTGAATGGGTTTCTGCGGATCTGTATATATGTTCTGTCGAAGAACGAGCAGGGGGTAAATTAATTCAGGTGAGAACCGGTCCATTACAAGGAAACCAGAGTATTTCGCGATTGCCTGTGAGGCGACTATCGCATCCCGACCGTTACCGCCTTCCGCAAATGTGATTATTGGATATCCAAGCGCACGGAAATTCGACTTTAACGCCAATCGGCGAATTTGCGTGGAAAGGGCGAGATGTTTACCCAGGTTTTCACTTTTTAAATGAATAACGATATCTTCTACACCTTTGGTTTTAATTTTCTCCGTGAGTTCAGCGAGGGTATCCACGTTATCACCGGTGATTGATAATGAGGCTGAATATTTTTTAGCCAGGTCAGCCATTGCCTCCCAACTTGATGCATCCGCTCCGACTAGCATTGGTTTTTCGCCATTCAATATAGCTAGACCGGTGTCCAAAATCATTGGATCATTTCCCACCAGGATCAACGGTCGTTTCGTGGTCGCACGAACAGTTTTTACTGCGTTGGAAAAATCTCCTCCATCTGCTTCAATTGCGTAACCATCCACCGTGAAGTCCATGCCAACATAACTGACTTTATAACCTTCCACTTCGGAAATCTTGGCTTTTATCGCTTCCAGTCCTTCACTTGTCTTTACCTTAATAAATATTCCGGTCCTGTTGAAAAAGGTCTTTTCGTGTCGGAACATGACGGTTTCATTTCCCGCCTTGGTTTCAAGTTCGCCAGCTTTTACACTGATCAGGCGAATGGGCGGAGCGGATGACTCTGCCAGTTGCTTCTTAGATTCTTCGCTAACATATGGACAGCCGGAAAGTTCTGCTTGTTTTGCGGCTAATTTCATGGCAAACGCAAGACAGGTTGGATATCCGCATTCTTTACAATTCGTTTGCGGGAGTAATTTGTAAATTTGAATTCCAGAAAGTGCCATGGGTCGTCTCCTTTACGAAACAGTCATCAATTCGCTGATGGCGGCTTTCACCCGCTTGACGCTTTCAGGGTGCCGTAAAACCACAATGGCCGCTCCAGTTTCAATCAGCGCGACTGCGGTCAAAGTCTCCCAATTGATGGCCCGTTCTTTCCACTCACCCCAGGCAGTGGGCACCCCCGTTCCCACTTTGGCTTCCTTTGTTTTCCAGGCTTCAAACCCCGGGGTGACAATCATTGCTCCCTGCGTCATTTGATCGCCTTGTAATGCTGCCAGGCGCAGGCGTTCCATGACCGAATATCCATACTCTATCCCATATCCAAGAGCGCCTGTCGTTGGGTCCATGATGACCCGTTCATTGGACATTCCCATGTCGCTGATCAGGATGTTGAGCTGTTTGGAAAGGTTGACATCCATTGGAGTGCGTGCGGTGACCAGGTGTCCATTTGCCATCGCGGTGGCCACGATTGTACGATAATTCTTGTCTTCACAAATCCCCAGAACCAGTTTTTCACCTTTGGCTGCTTCAGAAACCGCTACCAACAGTTCATTATCTTTTTCCACCTGGCCTGGACCATAAACGATGAGTGGTAATCCAGTCGCTCCAAGCACAGACTTGACTGCATTTACTGCATCTTGTGGAGTGTCTTCAAGCGTCAACCACAATAAAATAATATCGGCACCAGCCAATTCTGCAGCTTTCGACCAAGAAACAAGGGAGTTCATTGCTTCCCCCCAAATATCGGAAAGAATTGGAGACCAGTCCTCTGGTTTCCGATCTTTGATCTCAATTGCTATACGGGGTGTATTTGGGGTTGGAGTTTCAAAGTGCATGAATGGTAAGGATGACTCCCCACCGATGGTCACGGTATGTGAACGCGTACCTCCCTCGGCAGCCGTCGCACCCAGGACGGTAGTCCTGATTTTTCCTCCCCATTTATCTTTTGGAATTTCTATAGGCATATCCCTACTCCCTTCTCTTAGATTGAACCTTTGCCCTCGCAGCATCTCTCTTTTCGAAAAATGCATCCAATGGATTCTTTCGTTCTGCTTCGACTCCAAGCCCAGATAAATCTTCTTCGTTTTGAGCCGCCAGATAACGCAATATGTGAGCATAAGAAATATATGCCGCGGGATACACTATTCCCCCGGCATGATGCATTAAGAACAAGGTTCGAACATTCAGGTCCCGCATTGTCTGGACAGCGACTTCCAACGGGATATCCGGAGGGATCTGCGGAATCCCTTCTTTCATTACTTCTACTGCACTGACGGTTTTAGTTCCATATTTAACAAATGCCTGGACCAATTCTTCCTGGCTGACCACTCCGAGGGCATGTCCCTCGTCGGAGTCAATCACTATGACAGCCTCCAGTTTTTTCTCAGACATAATCCGTGAAATGTCAGCGATTGGTGTGTCAGGAGAACAGGTTGCCACTCCAACCTGCATGAGATCGCGGACAAGGGTGCGGGACCGGGTCAGGGCCATTTAGCAATTGCCTAAATATTGGTTTTTGATTTGAGTGTTGCGGAATAAACACTCAATTCATTTAAGCTAGTTTAGAACATGGGAGCCATGGCAAGCGCCGGATGATTATGCTCCTCCAGCCAAGCCACCAGCTGCTCCACATTATTCACCTTTCGTTCATCAGCAATCTTTTCAAGCAAATCCGGATCCCCCTCGCGCACGGCGGCTGCCTTGAATTCTTCGGCCATGGACTCCTTAAGAACACTGCTCATCCAGACGACACGTTTAAAACCACCGTCAGATGATATGAATTTGGGACTGAGCAGGTAATATTTCCCAACTCCCATCACACCTGGAGTTTGCAGGCCGCCACCGGCAATACCAGCCAGTGTTGAAAAAGTCATGCCGGCTGGGGTCATGGAGGTGTCTTCCCGGCTGAGAATCATAACGCCATTGGCTTCGGGCACGAGCATTACAATACATTCAAAGCAGCCGCAAGCAGTCATCGGATTTTCCATGATCGAGTACATTGCGACCTCATTTACCACCCCGTGGGAACCGAGTTTTGCATAATCATTTGTACCTTCCCAATACCCTTTCACTGGATCGACCATTTTCCCCAGTTTAATTGGTTGATTCGGACCTGTGGGGTTAATGTTAAAAGAAGCCTTGCAATCCAACCAGTTGTAGGCTCCACATAATCCGAGACGCTGTGGACTGACAACGCAAACATGATTTGGGGCAAAAGATTGGCAGAGAGTGCAGGAATAGAACTCATCCACTTTATCATCGGTCAAATCAGCGAGGCGCTTGTTTCGGAAATCATATGCGGCTCGAGCCTTATCCAACCATTCTGTATGTAGATTGGGATCAGTCACGATCGTGACCTGGACTTTATCTACAATTGCACCAAAATCTTCATGGAACCGGGCATGCAGGATTTTTCCAAAATGGGAAAGATTGAAACCCTTGTCAGCCGCAGCATTCGAGATGCGTATCCAAGCGATATCCCTTTGCCCAACGTGCTGAATTCCAGATGCACCATTTACAAAGTAATGAACTTGACGTTCCAGAACTGGTTCAAAATCTTGTTGCATGTTTCGTCCGGCTACCTTGATCACGATCCCCATGTCTGTTGAGCCTTGGGCGGGCACATCGGAAAAGTCCTTGCCAATGACCTCGATCTTGCCGTCCACTACTTCTTCCATGGGGGCCATGTGGAGATACTCAAAACAGCGCGAATGCTTGCCGCCAAACTCAATGCGCAAGTCGGCTTTGCGGACAACTTCCCCCTCAAAAGCCGAACCGTACGGGACCGGCAAATCCACGCTGGATACCTTGACTTTGACCCCACGCACCTCGATGCATTTCTGCACCAGGCGTTCGGCTCGTTCAAGGTCGTCCTTGCCTTCAATAGAATCGAACGGCATGCTTACCACGTGTTCATACGTGGTGACCCCCGTCGGAAGGATTTCGGGAATCACGGTATCCGCGATCACGGGAAAACCGTAATTGATGGCCCCGGCTGCTGCAGCATATTTAAGATCATCCACCTCACCGAGCGCCAATACAAAGGCGAAAACCCGGTCTTTGTTATACAGAAGAATTTCCCTGGCCATACCTGCTTTCAAACCACCAAATGTCAGGGCTGATCGAGTTGCAAATCCCAGGGCGTAGATCGCGCTGATGGTATCGGTACCAAAAGGTACTGTATAAGTGTCATAGCCAAGTTCCACCCCTTCTTCCATCAATTGGTGGATAATGCTCCGACCATTCACGTTGCCGGAAAGGAAGCAAAGAATGTTGCGCTTCTGGAGTTCTCTGACGATCTTAACCGCCACTTCATTGGACTTTGCACACCCTACAATGGCAGCAAAACCAGGCATGCGTCCATCGACCAACTGGATGCCCCATGATCGCAAGCGTATATCGTCGATCGGACCATTTAAATGACTGTTTATAGCAGCCTTTTCAGCATCCGCACTTGCATCCGGGCTTGTGAATGAAGTCCCACCTGCCAGGTGAAAATTCGGTACTTGTTCAGGTTGAAATCCATATGCAAACCGAACCGCTTCAATGGTTTCAGCTGCCAGCAGGGTCGCCATGCCGCTGTCCAAGGTTTCACCCAAATAAGGGGTCCAATGTGTATCCGAAGGAACCGGATGCAGTAAAGCACGGGCATTGCTAATGACTGGTTGTAGCTGTCCCAACGTTTCAACCTGGATTCCTGTCATCCCAAGTATGGTTGGTAAATAATAAGCAGTGTTGGGAAATGAGACTTTTGTATCCGGACCTTTTTCCGTCAAGGCCCTGCTCAACATAAGCTCCGCCTCAGTGACCAGGGAATTTGCGCCGCGCATAGCTCGGGTGGCAATATATCGTGACATGATGAGATCTCCTGAATGCTAGTCTGCTGCTGTTCCGTAGATTGCCTTGCGGCGTTGGTCAATGGGTAGTTTCTCCAGTTCCAACATTTGAGCATCACCGCTCTTGCCCCATTTTGTTGCATCGTAAACTGGCAGTCCCAATGCAGCCCGCTTTTTATCAATATGGGCAAGAGTCGCTGCGATCATTTCATTTGGATCAGGGATGAACTCCAGCTTACCTCCATATAGCTTTTCCCACCCATGGCTGATGTAATGAAGCACTTTATCACTATCCTGGATTCTATCGGGCATGCCACTTATGGGCGACGAACCACCAAAAATGACATAGGCTCCAGAAGCGACACAATAAACTGCAATGGCAAGCGCTTTTTCACTCATCCATTCCGGCGCCAATCCAACCGCAGGAATTTGCTCGATGTCATCTCCCAACCCACCTTCTTCCACCATTTGTGTAAGGACGGTTAAGATTCGGGTATTATCTACACAGGATCCCATATGCAGCACGGGTGGAATCCCGACGGTTTCACATATTTCCCGTAGACCTGGACCGACTTCAGTTAAACCAGCCTCACCGAGCATCAGACCTAATTTTGCGCTGGCAAGCGCTCCGCACCCAGTTTGGACGATTAGCACATCCTGTTTTAGTAACTCCTTGACAACAAGGTTGTGAAGGTAATCTTGTGAGGACCTTGGATTGTTGCAGCCAACTATGGCGGCAACCCCCCTGATGCGTCCAGCCATTATTGCGTCGTTCAATGGTCGGAAGGAAGCCCTGAAAGAACCCCCCAGCATGTAGTTAATATATTCGTTTGAGAAACCGGGGATCAAATCCTCCCTTATATCCGGAATTTCAATTTTCCCACGGTTCTTGTAATTATCAATGGCTTCTTTCAAAATATGTTTGGCAATTGTCAATGCCTTGTGTTCATCAAATTCGATATGTGTCGCTCCCGTGATCCGCACCTTTGGAGAAGTGGTAATTACCTTGGTGTGAAAGTGAGCTGCCAGGCTGACCAGTGCCTGCATGACACATTGAACGTCGACAACCATCGCTTCGACTGCGCCGGTCATGATTGCCAGTTCCTGGTGCAGGAAATTACCTGCAGCTGGGATCCCCTGGCGAACAAGGATTTCATTCGCAGTGCAACAAATACCCGAGAGATTGACTCCCTTGGCACCTGCCTTCTTGGCATATTCAATGATTTCCGGATCTTGTGTGGCTGCTACGATCATCTGGCTTAATGTCGGTTCGTGTCCATGAACAATGACATTGACCATGTTCTCTTTTAAAACCCCCAGGTTCGCCTGACCCAATACCGGTGCCGGCGTGCCGAAAAGGATGTCAGAAATATCAGTTGCGATCATGGATCCCCCCCAACCGTCAGCCAACCCTGTGCGAATGGCGTGGGAAAGGATATGCTCAGCATCCTGATCATCTCCGATATGTGTCCGGTGGAGGGCTTCCACAACCTCCCGGTCTACCCCTCGCGGCCACACTTTATTCTGTCGCCATAATTGCTGGCGCTTTTTGGGGGCTCGCAGCCCGGGTACTGTCTCCCCTTTTTGTTGCCCGAATTGGGCAATATACAGGTCTGCCAGATCGTTCGCAATGTCTTCCGGCGTCCGGTTGTTTATATCGATTCCGCAGTTGGTAGCCACCATTCTCAATTTCGCCACATCACGGATGGTATAACCTTCTGCTTCTCCATTGGCAACCGCCTTAAGAGTAAAAGCCATATCCCGCCCGTGATCCGAATGGGCTGCAGACCCTGCGGCTACGGATCGAATAAAATTACGCGCCTGGATGGTATCCAGGGTGGCACCACAAACACCAACCTGGCCAGCCTTCGTCAATCGGCAGGGGCCCATTCCACACTGCTTGCAACATAACCCAGCAGCTCCAATATTACATGGTGCCATTTCATCAGCCCGACTAAAGGCGGTTCCAATGCCCAACTTTTCGGCACGAATCAACATTTGCTGGGCAGCTGGATCTACACTTTGCTCCTTGGCAGTTCTTTTTGTTGGCATATTGTTTATTCCTCTTCCATACCTTTAATAGTGCCCATACCGGGGCAGGGCCATAACGGACGACCACGATAATTAACGTTTTGTGCAAATCCTACAACTTTCTTTACCTGTTCATTGACAGCCGTGTGGCGCATAAACTGGGGAATGCCATCCGACGATCCCACAGCTTTACCTGATTCCGTGTGCAGCAGCCATTCCCCAAGATAGCCTGCGTCTTCCAATTTAACTTGAATTTCAACATCATTGACTTTTTCTGGATCATACGCAACTTCTACCACCCTAAATGCGCTGCTGGCATAGACATTTTCCACTCCAGGTATTGAAAGTAAAATACGGCGAACTTCACTGACGTGATGGTCGCCGTACATAACCGGAACTTCGAAGGTTTTACTCTGCATAATTTATTACACCTCCAGATAAATTATCTTCAGACCAGTAAAAGATGATATTTGGTTCAATCCATTAATCAATTTCATGCAGATGAATTTCTAATGTTTAATATCTCAAACCAATTATATACCTTTAGATTGCTTCAACCTGCTTCTTTGCTATTTGAATCAAAACTTGTGAGTAATGTCACTATAAAAATGGATAAAAGTACCTCGTGTTACACCCGATTAACACACCTCCACCCTCACTGCACTGATCTTATATTCCGGAATCTTCGCCACCGGATCGAGGGATGCGTGGGTCAGGATATTTGCTGATGTTTCAGGGAAGTGGAAATTTGCATATACCATCCCGGTTGGGACGCGATCGGTGATCCACGCCTCGGCTTCAATCGCCCCTCTGCGGGAAGTTACCCGTACAAATGCACCGTCCCTGATTTTCCAGCTTGCAGCATCTTCGGGGTTTATTTCCACCAGTGCCTGGTCATATACCCCCATCAATCCTTTGGCACGGCGGGTCATCTCTCCGCCATGCCAGTGATACAGAACACGACCTGTTGAAAGCAGCACCGGATAATCTTCGTCGGGTAACTCCGCCGGCGGAATATGGTTGGTTGCGATAAATTTTCCTTTACCCCGGGTGAATTGTCCGATATGTAAAACTGGTGTTCCGGGGTGGTCAGGTCCCTTTACAGGCCATTGCAGGCATTCCCCCGCTTCCAACCGCGCATGAGATACTCCTGAATAAGAAGGCGTAACTTTTGAAATTTCCGACATGATCTCGCCAGTATTGTCATATTCCCATCCGGATTGTGGAGCAGGCTGGATTACATCCCCCCCAAAGGCGATGATCCGCTTGGCGATATCCACTATAATTTGCCAATCTGGTCTTGATTCACCGATCGGTTCAATGGCTTTCTGGCACATTTGCACACGCCGCTCGGTATTGGTAAAAGTTCCGGTTTTCTCAGCAAAACTGACCCCGGGCAATAATATGTCAGCATAAACGGATGTTTCCGTGGGAAATATTTCCTGGAGAACCACGAAGTCGCACTTTTCCAGGCTTTTCCTTACATGACCAGTGTCCGGATCACTCATGATCGGATCCTCTGCCAAAATATACAGAGCTTTAATCCGCCCGTCTTCGCAACCAGGGATCATTTCCGTGACTGTTAAACCTGCCTGGTCTGGTAATGCCACCCCCCATGCGTTTTCGAATTTCAAACGGGATTCTTGATTGATTACATTCTGGTATCCGGGGTAAACGTTGGGCAGCGCACCCATATCGCATGCGCCCTGGACATTATTCTGCCCACGCAACGGATTCACTCCACCGCCTTCTTTCCCCATGTTACCCAGAAGCATTTGGAGGTTTGCCAGGGTCATCACGTTTAATACTCCAACAATATGCTGGGTGATTCCCATTGCCCATATTACTGCCATTGGTTTATTTAACGCCAGGATCTCAGCGGCCCTTCGAAGCTGCTCTTGTGATATCCCGGTTATTTCGCAGGTCTTTTCGGGGGTATAGTCCTCGATGGTTGCCGCGAACTCGTCAAAACCTTCTGTCCGTCCAGCAATAAAATCTTTATCTTCCCATCCATTATGCAAAATTAGGCGCATCAACCCGTTCACCAGTGCAATATCAGTACCAGGGCGATGTCGAAGATATAACCCCCCATATTCTGGCCTCGCGAATTCAGCCAGGTCGATTTTTCTTGGATCTGCCACCACTAATTTGACTCCGTTCCTCAATACCGCTTGGCGCAATCTGGAACCGAATACAGGGTGCTGTTCGGTTGTATTGGATCCGATAACCAGGATCGCAGCCGCCTTCTCAACCACATCATCCATTGAATTGGACATCGCGCCTGAACCAAAAGAGGTGGCCAGACCTGCCACCGTGGATGAATGGCATAAGCGGGCACAGTGATCGATGTTATTCGTGCTTAAAACCTGCCGGGCAAGTTTATTCATCAGGTAATTTTCTTCGTTCAAACACTTGGCTGAAGCCAGGATGCCGATACTGGAACTGCCAAAGGTTTTCTTTGTGGTAACTATTTTTTTGGCTGTGAGATCCAATGCATCGTCCCAGCCTATTTCAACCCAATCCCAGCCGGGTCCGTTTACGATTTTTTCTCCTCCCTCCAATAGATAGCGGCGAACTCGCGGCCTGGTAATCCGGTCGGGGTGGTGAACAAAATCAAACCCATACCTTCCTTTTACGCACAAATGCATGCCGTTCACAGGTGCTCGCGGATTGGAGGTAACCCCGATGATTTTCCCGTCTTTGATATTCAAGTCGAACTTGCACCCCACCCCGCAATAAGGGCAAGTAGTGAGAACCTTTTGATCGGGATCCGCTTGAAGGAAAGATAGTTTATGATCCAAAGCCCCGGTTGGGCAGTAAGCCGCGCAGGCTCCGCAGGATTCACACCGGGCATCGAGCATGGTCGTATCAGCCCCAGCCACAATAAAAGTATGGCTTCCCCTTTCGCCGACACCCCAAACAAAACGTCCCTGGATTTCTGCGCAAGCACGGACACAACGCGTACATAGAATACATTTATTTAGGTCCACCCTAATGAATGGATTTGGATCGCCGTCAACCTGGTAGCGAGGCGAAATAACTATTCCTTCCCTTTGCCGGACATCATAGAACCTAAGCCAGTGCTCGAACTCGGTTAAATGGGCATCGTGGGAAGCTCGGTCCTCTTCAACATAATTTTGTAAGAGAAGGGATAGTACCGTTCGGCGGGTTTGGATTAACGCCGGAGTTTCTGTGCGTACAACCATTCCTTCAGAGATTGGAAGATTGCACGAAGCCACTTGACCATTTATTTTATCGACTTCAACAACGCAAAGACGGCATGAACCAACTGGCGTAAGGTCTTTGTGATGACATAAGGTGGGGATTTCTATCCCATTTTCACGGGCAGCCTCAAGAACAGTCTGGTTTTCTTGAGCCAGNNGGCTGATTTGACAGGTATTTGCACAGATTGACCCAATCCACAGAAAGAAGCGGCTTGCATCACATTGCCGAGGTTTTCCAACTCGTCAACATCTCCGGGCAGACCTTGCCCCTTTGCCAGGCGCACAAGCAATTCATATCCTCGGGTTGTCCCTTCACGGCAGGGAGTGCATTTGCCGCATGATTCGACCATGAAAAAGTGCATAAGCTCGCGCAGCATGGCTACAGGTGATATTTTTTCATCGCAGATCAGAAACGCTCCCGCTCCCAAGGAAATTCCCTTGTTTCCCGAGGAGTAATCAATGGGCGTGTCGAGCAGGGTTTCATCCACCATTGTCCCTGCTGCACCTCCGCATAATGCAAAGTGGAATTTGGAGTGAGGTTGCATTCCGCCGCCGAAATCATTTATGATTTGTCGTAATGACAGGCCAAACGGGGCTTCAAATAAACCCGGTTGATTAATGTGTCCCAAGAGCATGTATAGTTTTGTCCCGCCGGATGGATTATTGCTTAATTTCTTATACCATTCGGCTCCTTGCCTAAGAATATGCGGAATCGAAGCAAAGGTTTCCACGTTATTGACCAGCGTTGGAAATCCATGAATCCCATAAGTCGGTGGATAAGGGGGTCGGATGCGTGGTTCACCGCGCTTTCCTTCGAGCGATTCGATTAACGCCGTCTCCTCGCCACAAATGTATGCCCCCGCGCCGCGATGGATATGAACTTTGTAATTGAAATTACTGCCTGCAATATTGTTTCCCAACCATCCCGCATTTTCAGCCTGTATTACGGCATTTTCTAACCGTTCAGCCTGCTCAGCATATTCGCCGCGGATGTAGATATAACCTGTGTCAGCCCCGACTGCGTACCCTGCAATCGCCATCCCTTCGAGTATCTGGTGTGGATTGGTATCTATTAAGATTCGGTCTTTAAAGATCAGAGGTTCAGACTCATCCGCGTTGCAAACAACATATTTTGGGTTTCGGGTGGCTGAAGCCACAAACAGCCATTTCCGCCCGGTTGGAAATCCTGCTCCCCCTCGACCTCGCAGGTTGGAGTTATCCACTTCACTGATTACCTCGCCTGGTGAACGTCGTAGAGCTGCCTGCAATCCCTGATATGCCCCAACAGATAATGCAGAATTCAGCGAGTCAGGATCAATTTTCCCAGTATTTGCAAGCATAACCCTGAGCTCTCCCTTACGTGGTTGGCGGTAATCTCTGGGTTTCCAATTTTTTCCAACCATGGATTCACTTATCTTCCCAGGCACGACTGGACCAGCTTGTTTACCATTAATTAGCATTGCCGGGGCTTGGTCACATAAACCGAGGCAGCTTGTACGCTCAACGTTCCAATCAGCATGCATGCCTGCTTCATCCTTGACAGATTTTTCGCCCCCCCCACACAACCAACAAACCGGTCCATCGCAAACGCGTACCTTGACCTTTCCAGCATTGGAAGTATCTTCCCCCACCTCCAGCATTGAATAAAAAGAGGCGATTCCGTAAACCCGGCTGGGAGGCAATTCAAGTTGACGCGCCACGTCATCTAGCATATCCCGGTTCAATTTTCCAAATTCGGTCTGCAATTCCATGAGTACATCAAGGATTTCCCGGGGTTGGTAATCGTGCGCTTTCACAACCGCCTCGACGCGCGGCGATACAAGTTTAAACTTGGTTTTTCGATTGGTCATCGTATCACCTTTGTCATCATGCCTCTATTCGTTCTGGATGTGAGTAGATTTTGAAATGCTTGTTTTGAGCATAACCGATTAATGTCATTCCCCATTGATCTGCTAGTTGCACCGCCAGGGAGGTCGGAGAGGTAAATGAAATTACCACCGAGACCCCAAGCGACGCGGATTTCTGAAGCATTTCTGAACTGATCCGTCCAGTGGTAAGGATTATTCGACGCGGTTCGACAATATTTTCCAGCAGTACCCGTCCGGCTAGTTTATCCAAAGTATTGTGTCTGCCAATATCCTCGCAGGATAGGAAAAGGTGTCTCCCATCGCTTAAAGCAGATGCGTGCACCCCCCCACTCTGTCTATGCAACTCCTGTACCCGGTATAAATCAAGAATCAACCCATTTATCATAGAAGGATTTAGGGTTAATTCTTCAAATTGGCAGAGAAATCCCCGTGGAGGAGCAGGTAATTCCTTTTCTGGCAGACCCGCCTCCATCCCAACGGATGTAATTCCGCCTGCACACCCAGAAGTCATGCGCCAATGGGATGGTTTTTCAATGGGGTGGCTAGTCCATACGTCTACATTATCCCCCTTTGGGCAAACACGCGATTGAGCGATATCTTTCGCGCAATCGATAAGCCCTTCATTAAATAGAAATCCTACCGCCAAGGCATCTAGATGTTCGGGTGTGCACATGAATTCCACCCAGGGATTCCCGTTGACGGTAAGTAATACTGGAATTTCGGTGGGTGTTCTGCCAAGATCTTTTTGCCAAACCCCATTGTCAATTCGGTTCAGTTCGAGAGAAATTGTGGGATGATTCATGGAATTTAACCTTGATATGTAAGGAGTGCTGATATTCAATCTTGCCTTATTGTCTTCGGTCGGAGAAGATCATGTTCCATATTTTCAGCCCGGAAAAGCTCTTCCGGGGTGTTAATATTCAAGAATATTAAACCATCGGGGTCGAAGGGTTTTATTTCATCCCGCGTCAATACACGCACCTTGACTTCTGAATACCAGGAAATCAGACGCTCCTTGCCTTGGTCCAACGCTTCCTTAACGATGGGAAGGCAGGTCTCTCTTCGGTAAACAGCATGCAGAGGTTCAAGCCCCCTCGGTGTGGCTGGGACGACAACATCCACGTTCTCTGAGAATAAAATGTTTCGTTGATGGGCAAGGAGCTGCGCATTCACAAAAGGCATGTCGCACGCCACCGCTCCAACTGCCGGATGGGATGCTTCTGCTAGCCCTGTGTAAAGACCCCCCATCGGTCCACGGTTTGGGATCAGATCCGGTTTGATTTTAATATCGGGGGAATGATACTTTTTGTTTGAAGGGCCAACAATGAGTATTTCTTCAGCCACATTTGCCACAATTTCCAAAATACGCTGGAGGAGCATTTCTCCTCGGAAGGAAATAACTGCCTTATCCTTCCCCATGCGAACCGATTTGCCTCCTGTGAGAACCGCAATTGTGAGCATTATGGGAATTTCGAGACTCCAGTTTTATTCTACTGCATCGCGCTCAAGCAAAATCATGACCAATGTCACCTTGCCACAGGACGAATATCCCCCCCTTCATTTTATCGAATGCGAACCATGCTAAAGTGTCTGCGCCCAAAGACATTCCAGAAGTTATAATGTCCTCATGCAAAAATTTCTGCATGCCATCCTCGGGATAGGACTGACCTTTTCGATTTCCATTTCGCCAATTATGGTGCTCGCGAATACATCTTTTTCCCCTAATTTCTCAACATCTTCTGAGTTGATCGATGCGGTTAATTCTTTTAGGATTTCTAGAGGATTACCTCCATACACCCCCAATTCAATTCTGATGAGCATCTCCCAACGGCAGGCTGAATACAACCAATCTATTGGAACGATTACGCATGCTGGTCCCGATGGACTCCGTCCATTTGAACGTGCCCTACAAGCCGGATACCCGGTCGCGGGAGACTTAAGCCTGGGTGGTTTCTTCTCCGAAAATATTGTCGCAGGGGTTGGTCTCTCTGCTGCACAGGCAGTTGAAATATGGACAGGAGATGATCCGCATCTGAATACAATGATTTCGCCAAATTTGCAGGATATTGGAGCTGGTGTGGCGGTTGTTGGAAACACATTCTATTATGTAATTGACTGCGGACTGGCTGCTGGCGGTACTCCCCGCCCCTTCACTCCACCGCCATCATATATACCCCCCAGAGCAACTCTGGTACCCAATACCCCCAATCCTGATGGATCGATCACTTATATTGTTCAGTCAGGAGATACTGCGCTTGGAATAGCCCTTTCTTATGGGATATCTCCTGCTGATCTCCGCTCTATAAATGGGTTGGATTCAAAATACACAATATATACTAGCCAAAAACTTGTCATTCGGATCGCTTATACGCCAACGCCATCACCCCCAACATCTACTCCGACGAGGATTCCGACGGGTACCCGGTGGCCGACATCCACCCAGACCAGCACCTGGACTTCTGTTCCTCCAACTTCAATCCCTTCGCCAGGTTTACAGTTCTCAACCGCCCGGGATACCGTAACATTAATCATTGCTAGCGCGTTGGTCATAGCCGCCCTGCTCTCATTGTTGGGTCAAAAAAGGAAATAGATCTCCCGGTAAAAATAGAAACGGATGTGTCTTTTCAATGACACACCCGCCATTTTTATTATTTGGCTTTCCCTTGAGCAGCTACAGCTGCAGTGGCTTTCCGAACTGTCTCCTCATCCGCAAGGTAGTAATGCTTCATGGGTTTTATGTCACGATCGAATTCATAGACCAATGGGATGCCGGTGGGGATATTCAACTCGGTGATTTCGTTTTCAGAAATATTATCCAAATACTTGACTAACGCCCGAATGCTGTTGCCATGTGCAGCGATCAAGACCCGCTTACCAGACTTGATCATCGGTTCAAGAGTTTTATACCAGTAGGGTAAAACGCGTTCCAGGGTGATTTTCAAAGATTCGGTGGCAGGGAGTTGGGCAGGTGTCAAACCTTCATAGCGTCGGTCGAATCTTGGATGCCGGTCATCATTCAGATCAAGAGCCGGCGGCGGCACATCGTAACTGCGACGCCAAATCTTGACCTGGGCTTCACCAAATTTGGCAGCGGTCTCAGCTTTGTTTAGACCCTGCAGCGCTCCATAATGCCTTTCATTCAATTCCCACGCTCGAATGACGGGAATCCATTCCAGGTCCATTTCCTCTTGGACAATGTTCAAGGTTCTGATGGCGCGCTTAAGCACTGAAGTATATGCAATATCAAATGAGAACCCCTTTTCCCGTAATAATTGCCCGCCCGTGTGGGCTTCCTGGCATCCTTGATCAGTTAATTCAACATCTGTCCAGCCGGTGAAACGGTTTTCAAGATTCCAGGTGCTTTGCCCATGACGTATCAGAACAAGTTTGATCTTTTCTTCCATATTTTGCCTCAGACATAATAAACCGCCAGGAAACCTGCACCTGGCGGTTAGTTATATGAAAAAAGATTAACGGATTGCTAGCTCAGTTTCAGGATCGAACAGATGGCATTTATCTAGGTTGAATGAAACTTGGACCTTGTCACCAATGTGAAAATCAGTTCGGGGGTCAACCCGGGCGACTATATTATCCGAACCAGCCAACAGGTATAGGAATATTTCGTTCCCCATAAGTTCCGTTACATCCACTTTTGTCTCCACGGATGCCACATGGATCCCTGGTGGGACGAACACGGGATTATAAATATCTTCCGGACGAATGCCGAACACGATAGATTTGTCAATATATGACTGGAAAGCCTTCATGCGTTCTGCTGGTATCGGAACATTAAAGGAACCAGTCTCAACAACCAGTTGATTGCCATTCTTGCGCAATTTGGCTTTAAAAAAGTTCATAGCCGGCGCGCCAATAAATCCCGCTACGAACATGTTATCCGGGTGATCATATAAGGTTTGTGGTGTATCCAATTGCTGGAGCACGCCTTTGTTTATCACCGCGATGCGGGAAGCCATGGTCATTGCTTCCATTTGGTCATGAGTAACATAAATGAAAGTTGTCCCCAAGCGGTGATGCAGCTTGGTGATTTCAGAACGCATTGCTATACGCAGCTTGGCATCCAAGTTGGAGAGAGGTTCATCAAACAAGAAGACCTTAGGCTCGCGTACGATCGCCCGCCCAACTGCCACTCGCTGGCGTTGACCGCCAGACAGCTGTCGTGGTTTGCGAGTCAGCAATTCCCCTATCCCCAGGATATCTGCCGCTTCTTGGACCCTTCGCTTGATTTCTTCTTTGGGTGTTTTACGAAGTTTCAAGCCAAAGGCCAGGTTATCATATACCGTCATATGCGGGTACAAAGCGTACGACTGGAACACCATGGCAATGTCACGGTCCTTCGGAGGGACGTCATTAACAACCCGATCAGCAATTTTAATTTGCCCGGTTGTGATTTCTTCCAACCCGGCAAGCATGCGCAATGCGGTGGTTTTCCCGCATCCCGAAGGTCCGACAAAGACCAGGAATTCCTTGTCCTCAATTTGCAGGTTCAAATCGTTCACTGCCTTGACGTTACCGAATTCCTTCGTTATGTGATCGTACGTTACACTAGCCATATCAGTCTCCTTTTCGTTTGAGTATAGTAACGGTATTATAGCGCATTTGCATGTATGGGTACATATTTATTAGAGAAGAAGTAAAATTGTCCTATGACCGAAGATGTTACTCCGATCCGCCAGCAATACCTTGAAATAAAGCGTCAATATCCAAATGCCATCCTGTTTTTCCGTCTGGGGGATTTTTATGAGACATTTGACCAGGATGCTGAAATTGCGTCGCGCGAGTTGGATATTGTTCTTACTTCCCGTCCGATTGGAAAGGGTTTGCGTGCTCCACTGGCCGGCATCCCGTTTCATGCGGTTGAGAACTACCTTTCGAGATTAATAGAGAAAGGTTACCATGTGGCCATCTGTGAACAAGTTGGCAGCCAACCAACCAAGGGTATATTTCCTCGAAAAGTGGTCCGTGTTGTTTCTCCCGGAACCATTATTGAACCGGGTCTCCTTAAAGGGGATACCAACAACTACCTGGTTTCATTTGTTTTGGAAAATGATCGCGCTGGGATCTCTTACATAGATATAACCACTGGAGAGTTTGCCGTCACCGAACTCCAAATGGGGTCGGTTGATTCATCCAATGAGGTCGGGGAGGCTTGGGGACCTATTCGTGCGGAATTATCTCGGTTGAACCCTGCTGAAATCATTTTCCCTGATAATTTGATTATCCCTCAGGGAATTTCCGGTCACTTCACCGCCAGGCCTGCTTGGCATTTTGACTTTGGAAAAAGTCAGGATACACTACTTGCACATTTTGAAACCTCCACCCTGGATGGCTTTGGGATTAAGAATTTTCCCCTGGCAATTCGGGCAGCAGGCGGGATAATTCAGTATCTGAAAGAATCCGATGCAACTGTTCTGGCACTTTTTGACAACTTGCACGTTTATAGCCTGAATGAATTCATGACCTTGGACTCGGCAACCCGCCGAAACCTGGAATTGACCGAATCCCTTCGAGGTGGACTCAAGGGCTCTTTGCTGGGAGTTCTCGATCGAACCGTCACACCCATGGGAAAAAGACTGGTTCACCAATGGATCAGCCAGCCGTTGCTGGATGGGGACCGTATCCGGGCGAGACAGGAAAATGTTGACTTCTTCTTTTCGCGCTCGATGCTTCGCTCTGAATTGCGTTCTGCGTTGAAACCATTTTCTGATCTTGAAAGGGTGGCTAATCGGATTCTCTCCTACCACGCACAGCCTAGGGATCTGGTCTCTTTGCGAGAATCACTTCAACATCTGCCAAACATAATAAATTATTTCGTTGGTGAAAACGCTTCACTAAATTTACCAATAAATGAAATGAATCCCTGCCTTGAAGAATATGCGTTGCTTCAATCTGGAATTGAAAAAGACCCCCCTGCAACCCTGCAAAACACTGGGATTATCAAATCCGGTTATTCTGCCGAATTGGATGATGTGGTCGAGGCTTCCCGCCATGCCCGGGATTGGATTAATGACTTGGAAGTGAAAGAACGTGAGCGGACTGGAATTAAAACCCTCAAAGTTGGTTACAACAAGGTTTTCGGGTATTTTATCGAGATCTCACAGGGGCAGGCTGTCAATGCTCCCCCAGAATATATTCGCAGGCAGACTTTGGTAAATGCTGAACGCTTCATAACTCCTGAAATGAAGGAATATGAAACCCTCGTACTGAACGCAGAAGAACGCATTCACGAGATTGAACAGCGGCTTTTTCGGGAAATCTGTGAAGTCCTCGAAAAATCATCAGGACACTTGCTGGCTACTGCGCATGGTCTGGCTGAATTGGATGTATATATTACTCTGGCTGAGGTTGCAGCTCTCGAGGGATACATACGGCCTGAAATTATGTCCGATGATACATTGGAAATACATGATGGACGTCACCCCGTGGTTGAGACTTCCATCCAACAAGGAAGGTTTGTCCCTAATGATGTCATATTCGAAAAGGGGGAGATCGTCCGTATTATTACTGGGCCGAATATGTCTGGAAAATCAACATATCTCCGTCAAGCTGCATTGATTGTGTTGATGGCACAAATAGGATCATTCGTCCCTGCGACTTCAGCCAGGATCGGGCTCGTGGACCGGATTTTTACCCGCATCGGCGCTTTGGATGAAATCCATGCCGGTCAATCAACATTTATGGTGGAAATGATAGAGGCCGCCAATATTTTGCATCATGCCACCCAAAGATCCCTCCTTATCCTCGACGAGATCGGGCGCGGTACCAGCACTTATGACGGAGTTTCGATCGCCTGGGCAATAGTCGAGTATATCCACAATCACCCTTCTTTGCGTTCCAAAACACTTTTTGCCACCCACTATCACGAACTGACCCAGCTCGCAGATCTTCTACCCGGAGTACACAATTACAATGTGGCTGTCACCGAGGCTGATGGGACTGTAGTTTTCCTGCATAAAATTATTCCTGGAGGCGCAGATCGTTCGTATGGCATCCATGTTGCACAACTGGCTGGTTTACCTCGTCCGGTTATTCAGCGTGCGGCAGAAATTATGTCGGGATTAGAAAAATCATCGGGCCAGGCGGTTCGTATTAATCCATATGCAGCCCAGCAGGTGGCACTCTTTCCAGAAACTAATCCTCTTTTAGATGAATTAAATGACCTGGATGTCAACTCGCTCTCACCCATTGAAGCTCTGAACAAGCTCTTCGAATGGCAGAGGCGATATTTTGAGAAAAAAGAATAACAAGTTCCAATAAATTTTCAATTTGACGAAAAGACGAATCGGGTAGTAGTACTTTTATTACTAATATAAAGTTTGAATAAAATTTGTAATGGATATACGCATATCAATAATAATTCACGGTTTCTAATTATTTGGAAACCGTGAATTAACAATTAATACTCTTGTGATTACTTCAATGCTGGAGCAGCTGCCTTCGATCGGGTAATTGCCCAACCCACCGCAGCGATCAATATGATCGCAATAACCCATACTACCCACTGGGTGATCCCACTTCCACCTGCGTAACGAACAATAATCGGAGCTGCAAGCAGGCTCACCAGGTTGACTACTTTTATCATCGGGTTAAGAGCTGGTCCGGCAGTATCCTTGAGCGGATCCCCAACGGTATCCCCAACTACTCCCGCCTTGTGTCGCTCAGATCCTTTCCCGGTATTGGCTGCGAGATCACGCGGTTCATCCTCAATGGATTTCTTGGCGTTATCCCATGCTCCCCCGGCATTCGCCATGAAAACAGCGAGTAGTTGCCCACTGAGTATGATGCCTGCACAAAACCCAGCCAGCGCTTCCACTCCCAGCATCAAGCCCAACGCCAAGGGCGTTAAGACGGAAATCGTTGCCAGGGGAATTAGTTCCTTCTGTGCAGCAGCAGTTGAAATACCTACCACGCGGGCGTAATCAGGTTTAACCTTCCCTTCCATAAGCCCCGGGATTTTAAACTGTCGCCTAACTTCAAGGACTATCAACCCGGCTGCCCGGCTGACGGCCTTGATCGATAAAGATCCAAATAACCAGGGAAGCGCCCCGCCCAATAAAAGCCCAATAAATACCGGTATTTCGGATACCCGGATGCCCGTATCACTTAACAGTTTGGTAAAAGGAATAGCCTGTCCTGCTGCCTGGGCGGCAATATTCGCTGCCTGCTGCACTCTGCCTACATCGATAAAAAACGAGGCAAACAAACTTACCGCGGCAATTACCGCAGACGCAATCGCCACTCCTTTGGTGATGGCTTTGGTTGTGTTTCCCACCGCGTCCAGGTCTGCCATGATCTGTCGTGCTTTTTTTGTATCTTCATCGTCCAGATCATGCCAGGCCATTTCACCGATCCCGTTCGCGTTGTCTGAAATCGGTCCGAAAGAGTCCATCGCCACGTTATTGCCGGTGTGACTTAACATCCCAATACCGATCATGGCCACCGCGTACAGAACATACTGGGCACCGTCACCTTTATACAGTAAGAGAGCAAAAATAAAACTGATGACGATCACTATTAGCGCCCAAACACTCGATTCCATCCCCACCGATAATCCGGAGAGAATGGTTGTAGCCGCTCCAGTACCAGTTGATTCAACGATTTCTTTTACCGGAGCACGCTTGGTGGATGTGAAATAAGATGTCAGGGGGTTAAATACCACCGCCAGGGCAACTCCGATGGAGGTTAGCATCGCCATTCGCCAGTCATGACAATAAAGGATGGCGAGAAGGAAGGACCAGAGTACAGTATTGACGCTCGATACTTCATAAGAGCGGAACATGGCTTCTTCTGCATCGTGGGCATGTAAAAAGCCAAACACTCCCTTGCTAGGCATATTCTCCCAAATGGGTACTGTAAATGTGCCGAGGATGGAAGAAATGACACCGATGGCACGGATGATTAACGGATAGACAATCCACTTCAAACTGTGGGTGGGATCCACTGCCATCAGTGATAAACCAAGGATCAGACCTGAAACAATCGTCACTTCATAAGATTCAAAGATGTCTGCCGCCATGCCGGCACAGTCACCGACGTTATCCCCCACCAGATCTGCGATAACTGCCGCGTTCCGCGGGTCATCTTCGGGGATGTCTTTTTCGACTTTTCCAACCAGGTCCGCGCCAACGTCTGCCGCTTTGGTAAATATGCCTCCCCCCACCCGCATGAACAGTGCCAGAAGTGTGCCACCGAAACCAAAACCAAGGAGTGCATCCGGAGCAGCTTTTCCAAATATGATAAAGATGATGGTGCCTCCGAATAAACCCAGGCCGTCGGTCAACATTCCCGTGATCGTCCCCGAATAGTAGGCAATGGTCAAGGCTTCATTCAAACCCCGCCTGGCGGCCGAGGCAGCCCGAACGTTGGCCTGGATTGCCATACGCATGCCTAATTGCCCAACCAACAGCGAAAATGAAGCCCCCATAATGAAGGCTATTGTTCTTCCTATGGCAACAATGATTTGCGCATTCGATCCAAATTCTCCAGAAGCTTCAGAGGAAGGGGGAACAACATAAACACTTAAGAACAAAACCACCGTTAAAATACCGATAATAGGCAGGATGGTCTTCAACTGCCGGGTTAAGTAACTGTCCGCTCCAATGCGGATTGCGTCCCATACTTCCTGCATCTTCGTCGTACCTTTATCTTTTTTAAGCACGTTCCCACGGAGCAGCCAGGCATAGAGCAGGCTGATAAAGGCGGTTAATAACACTCCAACAATGGCAATTTGTTCAAAATTGTTCAGTCCATGGCGGCTGCCAAGCCAAAGAATATTCATGTGTCCTCTCCAAATCTATTTGGGATCATGAAGACTTCATCTCCTGTCTCCATGTCGTCCAATTCTATCTAAAATAGTTTGATTAGTCAATTCGT